>JANRKT010000246.1:0-6110 GCA_033763355.1 Chitinophagaceae bacterium | reverse complement strand
CTTTCGAGAAAGTGGTGGTCGGGGATTACAAATTTGCAGAGCTCAGTTGTTTCATCTTCCCTTTCATTAAAAGAAACAGATGCTTTTACTTTCTTTAATCCGTCTGCAAATTTCTTTCCGTCAAAATAATCATAAACAGGGTTAACGCCATGTATCAGCAATGCGCCAATCTTTCCTTCGTTCATTTCCTGCACCAGCTGGTTCATTGCGGCATCATCTCCCTGGCGGGTATTCAATGTGGTTGACCAGTTAATGGTTTTACCGTTTGCACCAACAATCTCATTTATGGCATTTACCACCACCTGCACATTCACGTCATTACTTCCGCAAACCACCAATGCTTCTCCTCCGGAAGCTTTAAGCATATTGGCGGCCATGTCAACGCCCTTCTTCAATCTTTCATCAGTTAATGCAGGCGCAGTAACACTTCCACCCAGTTTGGCATACAAATTAAGAACAACCGCACCCGTTTCTGAAGGACGGTGAACATACCTGTCATCCGCATTTGCACCTGTCATGCTCAGCATACTTTCAAACTGTATATGCTTGCTCATTGCGGGGTTTTGCTGGTTGATCTTCCGGCCGGTTGCATACTGGCGGGCATATTCAACAGGGCTTAGCCAGGTGCCAAGAAAATCTGCACCAATGCTTACAATTACTTTTGCATTTTCAAAATGATAAGAAGGTATTGCCCTTTTACCATAACAGGCCTGGTTGGCCAGCAACATACCGCTTGCAGAAAGTGCATCGTATTGCACATGACGGCTGCCGGGATATTTATCGAGAAACTCCTTAATAATCTGTTTTGTAGTGGGGGAAGTAATGGTTGAAGTAAGCAATACTACAGGTAATCCTCCCAGACTGTTCATGGCATCTGCAACCATTTTATCAAAGGCATCAAAGGTGGGCGACTCTTTGCCATTTGCCATAGGGTAACGTAAACGGGCCGTATCATACAAATTCAGCACGGAGGCCTGCACACGGGCAGATGTACCCCCTTTGGTGATGGATGACAGTTCATTCCCTTCAATCTTGATGGGGCGGCCATCTCTTACTTTGGCCACTACGGGAATGGCATCTCCATCCTGCACATAAGTTGTGGCGTAATAATTGGCCACACCCGGAACTATATTTTCGGGCTTATTTAAATAAGGAACACTTTTTCTTACAGGCATTTCACAACCGGCTGCAACAGCAGCAGCGGCAGTACTGAAACCGAGGTATTTTAAGAAATCCCGGCGTGGGGTTTTGGCATCAAGAAGTCCTTTACCATCAAGGTCAGCCAAAGGCAGTTCTTCGTTAAATTCATTTTTCACATCATTCTTATACCCTTCACTGTTCTTTAGTTCGCCGAGACTTTGCCAGTACTTTTTTTGACTCATTTATCCCAATTTGAAAAATTTGAAAATCTGAAAATTTGAAAATGCCCTTTGCCCCCGGCAAATCAGTATATCTTCAAATCACCCTATTTATCAGTAATGACATTTCTGACATTCCGTACCGCCAATCTTTTCTACCGTAACACTGTCCATTTTTTTATTCTTGATATCCTCATGGAATTTTTCGTAAATGCTGTAGAATTTGTTGTCGGTAAACTGCACTTTGGTTTCGCGGTGGCAGTTAACGCACCAGCCCATGCTCAGGTCGGAGAACTGATATACTTCATCCATTTTGTGTATCTCACCATGGCAGGTCTGGCACTGCACTTTACCTGCTTTTACGTGCTGGGAGTGGTTAAAGTAAACATGATCGGGAAGGTTGTGTATGCGTACCCATTCAACGGGTTTTCCTTTGCCGGTGTATTTCTGCGATTTGGGATCCCAGCCTGCAGCGGCATATAATTTCTGGATTTCAGCGGTGCCATCTACTTCAGTTCCGTTTTCATCAAAAAGTTTGGGCCCTTTGGCATATTCATTAATAGCCATGTGGCAGTTCATACAAACATTTACAGAAGGTATGTTGGCATGTTTGCCTTCCATTGCACCGCCGTGGCAATAGAGACAGTTAATCTGGTTAACACCTGCATGCACTTTATGGGAATAATAAATGGGTTGTACCGGCTGATAATTTTTCATGCGGCCAAGGCCAACAGCGCCCTGTATGGTATAATAACCCCCCACCATAAAGAGGACGATAATACCCAATGCGATATAAGCTTTATTGCGGAAGAAGGGAACCGGCTCGGGAGCAGGAATACCTTCTTTATCGTCGGAAAGTTTTTTAAGGTTGCTGTTAACCTGTAATAAAATGAGTGCAATTACTGCGAGGATGAGGGTGAGTATGCCGAAGAGAAGGGTACTGTCGGAGGATGATGGATCTGGTACGTCGGTAGGAGTTGGCCCGCCATTGACTGTCCCGGGTGGAGGAGTATTAATATAAGTTAAGATGGCATCAATATCCTTATCTGTTAATTCTGGAAAGGCGGTCATTTGAATTTTGTTGAATTCATTGAACACCTCAACAGCTCTGGGGTAACCGCTTTTTACTACCGCAGCACTATTTCTTATCCATGCATACAATTTAGTTTTATCAGCCCAACGATCTTCTACCCCTTTTAATGCAGGACCAGTTAATCTTTTATCTATTGCGTGGCAGGAAGCACACTTCTGCTGAAACAATGCCTTTCCGTCCTGAGCAGCCAATGGGTTAACAAAAAACGTAAATAACAATGTGCAGCAAACGATCAAAATTCTGGTAGTGGGGCGACAGTCGTTCATAAACACAACGGGTTGTAGAAGAAGTGGATAAAATCCATTACAGGGCACAAAAATAAGGTACGATCTTAACAAAATATCAACAGTTCTTAAATTTTTTTGAGCCTTATCTGGTGCGGGTTTCAGCCGATTGTTGAATTATTGTAATGTATTTTGTCATGTTTCTGTAATCATATTTGTTGAGGCAAACATCACCTCATTTTTATCCTTGTTTTGACAAGATTTTTTTTTCTCTTTGCAGCATGTTCGAAAAGCTTAAAGCAAAATGGAAGGTTTCCAATATACAGCTTGTTTTAATCCTTTGCACTTTTGCCGTTACAGGTTCGCTTACTGCATATATTTCCAAAGCCATCACTTCATGGCTGGGTATGAATGAAGAAACCTGGTGGCTGTGGAAACTGCTGGTGCGCCTTGTTATACTTGTTTTCGGTTACCAGGTTATTATACTCATTGTTTCTTTCTTCTTTGGCCAGTTCCGCTTTTTCTGGAATTATGAGAAAAAAATCCTCCGCTGGTTTGGCCTTTTCAGAAACAAAAAATCCACTCTGTAACAGCGTAAAAAAACCAACCTGCGGACCCCCTTTTAGTAATTGCACTAAGTATTTACCCTTACCGGCTATGTTTTATTCAGGGCCGGTAAAAGTAATTTATATTTTGTGCGTTAGATACCCGTTATCAGGAGGCGACTCAGCTTGTCATTCCGGCGAATGGGGGGGAATCTGAAAAGCTGAAATAACAAGTAAAATTGTTACCATGTCAGATGCTTCGTTCCCCAGCATGACAAACAAACTGAGCCGCGGCCTGTAAATCCAAGTTGCTGTACCCTTAGACCAGAATTCTATGCAGAAAACTATACTCTTAGCCCTGGGAATTTTTTTACTGCAATTCAACACTTCCCGGTCCCAAACCAATTTTGCCCTTGCTTTTGACGGTACCAACGATTACCTGCAGGCAGGCTCGTTTACCACGCCCAATTATATTACTGTTGAGGCATGGGTTTATATTGATAACCCCACAGGTAATAACCAGTCCATTGCAGCAAAATGGAGCGATGCCGCCCACATGAATTTTGAACTGGGCATATCGGGTGATATGAGGACTTATTTTGCGGTAAGCCCCAACGGAAGAAGTTCTTACCGGCTGTACAGTGGCGCAGTTTTAACTACCGGCCGCTGGTACCATGTGGCCGGAACCTATGATGGGTACAACATGAAAGTTTTAATAAACGGCAACCCCGGCGGCTCCCAGGCTGTAGGCGGTGTGCTGGCCAATACAAATTATAACCTTGTTATCGGCGCTTCAAGAAACGGCAACCAGTCTTTCTGGAAAGGTAAAATAGACGATGTAAGGATATGGACCATTGCCCGGACCCAATCGGAGATACAGGGCACCATGCATAAAATACTGGCGGGGAATGAAACCAACCTGATCTCTTACTACAGGATGGAAGAAGGGAGCGGCAACGCTATTAGCAATGGCGTTGTTGGTAAAGCAAACGCAGTTCTTACCAACATCAGCAATGCAACAGCGGGGTACAACAATACTTCAGGCTGGATATATTCCCATGCACCTTTGGCCAAAGGGAGTACAGGCCCCGGTGGTGTAGGAGGGAAGGGTGAAGTGAGCGACCTTGATTTCTGGATACAGGCTGATAACAACGGAACCACCCAGGCTGAAAACGGAAAGATCAGCACATGGAACGACTTAACCGGTAACGCAAGAAATTTTAAAAGCAGCAATAACCAGCCTTTATACGCTACGGCCAATGCTGCGCAGATCAACCAGAGGGGTTATGCTGTTTTTAACGGCAGCCAGTTTGCAGATGTTTTGGGTTACAAATTGTTTACAGGAAACAGTTCACCGCTTACTGTTTTTTCAGTAAGCAAACCCAATTCCGCTTCCGGCGCAGCCAGCCCTATGTATATATTGGGTATGGAAGCAGGCAATAAATGCAACAATTGGTTTCAGCTGGGATACAATGCCGGAGGAAGCAGCAACAAATGGGGAGTACATGCCGGTTGCGGCAATGCTACAATAACGTCGGCAAATTACAGCAGCAACTGGGATATCATTGAAACAAGGATCAATTCATCGGGCAGTTCACCCAATAATTTTTCATTCGTGTTCAGCAGCCAGAATAATTCCGTTAATGCAAATAAAACGGGCAATGGTTTTGCCGCGGCCGGCAGTTATGCCAGCGTGCCATCCGTACTGCGTTTGGGAAATACGCCTGAAAACGGATCAACCAAAGGGTTTACCGGTTACCTTGCCGAGTTGTTTTTATTCAAAGCCAGTTTAAATACAGTGCAAAGAAACCTGGTGCACAAATACCTTGGCATAAGATATAACCTTCCGGCGGCAAATAATATTTATGGAGGAGGAACGGTTTACAGCAACGATCTTGTTGGAATTGGCCGTGAAACAGACGGGACACATGCCGTTGCTAACGGGGGCGGACTGATATTGAATAATATTTCGTACCTGAACGATAACGGAGATTACATTGTTGCTGCCCACAACGACGGCGCTGCAGTTACCAATATCGGGCTGAGCGGAAAAGCCACACACCGTTATACAAGGGTATGGTATATTGATAAAACAGATGCTGGCAACAACAATGGTTTAATTGAACTTTCTTTTGATTTATCAGATATTATGGGTGGTAATTTAACGGCCAGCGACGCCAGCAATTATTACCTGCTCAGCAGCGCCGGCGGCGGCCAGTTTACTGAAATGAATGTGCTCAGCAAAGAGGTGGTAAACAGCGACCAGGTGCATTTTGTCATCAATGCTTCATCGCTTAACGACGGGTATTATACACTCGGAAGCGGCGGCCTTTCTTCATTGCCTGTTGCTTTAATTGAATTCAGCGCTGCCGCACAACCTTCAAAAGATGTATTGCTGAAATGGACAACAGCTTTTGAACAAAATACCGACCGCTTTGAAGTGCAGCATTCGCCGGATGGTATAAACTTTATTACTGCAGGAATTAAAACCTCAAAAGGCAACAGCAACAGCAAACAATATTATGATTTTGTTCATAGCGAAATTGTTGCCGGTAACAATTATTACCGTTTAAAACAGGTTGATAAGAACAACCATTACCGTTATTCCACTATTTTGAAAGTAAGCTTTAAAGGAGGGCAAAACGGTTTGCAGTTAAAGTTCAACCCTGTGCATGATGAGCTGATGGCAACCTATTATACTGAAACAACCGGCCCCATTTATGTAAGCATTGTAAACAGCGCCGGTGAAGTAATGCTGCAAACACAGATGAATG
The DNA here is from genome assembly GCA_033763355.1 of Chitinophagaceae bacterium. Lineage (GTDB taxonomy): Bacteria > Bacteroidota > Bacteroidia > Chitinophagales > Chitinophagaceae > JANRKT01. The sequence continues at coordinate 116 of JANRKT010000246.1, read as the reverse complement.
CACAGAAAGGGTTTACGCAAATCAGGCAGCAAACGGGGCACCTGAAACCCGGCACTTATATTTTACATACCAACCAGAACGGGTTTAAACAGCAGGCGGTGTTTATAAAGCAGTAA
>JANRKT010000245.1:0-18642 GCA_033763355.1 Chitinophagaceae bacterium | reverse complement strand
GCTATTGCCACTCCTGAACAGGCGGTTGAATGGGTAAGGCAAAATGCAAAGAATGGTGCCGATGGCATTAAATTTTTTGGAGCGGCCCCGCAAATCATGGATGCTGCATTGAGGGAAAATAAAAAACTTGGTTTGAGAAGCGCCTGTCACCATGCGCAGATGGATGTGGCAAGATGGAATGTGGTGCATTCTGCAAAAGCAGGACTGACATCAATGGAACACTGGTATGGTTTACCCGAAGCATTATTTACTGACAGAACAATTCAGCATTACCCGCTCTCTTATAATTACAGTAACGAGCAGCACCGGTTTGAGGAAGCGGGTAAATTGTGGAAACAGGCAGCACAACCCTATAGCGAACACTGGAACAAGGTAATGAATGAACTCATCAGCCTTGATTTTACCATTGACCCTACATTTAATATTTATGAAGCCAGCCGTGATTTAATGCGTGCCCGGAGGGCTGAATGGCATGAAGATTATACTTTACCAAAACTGTGGAAGTTCTTTGAACCCAGTCATATATCTCATGGAAGTTATTGGCATAGCTGGGGTACAGAGCAGGAAGTGGCCTGGCGTGAAAATTACCGTTTGTGGATGACTTTTGTAAACGAATACAAAAACCGGGGCGGAAGGGTTACCACGGGAAGTGATAATGGGTTTATTTACCAGACTTACGGGTTTGGGTATATCAGGGAACTTGAGTTATTAAGAGAGGCGGGGTTTCATCCCCTTGAAGTAATACGCAGCGCCACATTGTACAGTGCACAGGCATTGGGTACAGAAAAAGATATGGGAACAATTGAAGTGGGCAAACTTGCCGACCTTGTTGTAATTGATGCAAACCCGCTTGAAAATTTGCAGGTGCTGTACGGCACAGGCGCAATACGTTTAACAGCGGATAATAAAATAATCAGAGCGGGTGGTGTGAAGTTTACCATAAAGGATGGCATTGTTTACGATGCAAAAAAATTACTGGCAGATGTGAAAAAGATAGTAGATGAAGAAAAAAAGAAAACAGGATGGCAATTGAAGCAGCCGGGTATTGAATAAAAGACTTAACAATTTTTTAATCTTGAATTAATATTGCTTGAACATCCATAAAATGATGGTTTTCAGATTGTTTTATATTTGTTCGTTTTCTGTGCACAAAAGGTGTATTCAGGGTTCCATGAGTTTGCCTACCTTTTCGCCCCGCTAAAAGCAAACAAAAGTTATGCATTACTCTCATACTCTATTAACAACGGCAAGCCCCGAAATAATGTGGAAAGTTCTTACTGATGTAAGGAACTGGAAGAACTGGGGCGTAGGTTTAAAAGATTCATTGCTTAAAGGCCCGTTCGGTTTAAATACAGAAGGTGTAATTGTTCCTGATAAGGGATACAAAACATCGTTCCGCATCACATCAGTCAAGCCTAATTTTTCTGTAACATATACTTCAAAGCTCCCCTTTGCACAAATTCATTTACACGGGTTTCTCGGTTACCACAACCGCAAAACCACTTTTACAAATGAAGTGTGGGTGGAAGGCCCTCTTGGTGAATTCTGGTGGAAGCTGTTTGGTAAAAGATATGTGCAATTCCTGCAAAGGATGATGGCGAAAGAAAAACAAATTGCAGAATCAGCCTGAAGACTCCGGGCTTTAACTTCTTAAGAGATTAATTTCAGCAGCTATTTTATAATGGGGCCTGCAGAAATGGCTGGCTGAACCCTTTATGACATCATGTAATGTTCGTAAAGCGTTATTGCTTCCTTAGCTTCTTTCACATCATGAACCCTGAGGATATTTGCGCCATTCACCAAAGCAATGGTATTTAAAACGGTTGTTCCGTTCAAGGCTTCATCCGCAGCAATTTTCAGTGTTTTCCAAATGGTTGCTTTGCGGGAAAGCCCCGCAAGTATGGGCTTGCTGAGCATTTTAAAAACATAAAGGTTTTTCAGCAGTTGAAAATTATGTGCTGTTGCTTTGCCAAATCCAAAACCTGGGTCAATAATAATGTCATGTATGCCCGCTTGTTTACATTCAGCTGTTTTGCTGATGAAAAAGTCAAGCACTTCTTTTACCGCATTGTCATACGATGCATTTTCCTGCATGGTTTCAGGCGTGCCTTTCATGTGCATACAAACATATGGCACTTTTAAAGTGGCAACGGTTGAAAGCATTTTTTCATCCATATTCCCGGCGCTGACGTCGTTAACCATTGAAGCACCGGCATGCACCGCCTGCTGTGCTACCTCCGCATAATAAGTGTCAACAGAAATAATTGTTTCAGGGAATTTTTTGAGGATGGCTTCAATGGCAGGCAGTACCCTTTTCAGTTCACCTTCTGCATTTATCCTTTCGCTGCCGGGTCTTGTGCTTTGTCCCCCGATATCAAGTATCCCGGCCCCTTCATTCAGCATTTTTTCGGCCTGCAGCAAAACATCACCTGTATTTTGTTTGCGGCTCCCGGTGTAAAAAGAATCAGGCGTAACATTAATAATTCCCATAACAAGGGGCTTCTCAATAACCAGCAGTTTGCCTTTGCAGTTAAGTGTGAACATTAAAGGGATGTTTGTTATTTTTGAAGCTAAGATAGTTTTTAGTTACTGTTTTCAGTTTCCGTTTAACCCTGGTGCCGTCAAATTGCAGGGCTATAAGCTAATGACTCCAGATCAAGAACTTTTATACTTATGAACAAACTTATCTCCATATCCCGTATCATAGTTGGTTTGCTCTTTATTTTTTCCGGTCTGGTAAAAGCAAACGACCCGCTTGGCCTGGCCTATAAGATGCAGGAGTTTTTTGAAGTGTGGGTGCAGGATGGCTTCCTGCCCGGGCTCATGCATGGGATGAATGATTACGCTTTAGCTTTTTCCATTGTCGTCATCGCATTTGAGATCATTGCAGGTGTCGCGGTTATCCTGGGCTGGAGAATGAAGCTGTTCAGCTGGCTGCTTTTACTGCTCATCATTTTCTTTACATTTCTTACGGGCTACGCTTACCTCTCCGGTAAGTTCCGGAGCTGTGGCTGTTTTGGCGATTGCATCCCCATTACACCAAAAGGTTCATTTATTAAAGACCTTGTCCTGCTCGGTCTTATCGGTTTGATTTTTTTGTACAGGAAAAAGATAAAACCTTTTTTATCCAATAAGCTTAGCATGGCATTACTTGCTATCACTGCAGCTTTCAGTTTTGCAGGCCAATGGTATGTATTGAAATATTTACCTGTGGCAGATTGCCTGCCGTATAAAGCAGGTAAGAATATTTCAGAACAAATGAAAATCCCTCCCGGATCAATACCCGACAGCACTGTAATTACATTTGTTTATGAGAAAGACAGCAAGCAGGTGGAGTTTGATGCAGATCATTTTCCCGCTGATTTTAATGATTCAGCCTATAAGTTCATTAAGCGATACGATAAACTTGTACGGAAAGGAAATGCCGAGCCGCCGGTAAAGGATTTTATATTGAAGACATTATCCGGCAATGATACCACGCAGGCTTTACTGAGCAGCAAAGGGCATATGGTTTTTGCGTTTGTGAAAGATTCAACTGCTTTTAAAACAGATTACCTGAAACTCAGGGGCCGGTTATCTGCTCAAAAAAATATTCCGCTTTATATTGTTACATCCAGGCCGGAGCAAATAACGGTTATGTTTAAAGAAAATGAAATTGATGCTGCAAAGGAAATACTGGTTTGTGATTTTGTAGCTATTAAAACCGCTTCAAGGGCCGGTCTTACTTTTTATCTTTTAAAAGACGGGACGATTGTAAACAAATGGAGCTATGCTGATTTTGATAAGGCTTTTGATTTTATCACGTCATTGCCGGCTGGTGCAAATTAATTCTGCAAATAAAATACAGGCAGCCTGTTTAAATACATAACACGAAAATTCTTTTATGGCCTCCTCGTTTTACTGGGCGTGGTGGTCATTGTGTTTTTCCTGTTCCAGGGTTTTGGCGACCCTGCGAGACTGGTATTGGGGCAAACCGGCGACTCCGCCACCATTCAGAATATCCGTAAAGAATTATACCTGGACCAGCCCAAATGGAAACAGTTTGTTTTTTACCTGAAAGATATCTCTCCTGTCAGTGTACACAGCAGGCAGGAAATTGAGCAGAAGCAACTGAAGGGGATTTTTATTGGCGGTGAAAATAAACTTGCTGTAAAAGTCCCTTACCTGAGGCGTTCCTATCAAACCAAAAAGGATGTTTGGGCAACATTAACAGAAGCATTGCCGGGTACTGCAATACTTGCTCTTGCTGCTATGCTGTTTGCAACAATTGCCGGCATCATCCTCGGCATTATTGCGGCGGTAAAGCAGAATACGTGGATGGATACTTCCGCTGTATTTGCAAGTGTGCTGGGTATTTCAGCGCCGTCGTTTTTTATGGGCATGCTTATCGCTTACCTGTTTGGATTTTTGTGGAGTGATTTTACCGGTCTGCACATGACCGGCAGTTTGTTTGATACCGATCCGTTTGAAGGCAGGCGCCTTCAATTACATAATTTGATTTTACCTGCATTGACATTGGGTATAAGGCCGCTTGCCATTATCACACAATTAACCCGCAGTTCCATGCTGGATACACTGAACCAGGATTATATCCGCACCGCTTATGCAAAGGGGTTAAGTAAAAAAGCAGTAGTGCTCAAACATGCATTACGTAATGCCCTCAATCCCGTTATTACTGCTGTAACGGGCTGGTTTGCCGAATTGCTTGCCGGGGCCTTTTTTGTAGAATATATATTTGGCTGGAAGGGCATTGGCAAGATTACTGTTGATGCGCTGGAAAAACTGGATTATCCTGTAGTAATGGGCAGCGTATTGCTCACGGCGGCATTGTTTGTTTTGGTAAATATGCTGGCAGATTTTTTATATGGTATGGCTGATCCACGCATCAGGGTAAAGTGAAATGGATTTTTTTCGCAACATAAATTTTACTTATTTGAACAGGGTAGAAAAAGAAGTTAATGTATTTGTCAGTAACTAATTTGGCAATAATTTTGCAGGCAGGAGGGCAAAACTAAAATCATGAAGAGAGGATTGATTATTTTAATGTTTTTGTTTGTTTGCGCCACTGCGGCCCATTCGCAAAGTTTGGGTTCAACTTACCGAACTGCATTAGGTGTTAAGTTTTACCCGGGGGCCATATCAGTAAAACATTTTACCAAAAGTAATGTGGCTCTTGAAGGCCTCGGGTACTTCTGGAAATATGGCTTTCGCTTTACGGGATTATATGAGTACCACGGCAACATCAGCGGCGCTGCCGGTTTAAAATGGTATGTAGGGCCGGGGGCACATGTTGGTTTTTATAACAACAAATGGGACCGGCAAAATGACGGGGAACTTTCTGTAGGTATTGACGGTGTTCTTGGGCTTGATTATAAAATAAACGGGGCGCCCATTAACCTGAGTCTGGATATACAGCCCGTTTTTAATATTGTAGGCGATACTTATTTTGATGTGTGGGGCGGATTGGGCGTTCGGTTTACTTTCTGATGACAATATTTTGTTGAAGCCTCCGGCATATAAAACGCCGGAGGTTTTTTATTTTATTACTACCTGCTTAATGAGTTTTTCGCCCAGCGCTTCATTAACCCTTTGCATGATTTTTTCACGCTGGTAAACCAGTTCCTGTTTTAAAGGCGCTACTGATGTGGTGATAAAAAGGGTATTGTTGATGATCTGTATTTTATCTGTATAGCGGGCAATGGTTTTGCCCATCAGTTGCTCCCATATTTCTTCTATCTGCAAAGCCTGTATGCCCGGTTTAAGCCGGCTTTGTTTCAGGAATTGCTGAATGGCTTCTGCAATGGAAATTTCTTTTGACAAAACTTTGTACCTGTTTTCGCAAAGTTGCAGATAATAGTTGGGTTTGTCATTTCCCTTTCTTAAAATTCTTTTTAATCCACACTATTGCTTTTTTCACATAATATTCTTCATCATCTTCAAGGGCTTTAACGAGTTGGTTAATCTGCGGATGAAATACTTTGTCCCTCGTGTACCACTCCACCAGCACCAGCGATAGCCTTCTCTGCCAGAAATTGACAGCCCCGTTGAGTTTGCGTGCCAGTGCAAAAATTTCTTTATGATGTGTTTTTACAACGGGCTTGAGCGATTGCATACCGAGGCAGTCACATTCAGCCCAGTTTTTTATTTGCATGGAGAAGCTGCCAACAAGACGTATGGAAAGTGATGGATCTTTTTTGGCAATATGACCAAGCATTTTCCCTGCCAGTATTTTTTCTTCCAGCGAACCGGCTTTCCACAATTCTTTAACAAGCGGAAAGCCCCCATGCAGGTATTGCCTTGCCAGCTGATTGAGCACAGGCGTTCTTACACCATATATGTTTTGCTTTACTTTACCGGGCAGAAAATACAATGCTGCATCAAGTCCTTCTTTTGTTGAATGGGCTTCGAGTACTTTTCTTATTTCATCAAGTTCTTTACTCATATTATTCAATAATGCTGTTCCTGATTTCATATTTTTTGCAAAGCCTGTTTGCCTTTTCTTTTAATTGCTGCTGGTAGCTGAACGGGGTATAAAAATTATCTCCATACAATTTATTGTACGCTTCAATCAAAGAAGGGTAATGCCTGTTGAGAAATTTATAATAAAGTATTTTGCTGTCTGCTACACCGTTTCCAAAAAGTGTTAAGCCGCCCACCAGCACATAATCTGCCCCATGTTGTTTTGCAGATGCAATAATTTTTTCAAGTTCTTCTTCGCTATCTGAAATAAATGGCAGAACGGGAATGGCATTTACCCCGGTAAGAAATCCTTCTTTTTTTAATTGCCTCACAAGCTGCATTCTTTGCAAAGGTGCTGAAGCGCCTGGTTCAAGCGTATTGCTTAACTTTTCATCCATTGTTGAAACAGAAACGGACAGTATGACACCCCTTTTTAATGTTTGTTTCAGGTCTTCAGGAAGTATGGCGGCTTTATCAATTTCCTTCAGCAAATAAAGGTCTCGTGTAAGCAATGTGCATTTGGTACTTATGAATACCGGGAAACGGTATTTCAATAATAGTTGCAGTATCCCTTCGGTGAGACCGTATTTTTCTTCGTGATGGATATAGGCGTCTGTCGCTGAACCCACCGCAATAATTCCATACTGTTTTTTCCCGGCCCTTGACTGAAATTGTTTTTCCAGCACTTCAGCTACATTTTCTTTTACTGAGAGGTGGTCTTCCATGTTTTCACCGTATTTGCTGCCCCTTACATAGCAGTAAAGGCAATTGCAACTGCAGCCTTCGTATGGGTTCACTGAATAATCATCAAGGAACCTGCTATCCCGTTTTTTATGTTTATTTAAAACTGATTTTACTTTTTTGTGATGCAACATACAATTAGGTGCACGGTTGGGAATAAAAACTGCGCCGCTCATCTAAATTAGTGTAAACTTATGCTTTCAGTGCGTAACTTAAAGCCGTTTTAAACCAACTGTTATGAAAAAGCATTTTGTTTTTATCCTGATGATTGCCGCAGTGCACACTGGAGCCGCTCAATTCAGGAACGATAACGTACTTTATAAAACTGTTTACCTCCAGGAACTGTGTAAAACATTACAGGAAAACCCGGGTTACACCATACTGGATGTGCGTTCAAAAGGGGAGTATGAGGATACCTCTTCCAGCGCCACATTAAATCTTGGTCATATCAAAGGGGCCATGAATATTAATATAAATGAACTGCCGGTACGCTGGAAAGAGATCAGCGGGATGAAAGACAAACCGGTATTTGTTTACTGTACTCATAGCCAGCGCAGCCGCAGGGCATCGAAGCTGCTTGCAGACAGCGGGTTTACAAAAATTTTCAACATCAACTCAGGATTAACAGGTGTAGTATTGCTTGATGAAGCCCAGAGGGAATGTGTGCGGCAAATGATGGAAACCAAAAACCTTTACCAGTTGCTTTCACCGGCAGATGTGTGCAATAAGCTTCAAAAAAATGCCAGGGGGACTTTTATACTGGATGTAAGAAAGGATTCCGCCTTCCGCCACATTTCACTTAATCCCAAATTCAATGCTTACGGACATTTGAAAAATGCAGTAAATATTCCGCTTGCTGATCTTGAAGACAAGCTGAACGTTGTTCCCAAAGACAAAGAAATTATTGTTACTGACATATTTGGCGATGAAGCAGCAAAAGCCGGAAAGCTGCTGAGGGAAAAGGGCTTTGAGAAAGTGTGGGTTCTGATGGAGGGAATGGACAGGTTGTTGTATTCTGATGAGAACAACATCAGTTGTAAATCTTCTGTATATGTGTCGCCGGTTAAATTTAAAGTGATGAGTTCCGCTGAGTACGGGAGATACAGTAAAACTGCAGGTAAATATTTATTGCTTGATTTGAGGACTTCCGAGGAGTTCAATAACAAATTCAGGGATGCATTCCGCAATGTTGGCTACCTGAAAAATGCGGTGAATATACCTGCTGCAGATATAGAAGCACGGATCTCAGAAATTGAATCATTTAAAAACGGCCCGGTAGTGCTCTATGCGTTTTCAGGTGCGCCTGAAGTATATAAAACCGCCGAACTTTTAACTGCAAAAGGATTTAAGCAGGTGAATGTTCTTGCCGGGGGTATTTTCAACATACGCTGGACGGCCGCCAATACCAAGGGCATGTCTCACCTGCACGACCTTGTTACCGGTGTGCCAAAAGAAAATTATTGATCAAATTAAAATCCGCATCTTACCGGGTAAGCACAGCTTTGGTTAACTTCGGCGCAATAAAATTGCCGGTATGAAGCTTTTTATCCCGCTCGTTTTTACTTTGTTTTTTGTTTCTTGTTTTTCACCGCCAGAAAGAAAAAGCAATAAGGCGGTTTTTCTTTCAGATATCAGCTGGACGGAGGCGCAGAAAATATTAACGCCGGATGCGGTAATTGTTATTCCGCTTGGGGCTGCTGCAAAAGAACATGGGCCACCCCTTCCGCTTGCCGCAGATTTTATACAGGCTGAAGGGCTTGCTGAGATGATTGCGAAGGAAAGAAAAGTAATTATTGCCCCGACAGTCAGCTATGGTTACTATCCTGCTTTTGTAAAATACCCGGGTTCAACCACCACATACTGGACAACAAGCCGTGATATGGTATTGCAGATTGTACGCACCCTTGCGGGTTTTGGCCCGAGGCGTTTTTATATCATTAACATCGGTGTAAGTACAACACCTGTGCTTGCTTCTGCGGCTGCTGTATTAAAAGATGAAGGAATTGTTTTGTACTACAGCGATTATGACCGTGCCAATTACGAAAGCACCGAAAATGGGATAAGAACAAGTATTTACGGCGGACATGCAGATGAGATGGAAAGCTCTAACATTTTATTTTTCCGCGGCGATATGGTGGATATGAGCAAAGCAGCCAATGACAGTTCAGTAAAAGGTAAAAGCGGCCCCATGACGCCTGTTCCATTGCATGGTGGTACGTATAATCCTACCGGCATTAACGGCTATGCAAAGCTTGCCAGCAAACAAAAAGGGGTGTTGTATGCAAAGGCGTTTGCAAAAGAGCTGCTGAAAGATATTGACAGTGTTGCGGGCTGTAGTTTACCTGTGGCCAAGAACCGGAAAGAAGAATATAAAGTATATGAAGGCATTTACACTGCCTCAAATGGAAGAAAGTTAACAATAGGGGAGGAGGGAAACCAGCTTTCGTTTATATGGAACGGAATTGACCAGAGAAATTTTTTCCCTCTTTATAATGATGGCGATGATTTTTTTTCTGCTGTACCATTTAATATTTTGTTTGTAAGGGATAGCAGGGGTACGGTTATAAAGGCACGTTGTAATTACAGAGGTGAAGTATTTTGGGTAGAAAAGGATTATGTTACACCAATAGCCCGGTGAAAATAAGCTGCATTCCCGATATTATTTCCGTTAAGAATTACTCCTCCTCTTTGGGGTCTTTGCTTTCAGTTGTTACCAGGCTGTCTGTTTTGGTTACTGCTGCTTCGCTGTTTCCGTTGTTTACAGCAACGGGCATAGTGCCCTGTTTTTTTACGAGGCTGTCATAATCCCTTTCTAATTTTTCATAACTCTCTTTTGCGGAAACCTGTTCGCTTTCCATTAGACTGATCTTTGACCTGAGCTGACTCAGTTCATGTTGCAAAGCCATTACCTGTGCTGCGCTGTTATCGGCTGCCTGTTTTTCTTTTTTCAAACCATCATGTTCTTTTTGCAGCGCCTCATATTTATCCTGCAGCGCTATTGCTACTGATGCATTTTTGGCCTGCACATCTGCTTCCTGCTGCCATTTGTCTTTTTCGCTTTTCAGTTCCTGCATGGCATTGCGCAGTTTTTGCAATTCATTCTCTGCATTGCCAAGTTTTGCCTTTATAGAATCACCTTCTTTTTTCTGCTGTTCAACATGGCTGGCTTCTTCTTTTATTTTGGTTTTTTCTTCCTCTACTGCTTTGGCTTCCGACTGGTATTTGGCCACCAGCATCCTGCTGCTGTGCAGGTCGCTTTCTGATTTTTGCAATTTATTTTTCAGTTCAGTTACCTGGCTTTCGCTCAAAGCGGCTGACATACGGGCTTTTTCGCTTAAAGCGTTATCCAGTTCGGGCTTTAGTTTTTGCAGTTCTGCTTTGGCTGCATTCAGGTCCCGTTCCAGGTTACGTGCCCTGTTCTTTAATTCATCTGCTTCACCGCTTGATACCATCAGCGAAGTTACTTTTGCGTGTTCGGCAGCCAGTTCTTTCTTTACTTTTTCTGTTTCGGTTTTGGAGTGGTCCCATTCTTTTTGTATGTCGTGTATCTTAACTTTTAATTTCTCCACTTCATGCGCTGCTGATTCAAAAGAGTTGGCTTTAGAGAGGGCTGTATCTAGCTGGGTTTTTATTTTATGATGTTTGGTTTTTTCATCATGCAGTTCGTCCTGCAGGTGTTTGTATTTTTTCTCCCAGTCGGTAGCCATTTTTTTATTAACGCCCATAAAGCGGTGCAGCACCCAGCCGGCTACAACACCGAGTATTACAAAAATGGTTACTTCAAGCCAGCTGTTATTTAAAGGACGGTCGGACCAGCCCGAATCGAAAATTCCTAAGAGGTGAAACATAGCAATCGGTTTTGATGATTAAATATTTGATGATTTTCAGCCAAACAGCCTTTTGTTCATCCAATGGGATGTTCAATTTAGCGAAAAGCATGAATATAAAAAAGGCGGCATTTATAAAATACCGCCTGCACATGCCTCTTCAGTTAACTATTTCCCTGCTATCATATCCGCAATGCCATCCGGGTCGTTCCGGGCAAAGCCTGCATTGTGCAGGTTTGCACCGTTCAGCAGCAATAAACCTGCTACATGTGGCGCTGCCATTGAAGTTCCGCTCAGCCGGGCATAGCGCCCATTCAGATAAGTGGAGATAATCCTTACACCCGGCGCCGCCACATCAACCACATCATTGCCATAATTAGAAAAACCGGCGAACCTGTCTAAGCTATCAATTGCTGAAACCGTAAATACATTGGGCGCATTAACCCTTGCAGGTGAGTATTCGTTGGCTTCCTTGCCATCGTTACCTGCCGCAATTGCAAATAAAATCCCCCTGCCCGCCAATGTTTTTACCTGCTGGTCAAGTATAGCGGAACCGCCTTCAAGGCCGAGGCTCATATTCACCACATCCCCGGTCTTTGCATTTTTGCCCACATAGTTTAAAGCAGATAAAATTGCTGACAGGTTCCCTTCACCTTCACTATCCAGCACTTTTAAAGCAACAAGGCTTGCCCCCGATGCAACACCCAATACCCCGAAGGTATTGTTAAGCCCGCCAATGATACCGGCTACATGGGTGCCATGCCCGTTTTGATCATCCGCCGATGTTTGCCCGCTGATAAATGACCGGCTGCGGGTTTTATCAACATTCAGGTCGGGATGCTCAAAGTCAATTCCTGTATCAATAACCCATGCTGTTTTGCCAATGCCATTGCCATAACCCACTTTGTTTATGTTCCATGTTATCAGCCGCGGCTCTACTACGGTAAAACAATTGCCCAGTTTAATAACCCTGTCGGGTTCAATCCATGCAATGCGTTCATCTTTTTGCAGCGCTGCAATTTTATCAGCTGTTGCCCTGAGTAAACAACCGTTAAATACCCCGTCAAATGTTTTTTGTACGGCCGATTTGCTGATACTGTTCTTTGACAGCAGACTTTCTGTTTCAACCGCCCTGTCAGTTGCGCCGCTGCCTTCTTTGTAAACAATAATGTACTGGTCTTCGGTTAGTGCGCTGCTTTTAACGGATAGCTGTGTTACGCAACCTTCATCATCGCTTGTGTTATCTTCCTGGTTGTTGTTTGCTTTTTTGCAGGAAATGAAGAGTGTTATAACTGTTGCAGCAATACCCATGTATGTACCGGTGTGCATAGTAGCTTTTTTTAAGTGAGAAATGAGATGGGTAAAATTTGCTGCCGGTTGGGAGTTTTTTTATTTAACTGGACGGAAGTAAAGTTTATTGGGTGAGTTAATTTCTTTAACAAGACTTTTTGGAATAAAGAAATGCCACGGAAGCACGGAACACCGTTTAGTTTTTCTTTTTTAAATTTCTTGTCGTCATAATCAAAAGGGCCGGGAACAAAGCAATAAGATTTACGACAGATAAAATAATGGCCCAGCCGGGAAATGACCAGAACTGAGGGATATAGTCAACAACAGCCCATGATGAGACAAGAAATTCAGGAACCATTTCACAATTATCGGGTGTGCACAAAACAGTATCAAAACCTGTTATCACTCCTTTTACATAAAGTTTTGCATGAATTAATTCGTACGATGAGTGATCATTGAAACCCGGAATTTCAAGATTAACCTCGTTTTTGAGTATGGCAGGGTATTTTTTTAATGAATCTTCAGGTATATACAAATGCCCTTTTACAATTGCAGCGTCAGGGCATGGGCAGCCACATTCCTGCGGGTCAACAATTAAATGATCAGGTGATGAAGTATCTGTGACCCAGGCCTGTTTATAAGGCAAAAATCCAATGGCAACAAATAATAATGAAGCAACAAAAAGAAGAAGTTTCATTGATGTATATCTCTCCCGTGTTTCCGTGGCAAAAATTTTACTGCTTCACCAGTTTTTTCAATTGCTCCTGTATGTATGTTTTGGAAAGCCAGTAATTGCCGAGCATTACCCCTTCTATATTGCCCACCTGGCTAATATCCTGCAGCGGATTGCCATTTAATAAAACAAGGTCGGATACGGCGCCTGTTTTTATTATTCCCCAATCGGGTTTGTTATAAAACTTGGCCACGTTAACTGTGCCTGTTGTTAACGCTTCGTATGGTGTTAAGCCTGCATCAACATAATACTTCAGTTCATGATGTGCTGAAAATCCCGGCACATCAAATACCTGCGGCGCATCAGAACCCAGTAATATGCCCACACCTCCTTTATAACAGTCGTAAATTAATTTTCTTCTCAATTGTATGTATTTGCTTATTGCCTCCTTGTCATATTTGGGATTACCCGTAAGGTTCTTTTTTGTATTAACCCAGCCATTCAATACATCGATTTTCATGTATTTCATCTCAGGGTCTTTGCGAAAAGCATCAGCATCTTTGTCAGGTGTAAACCATCTTTCAGCAAGCGCCTGGGTGGGCACCACCCAGATGTTGTGTTCTTTTAAACCCTGTACCAGTTTGGGGATGCGGGATGCATCCGCCTTATCGCCTATGAACATGCCAAACAAACCGGCATCCTGCTCTTTTATATTTTCCATTCCCGGTACAAGGCTTTCTGTAAAACCGTCGAGGTGGTCAATGGTGGCATAGCCTGCGTCTATGGCACGCCATACGCCTACATCAAAAGACACATGACCAGCAAAGGGAATACCCGCTTCCTTTGCAGTTTTAGCAATAGCTGCAAAATTTTCTTTTGTAAGCCCGGGGTGCAGTTTCAAAAAATCATAACCTGCCTGCTTTTGCTGCCGCACCATTTCAGCGCCGGCTTCAGGAGTTTTTACACTGTTACCGTTAAATGAAGGCCCTGAGGTATAAAATCTCGGCCCTAAAATTTCACCGCTTTGTATTTTACTGCGCAATTCAATATGCCTTGGATGCCCCAGCATTCCCCGTATGGTTGTTATTCCGTTTACGGCAAACAGCATCAGCACTTCTTTCATGGGTTCAATGTCATCCACAGGGGGAACATGCGCATGCATTTCGGCAAGGCCGGGGATGAGATATTTACCCGTTGCATCAATAATCATTGCATTGCTGCTGTGCTTAACGGCATTGCCGCTGCCCATTGCAGTAACCATCCCGTTCTTAACAACAACCGTTTGATTGGTTATTACCCTTTCTTTGTGCATTGGGATAACATTCACATTGCGGAAAACTATTTCCCTTGTACGGTTATCTTCAGGCTGCTGTGCTTTACACGCAAAAAAAGAAAGCAGGAGTATAAGGCTAAGGACGGGTTTCATAATACAATATTTAAAATGCGAAAGAATTACTGCAATAAATTTACCTGAATTTTCCCTTTGAAAAGATGTGTTCCAGAAAATATCCTGATTTTAGAGGAGTGATTTTAATATTTACCTAAATTGAAACCTGCTTTCACCCAAATACACAAATGATGAAAAGAACCACGTTGCTGCTTTTTGCTTTGCTTTTTGGTAATGTAATTAACGGTTTCTGCCAGCCATCAAAAATTTATCAGCCCGACTGGGCTTCGATTGACAGCCGGCCTGTTCCGCAATGGTTTACCGACGCCAAGTTTGGTATTTTCATTCACTGGGGCCTGTATGCTGTACCTGCATGGGGGCCTACGGGGAAAGATATACCCGTTTATTCCAAATATTCCGAATGGTACTGGTGGCGCATGAACGATACCAATGCAGTGGGCCGCATGTTCAGGAATTACCACAACAAAACTTACGGAGAAAATTTTCTTTACCAGGATTTTGCAAAGGATTTTAAAGCGGAGTTGTTTGATCCCGGCCAATGGGCGGATGTGTTCCTGAGGTCAGGGGCAAAATATGTTGTGCTCACATCCAAACACCATGAAGGGTTTACACTCTGGCCAAGCAAACAATCCTGGAACTGGAACAGCGTGGATGTTGGCCCCCACCGGGACCTTGCCGGAGACCTCATTAAAGCTGTAAAAGCAAAAGGCATCAGGATGGGCTATTATTATTCACTTTATGAATGGTACAACCCTTTGTACAGGATGGATGTAAATAAATATGTGGATGACCACATGATCCCCCAGATGAAAGACCTTGTAACACGTTATCATCCGGATATTTTATGGACGGATGGTGAATGGGACCATCCCAGTGAAACATGGAAGAGCACACAGTTTCTGTCATGGTTATACAATGAATCTCCTGTAAAAGACTATGTAGTTGTAAATGACCGCTGGGGCAAAGAAACAAGGAGCAAGCATGGCGGAATTTATACAACTGAATACGACCTGATTCATGATGCTGATGCCAACGCAATAAAAATTGCGCATCCCTGGGAAGAATGCAGGGGCATCGGCGGATCATTTGGCTACAACAGGGCGGAGCAGTTAGAAGATTATTCAACTTCAAAACAGCTTATTCATACTTTAATTGAAAAAGTAGCAAGGGGCGGTAACCTTTTGCTGGATATTGGACCAACTGCTGATGGCAGGATACCTGTGATCATGCAACAGCGTTTGCAGGACATGGGCGACTGGCTGAAAGTAAACGGTGAAGCCATCTATTCCACTTCGGCATGGGATGCAGCCCCTGCCATTACAAAAGATACCGATGTATTTTTTACAAGAAAGGGGAAGGATCTGTATGTGATCCTTACCCGTTTTCCTGAAAAGGAAATTGTAATCAGTAAAACGGGAAAGCCTTCAGGAATTTCTCTGCTCGGATGGAACGGAACAGTTACTTCATCATTCAAAAATGGTAAGCTGTTTATTTCACCTTTAAAAGTTACACCTGCAAACAACCCCGCAAGCCATGCGTGGGTAATTAAATTAGAAAATGCGCTCTGACGGATCATCTTTCAACTTTTGTTTATGAAGAAATTAATTATCGTTGTTATTAAAGTTGTTTTCTTAACTGCTTCAGCAGAAGTTTTTGCGCAGCCTATTGAGCAAATGGTAAAGGTGGAAGTGGCGCCTGACCATACTGACTGGGTTTATAAAACAGGGGAGAATGTTAAGTTTACTGTAATGGTACTTCAGAATGGCAACGCATTAAAGAATGTGAAAGTAAGATATGAAGCCGGCCCTGAAAAGATGGAACCTGTTAAGAAAGAAACGATCGTTTTGCCGGAAGGGAGAACTATTATACAGGGGGGCACATTAAAATCTGCGGGTTTTCTCCGCTGCATGGTATGGGCAGAAGTGGAAGGCAAGGAGTACCGTGGCATTGCTACTGCTGCATTTGATCCCCTTGCGATACAACCTGCTATTGATGACCCCGCTGATTTTTCAAAGTTCTGGGATGATGCAAAAGCGGAGCTGGCAAAAATTCCTTTAGATGCAAAAGTGACTTTATTGCCCGAACGTTGCACAGAGAAAACTAATGTCTATCATGTAAACCTGCAGAACTACCGCAACTCAAGAGTGTATGGTATTTTATGTGTGCCAAAGAAAGAGGGGAAATATCCGGCTTTGTTAAGGGTTCCGGGTGCGGGCATCAGGCCTTATTATGGTGATACTTTATTTGCAGAAAAAGGTTTTATTACGCTTGAAACAGGCATACATGGCATCCCCGTTACAATGGAAACTTATGTGTACAACAACCTTTCTGCCGGTGGATTAAGCCAGTACTGGAATATGAACCTTGATGACCGTGACCGTTATTATTACAAAAGGGTATATCTCGGCTGTGTAAGGGCCAATGATTTTTTAACAAGTCTTCCGCAATTTGATGGAGTAAACCTTGGTGTAACCGGCGGCAGCCAGGGTGGCGCCTTATCCATCATTACTGCTGCGCTTGATGACCGTGTAAAATTTCTTGGCGCTTATTATCCTGCACTGAGTGATGTAACCGGATATTTGAAAGGCCGTGCCGGGGGCTGGCCACATCTTTTTGATAAAAACAATCTTACGTTCAACAATAAAAAAGATAAAATTGAAACGGCAGGATACTATGATGTAGTGAATTTTGCAAGGCGGGTAAAAGCGCCTGGCATGTACAGCTGGGGATTTAATGATGAAGTGTGCCCGCCCACTTCGATGTATGCGGCTTATAATGCAATTAAAGCAGAAAAATCTTTGTATTTGTCGCTTGAAACAGGCCACTGGACTTATCCTGAACAAAGGGAAAAAATGAACAACTGGCTGATAGAAAAATTAAACGGCACCAAATAAAATAAAATTAAAACGGAAAAAATGACAAATGAATTCAGTTTATCGGGAAAAGTTATTGTAGTAACAGGCGGCACGGGTATCCTTGGCAATGCCTTTGTGCAGGCGATAACAGAAGCAGGCGCTGCTGTTGGCATACTTGGAAGGAATAAAGCTGTTGCAGAGCAAAGGGCAAACGCTGTTAATGACTCGGGCGGAAAGGCGATTGCGTTGGTGGCCGATGCAATGGATGAAGCACAGCTTAACGCAGCCTGCGACGAGGTAATAAAAAAGTTTGGAAAGGTTGATGGCCTCGTAAATGCTGCAGGCGGCAATATGCCGGATGGGGTGCTGCAGCCTGATGAAAGTATTTTTAAAATGAAATTAGACGGCATGAGAAAAGTGATGGACCTGAATTTATGGGGCACATTAATACCTACTCAGGTTTTTGGCCAGGCCATTGCACAAAACGGTAAAGGCAGCATTGTGAATATTTCTTCCATGAATTCCAAAAGGGCAATAACAAAAGTGCTGGGATATAATATGGGCAAAGCGGCTGTGGATTGTTATACGCAATGGTTTGCCGTAGAACTTGCCAGGAGATACAGCGATAAAATAAGGATGAACGCACTTGCGCCGGGATTTTTTCTTACCGAGCAAAACCGCAACCTGCTTACAAAACCCGAGGGCGGTTATACTGAGAGGGGGGAAGCAGTTATCCGGCAAACACCGTTTAAAAGATTTGGCCATCCCGATGAATTAAAGGGTGCTTTGGTTTGGTTACTTAGTGATGCCTCTCAGTTTGTAACGGGTGCAATGATTTGTGTGGATGGTGGTTTCTCAATTTTTGGGGGAGTATAACCACCAGCCAGCGTTGGTGTCCTCACCAACGCTTTGATGTATTTTAAAGTCCAGATGCTATAACCTGAACCTTTCGGTTAAAGGAAAAGATTTAATGGGCCTGGCAAAATTTCATGAAGATTTATTTACCACAATGGCTTCGCCCTGTAAAAATCAAGGATTTTAATACGGAGGATGTATTCGTATGTGGCCTGAGATAAATTTACCTTAGCACGGTCAAGGTTGTTTTTTTCTATTAAATATTCGGCAGCATTAATCACTCCGGTGTTAAACCTTATTTCGGCAGCATTAAAAGATATTTCATAACTGCTCACCTGTTCTGCAAGGGCTTTGTACCTTTCATAAGTTGCAGCCATGTTCTGGTGTGCCTGCTCAATATTCTGGCGCAGCAACAGTTTAATGTTGGCATTTTCCAGTTCTGCATTCTTCAGGATTATTTTTGAAATTTTAACCTGGTTACGTGTAAAAAAATTATTGAACAAGGGCAGCTGTAAGCTGAAGCCATAAGATTTA
>JANRKT010000244.1:0-3399 GCA_033763355.1 Chitinophagaceae bacterium | reverse complement strand
TGTTACCAGTTTTAATAAAGGCACACAGATCATATCATTGAACAATGAATCAAGCCGGCAGCAATTTAACCCCGCCGGGTTTACCACCCATAGCCTTGTTGACCGGGAAGGCAACTACTGGCTGGCAACCTACAATAGCGGGCTTTTTCTTTGCCTGAACCCGGGTGTAAAAGTAATTGGCCTGCACAGCGGATTAGCAGATGAAAAAGTGGTTTCAATGTGCAAGTTTGACAATTTTATTTTTGCCGGCCACCCACTGGGCAAGATCAGTTACATTACTTTAAACAGCGGGCACCGCAATAAAGCCGATTCAATTAACCTCCCTGTTCAGCGTCCCGAATTCAATGTTATTTCGGGCTTTGAGGAACTAAACAAAAACGAATTACTGGTAGCAACCAATAATGGCTTCGCATTGATAAAAAAGGGCCCCGGAGCCCCGTCTGCCTGGCACAAAACTTTTTTTCTGAGTGATGTGGGTTCTATAAAAGATTTGTTTGTATCTGACGATACGGTATTTGCCATTTCAACAAGGAACCTTATTGTGACGGGCGCTTACGGCAATAAAAGATTATCCGCTTTTTTTTATGATTCATTAAGGATTACAGCTGTTGAAAAAAACCGGGACGGCCAGGTTTTGCTGGGCACCATGAGTGGTTTGTATATAAACCATTCCCGCAGCGAAGGAAGTATCCACCGGATATTTGCTGACAGAATAAAAGCAGTGGTAAGTATTGCTGCAAGGAATAACTTAACAGCTATTGGCACAGATAACGACGGGGTTTTCATTCAGGTGGCGAATGTCGGCCGTCACCTTAAATATCCTGAAATAGTTTCCAATAACATCAACAGGGTGGTGTGGGACGATTCTTCAGGTTTGTGGATTTGTACGGCAAAAGGAATGAATTATGTGCAGCCTGACAGTTCCGGTGAAATAAAGGAAATTAAAACATACAACCTCAGTTCGGGCCTGCCTTCGGAATATATTACGGATGCTGTGCGAATAGGGGATACCTGCTATGCAGGTACCAACAGGGGCATAGCCGTTTTTCCGGTATCATCTGCTATTGCAACCGGTGCGCCTGAACTGATAAAAGATGATACCATTAGCAGTTATATTATCCCGTATGGAAAAAAAGCGTCTTTTCAATTTGCAGGTATTTCATTTAAAAGCCTTGGGCAGGTAACTTATAAATTCAGGCTAAAGGGGTATGACACGGTATGGGCATTGAGTAAAGAAGGCAACCGCGAACTGGAATTGCTCCCCCCGGGTGATTATAAACTTGAAGTAAAAGCGGTTGACCGTTTTGGAAACGAAAGCAGGAGCATGATTATACCGGTGGAAGTGCTGCCGCTCTGGTACCAACTGTGGTGGGTGAGGGCACTTGGTATTGTTACGCTGCTGGGATTTGTTTTCTTTGTTGTACGCGATTATTACAGGGTGCGGCTTTCTTTTCAGAAAAAAGAATTTGAAAAGCAAATGGCGGTTAAAGATGAAAGGCAGCGCATCAGCAGCGAGCTTCATGATGACATCAGCGCAGGTCTTTCTGGTGTAAGGCTGCAGGCGGAACTGCTGAAAAACAAACAAACAAACAACGACCTGCAGAAAGACCTGCAGCGCATCCATTCTTCAGTAAGCGATTTGTCCATTAAAATCAGGGACGTTATCTGGAGTCTTAACAGCGAGAATGATAAAATTGAAAACACGCTGTATTATATAGAACAGCAGTCGAGGAAGATGTTTGAATTCAGCAATACAAACATCACAACCGGGTTGCCGGCTGAAATACCCGATATGTTTATTTCAGGTGAAAAAAGGCGAAACCTTTACCTTCTTATAAAGGAAGCCCTGCATAATATTATAAAACATGCAGAAGCTTCCCATGCCCTGCTTGATATGAAAATTCAGAACAGAACGCTTGAAATAGTTATAAAAGACAATGGAAAAGGATACGGTAACAATGCTTTTCACCAGGGCATTGGTATAAAAACCATGCAGCAGCGAATTAAAAAACTGAAAGGCCATATTGATGTGAGCCACAGCAATGGCACTTCATTAACCATTTCTGTCCCTTTGGAAAACTCAAATCAGAAAATATGATTGGAATAGCAGTTGTTGAAGACAATTCTTCGTTCAGGGAAGCGCTTGACCAGATCATTCATGACATGCCGGGCACGGTACTAAAGGGATCCTTTGCTTCGCCCTTTCAGGCGCTACAGCACCTTCCGGTTTTAAAACCGGATGTGGTTATTGCTGACATCAGCATGCCGGAAATGACGGGTATTGAACTCATCCGGATGGTTAAGCCATTATTGCCTTCTTCACAATTTCTTGTTTGCACTGTTCATGATGACAACGAAACGGTTTTTGAATCTTTACGTGCCGGCGCAACAGGTTATTTACTGAAAGATGCTGCAGCAAAGGAAATACAGCAGGCCATTATCGAAGTTCATCATGGAGGTTCGCCCATGAGCCCGTATATTGCCAGAAAAGTAATTGGTTTTTTTCAGCACCAGCCACCTGTAACCGGTAAAAGCAGCTATGATTTAAGCGGAAGAGAAAAGGAAGTGCTTGACCTGATTTCAAAAGGGCTGCAGTATAAGGAAATTGCTGCAGCGCTTGACATCAGCATGGAAACGGTAAAAAAACACCTGCGGAATATTTACAATAAAATGCAGGTAAGCAACCGCATTGAAGCCATCAATAAATACCGCACTCAGTAACAACGGATAAGCATTTCAGCAGGTAATTTCCGGGGGTAATAATCACAGGTAAATCTCCTAAAAAGAAATCACCCCTTTGGCATAATTTGTGGCGCATATACAGTGTATCCCTATTATTCATTTAATCCGGTTCCGTATGAGAAAAACTTTCCTCTTTACTCTTTTACTGATAATGGTTTATGTCGGCTTTGTTTATTTGCTGGCATCCTGTAAAAAAGAGAAGAAAACCCCCGGCGACACGCCCAAAGAGGTGGCATGCACTGCCACCAGTACACAAGCTGAAAACATTGCTGTATTTCCTGCTGATAATTCCTGGAACCAGGATATTTCTGCAGCAGCAACAGACCCCAACAGCGATGCCATCATTGCAGGGTTTGCATCATCAGCCATGCACCCTGATTTTGGCAGCGGCATGTGGGAAGGTGCACCAATCGGTATTCCTTATGTGGTAGTTTGCGGCAGTGAAAAAAAAACTCCTGTAGTGTTTCGTAGCAACAGTTACGATGGCAATTACGGAGATGAAAGTGATGCGGGGCCTTATCCGGTCCCGCTTAATGCACCCATTGAAGGCAATGGCAACGGCGACTCACATGTAATAGCAGTTGACATTGAAAATAAAAAGCTTTATGAATTGTACAATGCAGGTGTTAATGGAGATCACTGGGAAGCTTCATCAGG
>JANRKT010000243.1:0-2891 GCA_033763355.1 Chitinophagaceae bacterium | reverse complement strand
TCATGCAAAGACAATAAAAGATGATCCGCAAACTTCTTTCTGTAAACCTGCATTTCATTTATATCGTTTTCTTTTACATCCTTCACCGGGTAAATGAGTATTATGGCCTGTTGCCTGTAAGTTCATCCCTGTATTATCTTGCTATTTTTATTGCGATTTCCTTAGGCCTGGTTTTATTATCATCGCTTTTCTTCCGCAGCTATCTTAAAAGTTGCCTTTACAGCACTTTGCTTATGCTGGTTGTTTTATTCTTCGGGGCCCTGCACGATGGCATAGGGATGTTGCCCCTGCCTGCCGTTTTCAGTTCCTATAAATTTATACTGGCTGCTTTAATCTTCATTTGTATCACCCTTTTTGTAATAATAAAAAGGTCAAAAAACAATTTTAAAAGGATCAATTATTATTTCAATACACTGTTCCTGCTGCTGCTTGTATTTGAACTGCTCACTTCTCTGTACCATATTATAAACAGCACTAAAGAAAAAAACAATCTTGCTGATGCATCACTAAGCATGGTAAAGAAATATAAGCCCTGCGATACCTGTGCCAAACCCGATATCTATTTCATTATTTTCGACAGCTATACCAGTTCTTCCTGCCTGAAAAAAGAATTTGGTTTTGATAATAGCGGCCTTGATTCACTTCTCAAATCTGCCGGCTTTTATATTGCTGCAAATTCCAGGAGCAACTATGCCTCCACGCCCATGACGGTTGCTTCATGTTTTAACATGAACTATTTCCCCGCTACTGTAAACAATAAAGAATTTTCTGGAAAACTTATACTACAGGCTGTTGAATCGGTTTACCAGAGTGAACTTGCAGCCCTTCTTGAAAAAGAAGGTTATGAAATCAGGAACCATTCTGTCTTCCATCTTAAAAACCATCCTTCAGGCCAGCAAATCATGAGGTCTTATTACCCCAAAAAAGTATTTTATGATAATACCCTGCCCGGAAGGTTTCAGCAGGATGTATTGTGGAATTTTTTACCGGCAGGGAAAATATCGCCTGCTAAAAATTATTATGATGAGCCCCGCCATGCGAATTACCTTAATAATATCAGCAGTACTATAAAAAGCCTGAAAGATGAAATTGTGAATACATCAGGCAAACCTAAATTTGTTTACGCCCATATTATGCTGCCGCATTACCCTTATTATTTTGATGAAACCGGCAACTACAACCCCTTTGCAGACATTTATAAAATTGATAAAGCCCTTTATCTCAAACAACTTATTTATTCCAACAGGATTATTTCAGATATCATCAGTTCATTAAAGCAACATCAGAAAAGCCGGATCGTAGTAATTGGCGGAGACCATGGCTACAGGGAATTTGCTGAACGTTCAAAACTGCCTGAAATTTTCCCCATATACCATGCCTGTTATTTTCCAGATACCAGTTACAGCAAACTTTACGACAGCATCAGCCCGGTAAATACATTCCGCATTATCTTTAACCAGTACTTTAAGCAGGATTTTCCGTTGCTGCCTGACAGTTCTGTTTATATTAAAGACCCAAGCCTTAATTTTGAAATAAATAAGAACAAACAAACCCATGATAAGGAACAACTGGACCATTGATGAAATAAAAAACATCTACAACAGCCCGTTGCTTGAACTGGTTTACCGTGCCGCCACAATACACCGTAAATACCAGGATACAGGCGAAGTGCAGGTATGTACATTGCTGTCCATAAAAACCGGTGGTTGCCCCGAAGATTGTGCTTATTGCCCGCAGGCGGCCAGATATCATACAGATGTAAAGGCACATGCACTGATGCAGACAGTTGAAGTGATTGAATATGCAAGAAGGGCGAAGGAAGCAGGCTCCACCCGTTTCTGCATGGGCGCTGCATGGAGGGAGGTGCGGGACAATAAAGATTTTGACCGTGTGCTGGAGATGGTAAAGCAAGTAAACAACATGGGAATGGAAGTATGTTGCACCATGGGCATGCTCACTGAAGAGCAGGCAAAGAAATTAGCTGATGCAGGATTGTATGCATACAACCACAACCTTGATACATCTTCAGACTACTATGCTGAAATAATTACCACAAGAACTTATGAAGACCGGCTGCATACACTGGAGCATGTTCGTAAAGCAGGGGTATCCGTTTGCTGCGGCGGCATTATTGGTTTGGGTGAAGCACATGAAGACCGCATAAAGATGCTGCATACATTATCAACGCTTCCCGAACACCCGGAATCAGTTCCTATTAACGCATTGGTAAGGGTAAAAGGGACACCATTGGAAAACAATCATAAAGTGGACGTATGGGATATGGTACGCATGATAGCCACTGCAAGGATACTGATGCCGAAAGCCATGGTGCGGTTAAGCGCAGGAAGAATGGAAATGAGTATTGCGGAACAGGCATGGTGTTTTATGGCCGGCGCCAATTCCATTTTTGCAGGTGAGAAATTACTTACTACACCCAACCCTTCTTTTGATGAAGACATGGCCATGTTTGAACTGTTAGGATTAAAGCCAAGGGAAGCGTTTAAGGAGGAGAAGGCGGAAGTTGCTTTATAATTTCTGTTTTACTGCTACCCGCATCTTTCACCTTAACTTTTGCAGGCAAGGAGACTATTAGTTCATTTTTAACACTAAACTTTAATCCAGTTGTTGGTGCAGCCGCTGCGCATAAGCATGGGGGAACACCACCCAAAGGGTAAAATTACTTTTGAATCTTATGCAACTTAAATTTCAAAATAAGAATACTAATTTTATTTTGATCCTATTATTGCTATTGTAGGCTCCCCAATTTTTAGTGCCGGCATCAGTTAGAGTTTTCAAATATAATTTTCTTTTCAGTGTTCCCCGCTTTATCCACTACCGGCTGCGCTTCAATTTGTAAATGATTTCCGCTTGCCGGTGTGGATAAAGCTGCC
>JANRKT010000242.1:0-3902 GCA_033763355.1 Chitinophagaceae bacterium | reverse complement strand
TTTCGCCACCCGGGCAACCTGTCCCGGTGATATCCGGGGAGGGCTGCAAATGTAAAATGAAAAATGTAAAATTTAAAATGAGAAATAAATGGGCAACAGGAGCTGAGAGTAATGTTAGCCTTATTTCTTCAGCACAATCCTGAATGTGGTTCCCTTTCCCTGCTCAGAGTGTTTTACAAATAATTCCCCCTTGTGGTATTGTTCAATAATCCGTTTGGAAAGTGTGAGGCCCAGCCCCCAGCCCCTTTTTTTGGTAGTAAAACCGGGATTAAAAACTTTGGCGATGTGTGCAGCGCTGATGCCTTTGCCGGTATCGGTAATGTCAATATATACATGTGAAGCTGTATTATGTATAACCGTTGTAATGGACCCTTTCCCTTCCATGGCATCCAGTGCATTTTTCAAAAGGTTTTCAATAACCCATTCAAACAAAGGGGCGGAAAGCATGACGATAACGGGGCCCTGTTCATTGCTATGGGTAATAAACTGCACTTTATCAGGCGCCCTTTTCTTTACATAATCAACCACATTGTGGATGATCTGCAGCAGGTTTTTTTCTTCCAGTTGCGGGGTGCTTCCTATTTTACCAAAACGGTCAGAAACAAGTTTCAGCCTGTGCACATCTTTTTCAATTTCTGTTACCATTTTTTGGTCGGCAGCACTTTCTTTCAGCATTTCCACCCATCCTTCAAGAGATGATACCGGCGTGCCCAACTGGTGTGCCGTTTCTTTGGCCATACCCGCCCACAACTGGTTTTGCGAAGACTTGTGCCGTGTATTGAGTGCAACAAGTGTAACAACGATAAGCAATACAGCAATAACAAGCTGCACGATGGGGTAATACCTTACTTCTTTCAGTAAAAGGGATTCGCCGTAATAATACTTGTTGTACTGGATTGAATCAAAGCCGAGATAAGTTACAATAGGCGGGTTCAGGGTTTTAAACTCTTTTAGTTTCCGCAGCAGGTAACCCCTGTCCTTCATTACACGGCCCGAATCAAGGTTGTGAAAATTGGTGATGCTGTCTTTTTCGTTTGTTTCAATAACAGGGATGGCGTTCTGACCGGCAATTACAATGGTTGCAAAAAGGATATCATCATCAGCATCTGCCCGTGCAATGTATTTCTGGGCATCCGCCCATTGTTCTACTTTCTGCCTTTCTTCACCGGCAATTTTCCGGGCCAGGTAGCGGGAATAAAATATAGTGGTAACAATAAACAGTACGGCTACAATAGCCAGGTAAGTGCGCCAGTTAAGCCATATCCTGATCATATTTTAAAAATAGGCAAACGGATAATATACAACCTTTATTTTTGAAAAATAATTCATTCCAATTCATGTCATACCCTTCGGTGGCTGTTGTTATTCTTAACTGGAACGGGAAAAAATACCTTGAACAGTTCCTGCCTTTTCTTCTCAAAAGCACATATCCCAATTTGCAACTGGTAGTGGCAGATAACGGGTCAACCGATGATTCCGTTGAATTCCTGAAGAAAAATTACCCGGGCATACGCATACTTTCAAGCCCCGTTAACGAAGGTTTTGCAAAAGGCTACAATACGGCGCTGAAACAGGTTGAAAGCGATTATTATGTGCTGCTGAACTCAGATGTGGAGGTTACACCCGGATGGATTGAACCAGTAATACAGCTCATGCAGCGCAACCCTTTGATTGCAGCCTGCCAGCCCAAGATGTTATCTCTTAAACAAAGAAATTATTTTGAATACGCCGGTGCTGCGGGGGGATGGCTTGACAAATACGGTTACCCTTTCAGCCGAGGCCGTGTATTTGATGTTTGTGAAGAAGACAGTGGCCAATACGACAGTGCAGAAATGATTTTCTGGGCAAGCGGCGCCGCCATGTTTGTAAGGGCGGATGTGTATCGGGAAATGGGCGGCTTTGATGATTTTTTCTTTGCACACCAGGAGGAGATTGATTTGTGCTGGAGGATGCAGCTTGCTGGTTATTTAATATATGCCTGCCCCGGATCAGTGGTGTATCATTTGGGAGGGGGCACATTACCAAAGGGCAACAGCCAGAAAACTTTTTTAAACTACAGGAATAACCTGGTAATGCTGTGCAAGAACCTGCAATGGAAGGAGAGGCTTTGGAAAATCCCTTACCGTGCAGGCCTTGATGCCATCAGCGCCTGGAAAAATTTATTTACCGGTGATGCCGGTTATTTTCTTGCGGTTTTAAGGGCCCACCTGGCATGGATGAAATGGGTTTTAACCAAAAGAAAGCAGGGCCATTTTCCTGTAAAGCGTGTAGCCCCGCCACATGCTGTATATAACGGAAACATTGTATGGGAATATTTTGTGCGCAACAAACGGCGGTTTTCAGAAATAGTGGATGGTAAAAAATGATTATTTCCTGTCAAACCTTATTTTTGCCATGCAATAAAGTTTACCATGCAACAAGAAACTCCGGAGAAAATAGAAAAAAAGGATTTTTCCCGTAACTGGGTGTCCTCTTCACGTTTCCTCTTTTATGTTCAGATTTTTTGCATTATGGCATTTGTTTTAGGCGGCTGTTACAGGCTGTACAAATTCAGTTATAAGGGTAAGCCCCAGGTTGAAGTGCCCACCAGCACAGAATACACACCCAAATACAAATAAGGCCTGAAAATTTTTTGATTAAAGGGTAATTGCTATTTTTGCAATCCCTTTAAAGTTCTTTTTAATAAATGCGGAATCGGCAGACAGGCTCATTTGGTAGAGCATCCCGCCTGTAGCGGGACCAAGGTCGGGGTGGCTGGTTCGTTGCTGGTTACAATTAGAAAGATTATTTAGTTCTTTAAAAAATAAATGCGGAAGTAGCTCATTTGGTAGAGCATCCCGCTTTTTAGCGGGACCAAGGTCGGGGTGGCCGGTTCATGAAACAACATACCGACATTATCAAAATAAAGTTCTTTAAAATATAAGCGGAAGTAGCTCATTTGGTAGAGCACGACCTTGCCAAGGTCGGGGTGGCCGGTTCGAGCCCGGTCTTCCGCTCAAATAAAAGGTGTGAGAATCTCACGCCTTTTTTTATCAGTTTGCCCCGAATAATCGGGACAGGCCCCGGTGGTGGAACTGGTAGACACGCAGGACTTAAATGAAAAGTTCTTTGAAAAAGGAAATCAGTCAGTAAATTCAGGAGTTCATCCTTCTTGCAACCTGTATATGGCTTATAAGAAACAGATAAAACACCGGATTAATGATGATATTTTTCGTAAAGTTTGTAATGATTCAGCATCAATGGCAGAAGCTGCAGCAGTTTTGAACCTGCACTTCAACTCTTTCAAAAAAAGAGCTGTTGAACTTAATTGTTATAAACCTAACCAGGCTGGTAAAGGCCTAAAGAAACGATCACCAAAAATTCAGTTATCTGAAATCATAGAAAAAGGTAATCATCCGCATTACCAGTCGTATAAATTAAAAAACAGGTTGATCAGTGAAGGAATTAAAACAAATGTTTGCGAAACCTGTGGTTGTTCATCATGGCAGGGCAAACAATTGAACCTTGAGCTGCATCATGTTGACGGAAACAGGCAAAATCATGCTTTGAGTAATCTTAAACTGCTTTGCCCCAACTGTCACAGCCAGACTGAAACTTTCAGAGCAAAGAACAAAAAAATTTGAGTGCCCATTGGGAAACCTTTGGAGTATAACCCTTCAAATTCGGTGAAGCCTTATCTGCCCCGGCGGATTGGTAATACCGAGCCAAGTCTTCCGCCCAGGCGGGAGAAAGGTGTAGAGACTAGACGGAGGGCGCCTAAGTTCGTTTTAAATGGATATGGTGAAGGTATAGTCCAGACCACAAATCCCGCCAGTGGCGGGAGCAGTGAAAACTGCAGCGGTAAAGAAAATCCTGTAGCCCGAAACGGCTGTACGGGTTCAACTCCCGTCTGGGGCACATTA
>JANRKT010000241.1:0-2287 GCA_033763355.1 Chitinophagaceae bacterium | reverse complement strand
GGTACTATAAAGGATGCACCTGAGTATGCCATGCGTGGATCAATGCTGGATGTGGCCCGTCATTTTTTTAGTGTGGATGATGTGAAACGTTATATAGACTTAATTGCATTTTATAAAATGAATGTGATGCACCTGCACCTTTCTGACGACCAGGGCTGGCGAATTGAAATAAAGTCCTGGCCCAAACTTACAGAAACAGGCGGCAGCACACAGGTAGGCGGTGGTAAAGGAGGCTTTTATACACAGGAGCAATATAAAGATATCGTTCAGTATGCAGCAGAACGTTATATTACCATCATCCCTGAGATTGATATGCCCGGCCATACCAATGCAGCTTTGGTATCCTATCCTGAACTGAATTGTAATGAAAAAGATAAGAATCCCAAACTTTATACTGGTATTGAAGTAGGCTTCAGCACACTTTGCACAAAGAATGAACTCGTGTACAAATTTGTAGATGATGTGTTCCGTGAACTGGCTGCACTAACCCCCGGGCCTTACCTGCATATCGGCGGTGATGAAAGCCATGCAACAAAAAAGGAAGATTATATCCCGTTTATTAACCGTGTACAGGGTATTGTTAAGAAACATGGCAAGCAGGTCATTGGATGGGATGAGATTGCTTTATCAACCTTGCAACCCAATAGCATTGCACAGTACTGGGCCGACAGCGCCAATTCAGTAAATGCTGTAAAGAAAGGCGCCAAAATCATGATGTCGCCTGCAAAAAAAGTTTATCTCGATATGCAATATGATTCCACTACAAAACTGGGTTTGCACTGGGCAGCTTATATTGAAGTGGATACAGCATACATGTGGGAGCCCACTGCATTGGTAAAAGGCATAAGCCGTGAAAACATCATTGGTATTGAAGCGCCGCTATGGTCGGAAACTGTTACCAATATAGATGAAATAGAATACATGGTATTTCCCCGTTTACCTGGTTATGCGGAGATAGCCTGGTCGCAGGCGCAAGGCAGAAGCTGGGATGAATACAAAATACGTTTGGGTAAACACGGGCTAAGGATGACAGCGATGGGGATTGATTTTTATAAATCGAAAAGGGTCCCGTGGGCGGAGTGATGTAAAACGTTGCTGGCAGATTTAATTATTGTGGTGAATTGAACAAAATTGCAGTTCCTGTTTCAGGCTTTTGATACTTTAATTTTATATTCAGTTGCAGGGATACCGTAGCTTTTGTGTATAGCATGTGAAATAAAATCATCTGCAATAAAGCATTCCGGGCATAAATTTTTTCGCAGAAACAAGTAAATTGTTCTTGCAAAATTGTCTTGTCATGCCAACACTTAAGTATTTCCTGTCCGCAGTTTTGTTTTTCCTGCTCTTTCAGCCATCAACTGCCCAGCAGATTTCAAAAGAACAACTGATTTTTTTAACACCTGAATGGAAGGGTGAACGTTTTGCGGATGGCCGTCCCAAAGTTTCAGATAACTTACTGGATCGTTTAAAGCTGGTAACACTTGAAGAAGCATGGGCTGTTTTGAGAAACGAGAATTACAAACACCAGTACGAAGACGGCTGGCAAATGATAAACCCGGATAGTGTGCTGGTAGGAAGGGCAGTAACGGCTATTTTTATGCCGGGAAGGCCGGATATACACCGTGTAATTGATGAAAAAGGACATAAGCTGGATGGAAGGGTGAAGTCTCAAAACTCATGGCCGATAGACATACTTGTAAAAAGGGATGTTTATGTAGCAGATCAGTTTGGGGCTCATGAAGACGGCCCGACTATCGGAGACAACCTTGGCAATTCCATTTATGCAAAAACGGGTAACGGAATTGTATATAACGGTGCTATCAGGGACATCAATGGTTTAGAAGAAATCGGTTCTTTTACCTCGCTTTTCCGTACCTATCATCCATCACATCATTTAAATAACCCCGAAGGGCAATTGAATACAACACTGGTTGGCATTAACCAGCCCACACGTATTGGCAAAGCCACAGTAATGCCGGGTGATGCAGTTTTGGCAAGGGATGGCGGCGTAATTTTTATTCCGCCCCACTTGCTTGAAAAAGTAGTAAAGACCTCTGAAATTGTAAGGCTGCGGGATATGTTTGGACATCAGCGCCTGCGTGAGCAGAAATATACTCCAGGCCAGATTGATTCCAAATGGAGCGACGAAATAGAAAGGGATTTTTCAAAATGGCTGAACGATCACATTGATAAACTTCCGGTACCCAAAGAACAAATACAGGAATACCTGAAAGGCCGTACCTGGTAAAATTCAAAAATCATTAAAACAATCAACGATGGCTGCTTC
>JANRKT010000240.1:0-19656 GCA_033763355.1 Chitinophagaceae bacterium | reverse complement strand
CCGGATGCGTTTGCACTGTTTAAGACTTTACCAAAGTCGTTTCAGAATTACTATAGCAAATGGATTGAATCTGCCAAAACTGAACCTACAAAAACCAAAAGGATAGCACATGCAGTAACATCTTTATCCAAAGGACAAAATTTTTCTGAAATGATAAGATCGCTTCAGAAAAACAAGAAGGATTCCGGGTAAAAAGAGTTTAACCATGAAGTAAAATAAAAAAGAGGACCGTGACCGGCCCTCTTTTTCATTACGATAATTTTTTTCGGACTACCAGCGGTTGTTGCTGAAAGAACGTTTGTTATTACCGCCGCCGCCACCACCGCTTCTTTGTTCGCGGGGTTTGGCAATTGTAACTTTAATGGCACGGCCGTCAACTGTAGCGCCATCAAGTTCTTTAATGGCTTTTTGAGCGGCTTCATCATTGCCCATTTCAACAAAGCCAAAACCACGGCTGCGGTTGGTGAATTTGTCAGTAATTACTTTTGCTGAAGAAACTTCACCGTATTCTTCAAAATAACTTCTTAAGTCTTCATCCTGAACGTTGAAGCTTAAGTTTGAAACATAAATGTTCATTTGTGTACATTGTTTGATTAAAAATACCTGAGCAAAAAGCAGAAGTAAGAAACCTAACTATTAGCAGATTGATGCGTAGCAGAAAGAATTATTAACTTAACTAATGCTGTAAAACTCAATTAACGGTGCAAATGTAAGCCTAAAATGGCAAATTTCCTTTTTTATTTTCAGCAGAAAATCACATCTTCGTGCCCCCTTCGGCAACTGTACCTGCGACACTCTGACAGCAAAGCAATCATACTGACACCCGCAAACGGTGATTTATCATTTTTTCCTGCAGGGTCTGGTTTTTGATTATCAGTTCGTATAACCAAAACCACTCTGCTCACGGTAGCCTGAGTGGTTTTTTAATCTGAATTAAAATAAAAAGGAGTTAATATATGGCCAGTAAAAAAGAACAATTGCCTATTATCGAACCCAAAACGGCATGGGTAGGTGATGACGATGCACCCGTAAGCCTGGAGTTATGGGGCGAATATGAGAACGAAGCCTGTGCAAAAGCGCATGATATTGTTACTAAGTTGTTAACGGAGTATGAAGGCAAAGTGCGGTTTAACTTCCGGCATTTCCCGCTTACACAAATACACCAGCGGAGCATGAAAGCTGCTGAAGCATCGGTAGCTGCAGTGCAGGAAGGAAAATTCTGGGAAATGCACAACATGCTCTTCAAGCACCGCCGCCAGTTGGGTACCGTTAGCCTTCGTGAATATGCAAAGGAAATCGGCATGACCAACAAAAACCTCCTGGCTGAATTGGTTGACAGCAGGTATGGATGGAATGTAAGGGCTGACCTGCTTGAAGGGTTAAATAAAAGGGGGGTGAGGAATGTACCCGCTTTTTTCATTAACAACCAGCGTTACGAAGGAAAAATTAGTTTTGCCGAACTGAGTAAGGCAATTGAAGCAGCATTACCTGCCAAACGTAAAAGGGCCTGATTTAACCAGGCTCTTTCTTTTTATCCTGTCTTTTCTGCCATTCGTCTCTTTTAAATATCCACTTCCGGCAACTATATATAACTTGCAGAGCGGGTTTAACAGGCTTGCTATGAAAAGGAAATTTCTGCCATTTGTTTTATTCTTTATCGCTGTTGCTTCAATAGGGCAAACAGTGAATTATAACAGCAGTTATTTTGTGGAGGCATACGATGCAAACGGAAATGCTTTTACCAGCAAAAAAAATCCTGTTGCTGAAGGCAGCCCTATGTTTTTTGATGGCTGGACAAAAGGACAGGTGAGGTTTAAAAATGGCTTTTTACTGAAAGAAGTGGACCTCCAGTTCAATTTACAGGATAATAGTCCTTATTTCAGGAGGGACAGTATCATGTATGCGTTTGTGGATCCTATACAGGAATTCAGGTTATTTTTTAAAACAAAAGAGGGCGATACGGTATTTTTGTTCCGTTGCGGTTATCCTGAAACCGGATTCAATTCTCCTGCTTCATTTTACCAGGTACTTGCTGATGGAAATAATTTTCAGTTGCTGAAATATGTTACCAAAAGTGCACAGGAAAATTACCAGTACGGCCAGGCTACAAGAAAAATTTACAAACAGGCAGAACAGCTATATGCGTACGACGTAAAGAAGAACAGGATTGTTAAGGTAAGGAAGGACAGGGGCGCCCTTGCTGATGCCATGGCAGACCATTCAACAATAATCATCCGCTTTGCTGAAGAGAAGAAATACAAATTGAAGTCTGAAAAAGAAATTATTGAACTGGTTAATTTATTAAATCAATAAAAGCGGGCAACATTATACCAGGTAACCAAACAAAGTGTCGTTCTTGTTAAGCTCAGTATAGTTAATGTGAAACCGCATCATATTTTCCAGTAAAACAACATAGTCTTCCCTTTTTTTCAGTTCAACACCTACAAGCGCCGGGCCTGTTTCTTTGTTGTGCTTCTGTATGTATTCAAACCTTGTAATGTCATCGTTTGGCCCGAGTACATGGTTCACAAATTCCTTTAATGCGCCTGGACGCTGTGCAAAAAGGATAAGAAAATAATGTTTTAAACCTTCATATTGCAGGCTCCTTTCCTTAATTTCCTGCATCCGGTCAATATCATTGTTGCTGCCGCTTACAATGCAAACTACATTTTTACCTTTTATGGCATCAGTATAACTGTCAAGTGCTGCAATTGACAATGCCCCGGCCGGCTCAACTACTATGGCATCTTCGTTGTATAGTTTTAAAATGGTTGAGCAGGCCTTTCCTTCCGGTACAAGCTGCATGTCATCCAGTACTTCTTTACAAATGCTGAATGTAATATCCCCAACCCTTTTTACTGCTGCGCCATCAACAAAGCGGTCAATGTTTTCAAGCGTAACAGGTTTACCTGCCCTCAGCGATTCATACATGGCAGGTGCGCCTTCCGGTTCTATGCCAATGATTTTTGTTTTGGGTGAATAAGTTTTGAAATAAGATCCGACCCCGGCGCTTAGCCCGCCACCGCCAACAGGTACAAACAAGTAATCAACATCAGATAATTCCTCTAAAATTTCAAGGCCAACAGTTCCCTGCCCTTCAATGATCTTGTAATTGTCAAACGGCGGAATGAAAACCATTTGGTTTTCTTCGGTAAACTTTTTTGCCGCCTCAGCGCAATCATCATAGGTATCACCAACCAGCCTTATCTCAATAAAATCATCACCAAACATTTTGGTTTGATTGATTTTCTGATTGGGCGTGATAACAGGCATGAACACCACCCCTTTTGCATTTAGTTTTTTGCAACTGTATGCAAAGCCCTGTGCATGGTTGCCGGCGCTTGCACATACCACACCTTTTTGCAATTGATCTGCCGGAAGGCTGCTCATCAAATTATAGGCGCCGCGTAATTTGTAGCTGCGCACAACCTGAAGGTCTTCCCGCTTTAAATACACATTGCAGTTGTATTTGCGTGACAGGTTATGGTTTAACTGCAAAGGGGTCCTTGTTACTACTTTTTTCAGGTTCAATGCAGCCCGGTGAAAATGCAATTCCGGTTTCGTATCTGTTGTTGTTTTCATGATAACTTTTTTCCCTCAAAGGCACTAAGAACACATTTTGTGTTCTTAGTTGCCCAATGTGTTTTTTGCGGAAGGGATTTTATGCTACAGCTTCTTTCTTTTTTTCAGGTTTTGCAGACTGGTTTTCCGGTCTCAGTGAACGTACGGTTTTTCCCGCCTGCCACATTTCGCTTTCACGCAGTTCTTTTAATTCTGCCTCTAATTTTTCCCTGTAATCGGGCTGAGAGTTTGAATCAATTGAACGTTGTGATTCTTTACCTGCAGCAACGCTTTCATACAACTCTTTAAACACCGGTGCTGTGGCATCACGGAATTTTTTCCACCAGTCCAGCGCACCGCGTTGTGCTGTTGTAGAACAGTTGGCATACATCCAGTCCATGCCGTTTTCAGCAACCAAAGGCATTAATGATTGTGTCAGTTCCTCAACAGTTTCGTTAAAGGCTTCGGAAGGGGTGTGGCCTTTGTCACGCAATACCTGGTATTGTGCTGCAAATATTCCCTGTATGGCGCCCATCAATGTGCCCCTCTCACCTGTAAGGTCACTATACACTTCTTTTTTAAAATCTGTTTCAAACAAATAACCGCTTCCTACCGCAATGCCCAATGCAACTACTCTTTCTTTTGCTTTACCGGTAGCATCCTGGTAAATGGCGTAACTGCTGTTCAGGCCACGGCCCTGCAAAAACATTCTGCGGAGTGATGTGCCGCTTCCTTTTGGTGCTACAAGAAATACATCTACATCCTTTGGAGGAATAATCCCGGTTTGCTCATTAAAGGTTATACCAAAACCGTGGGAAAAATACAATGCTTTGCCCGGCGTAAGGTATTTCTTCACTGTTGGCCACAATGCAATTTGTGCAGCGTCACTTAATAAGTAACAGATGATGGTGCCGCGTTGCAGCGCTTCTTCAATTTCAAATAAAGTTTCACCGGGCACAAAACCATCGCGGATGGCTTTCTCCCATGTTTTTGAATTTTTGCGCTGGCCAACAATTACGTTAATGCCATTGTCACGCTGGTTAAGCGCCTGGCCCGGGCCCTGAACGCCATAACCAATAACAGCAACCGTTTCGTTTTTAAGTACCTGCTGTGCTTTGGAAAGTGGAAACTCATCACGTGTTACAACATTTTCTTCAACACCGCCGAAATTTAATTTTGCCATAAAAACAAGTTAAACCCCCATCCCCTGACGGGGAGAGGAGAAGTTAATAATGATTGTTTGGTTTAAAAATAATCTTCATGTTGTTAAATAAGGTTAGTAAACAGGTGGTCAGGGATTACATACTGAATACCTCTTCCTTTTTGTCCAGGTATTCATTCTCCATCACGCCTTCACCAGGTTCTGTTTGTTCAAATTCCTTCAGCTTCTTATGAAAGCCATCGCTGTTTTTAATAATCGCCACCCTGGCGCTTCTTACAAATTCAATCAGCCCGTATGGTTCCAGCACTTCAATGAGTTTATCTGTTTCTTCTCTGTGCCCGGCCACTTCAAATACTGTATAATCTTTGCGGATTACTACAGCCTTGGCGCCATATTTACTTAACAGGCGTTCTACTTTTACGTGTTCAGCAATGATATCTGTAGGCACCTTATACATGGCCAGTTCCTGCCAGATGATTTCATCAGCGGTGTTGTAATAAGCTTTTAAAACCTCCACCTGCTTTTCAATCTGCCTGCAGAGCTTTCGTACCACATCCTCTGTTTCATTAATAACAATGGTAAAGCGGTGCACACTGTCCACTTCACTGGGCGAAGTATTGAGGCTTTCAATATTTATTTTTCTCTTGGAAAAAATAATGGCAATCCGGTTCAGCAAACCCACCTGGTTTTCTGTATAAACTGTTATGGTGTACTCGCTCTTGTTCATACTCATCTTTTTTATTTTATACAATCGCTTTAACAGCGTTATGCATCTTCTTTTCTTAAAATAATTTCTGCAACACCTTTTCCCTGCGGCACCATCGGGAACACATTGTTTTCTTTGCCCGTCATTACTTCAAGCAGGTAACTTCCCTTGTAATCCAGCATTTCTTTTAAAGCGGCTTTCAGGTCTTCTCTTTTGCTTACACTTTTGCCCGGTATGGAATACCCTTTTGCAACGGTTACAAAGTCCGGACTTTGGATGTCAACAAATGAATAGCGCCGCTGGTGAAACAGTTCCTGCCACTGGCGAACCATTCCAAGAAAATTGTTGTTGAGGATCAGGATTTTTACATCGGGCTTAAACTGCATAATGGTTCCCAGTTCCTGTAATGTCATCTGGAAACCGCCATCTCCTATTATTGCAACAACCGTTCTTTGCGGTGCGCCGAATTTTGCGCCTATGGCTGCCGGTAAGGCAAAACCCATGGTGCCCAAACCGCCTGATGTAATATTGCTCTGGCTCTGGTTCATTTTTGCATAGCGGCAGGCAACCATCTGGTGCTGGCCTACATCGGTAACAATAATAGCCCCGCCTTTGGTAAGCTCATTGAGTAATTTGATTACTTCACCCATAGTAATCTCGCCGTCTTTTGGGTTCAATTCAGGTATAATGCAGATTTCTTCTTCCTTTAACTGGTGATCTTTGAATTTTTGCAGCCACTGCGGATAAACTTTTTGTTCCACAAGTTCAGTAAGCATGGGCAGTGTTTCTTTGCAATCTCCCCAAACCGGAACGGTGGCTTTTACATTTTTATCAATCTCTGCCGGGTCAATATCAAGATGGATGACCTTTGCCTGTTTTGCATATTTATCCAGCCGGCCTGTTACCCTGTCGTCAAAGCGCATTCCTACTGCAATCAATACATCACATTCATTTGTCAGTACGTTAGGCCCGTAATTACCATGCATGCCGAGCATACCCGCAGCAAGGGGATGATCTGTTGGTATGGCGCTCATGCCCATGATCGTCCATGCAGCGGGGACACCGGCTTTTTCAATAAATTTTTTGAATTCTTTTTCTGCCTTACCAAGTATAACACCCTGGCCAAAAATTACAAATGGCCTTTCTGCTTCATTAATGAGTTTTGCGGCCTGTTCAACATATTCTTTTCTTACAATCGGATTGGGACGGTAGCTGCGGATGTGATCACATTTTTTATAACCGCTATAGTCAAATTTCTGCAACTGCGCATTCTTGGTTATATCAATCAGCACAGGGCCGGGCCGGCCGCTGCCTGCTATGTAAAATGCTTTTGCCATTACCGCAGGTATTTCCGTTGCATCAGTTACCTGGTAATTCCATTTGGTAACAGGTGTGGTAATGTTTATTACATCGGTTTCCTGGAAAGCATCTGTGCCGAGCAGGTGTGCAAACACCTGGCCAGTAACACATACTACGGGTGTGGAATCAATCATAGCATCTGCAAGCCCTGTAACAAGATTGGTAGCACCCGGACCGCTGGTAGCAAACACAACACCGGTCTTACCGCTTGTTCTTGCAAAACCCTGCGCAGCATGTATCGCACCCTGTTCATGACGTACCAATATATGCTGCAGGCGGTCATTGTAATCATACAGTGCGTCGTAGATGGGCATGATGGCGCCACCGGGATAACCAAATATGGTAATCACACCTTCCTGCAAAAGTGCATCTAAAACTGCTTCGCTGCCACTTATAACCTTCGCTGCCTCCGCAGTAGAAGATTGGGAAACTGGTTGCTTAGCTTGCTCACTTGTTTCCGTTTTCTTTTGTGGTAATGTTGTTACACTGCTCATAAAAATATTTTTAGCATTATTCGTTTCTTTTTTTCCGGATATTAATTAAAACCCGTTGCCCGCAATTGTTTTATCAAGCCTTTCAGTTAAATAGCCTGTACTTCCCTGCTCCCCTCCTTTGGTGGGGGTAGGGGCTTCATCCGTCACACATCCTTCGCTTGCATCTTTTACACACATTGCATATTTGTATAAAACACCTCTCTTTTCTTTTAATGCAGGTTGTTTCCATTTCTTTCTTCTTTCTGCAATCACGGTATCACTCACTTTCAATGTCATCTTTCTTGTTACAGCATCTAATTCAATCACATCATCGTCTTGTACCAATGCAATCAATCCGCCTTCAAATGCTTCGGGTGTAATGTGCCCCACTACAAACCCGTGTGACCCGCCGCTAAACCTTCCGTCTGTAATTAAAGCCACATCTTTACCCAGGCCTGCACCCATAATGGCGCTTGTGGGTTTCAGCATTTCAGGCATACCCGGTGCGCCTTTTGGGCCTTCATATCTTATCACTACTACATCGCCTTTCTTTACCCTTCCGTTTGCAATACCGGCTACCAGGTCTTTCTCGCCGTCAAACACCCTTGCCGGGCCTTCAAAGCGTTCGCCTTCTTTACCTGAAATTTTTGCAACACTGCCTTTTTCTGCAAGGTTGCCATACAATATCTGCAAATGCCCCGTTGCTTTTAATGGCCGCTCTAAAGGATAAATTATTTTTTGTGTTTCAAAATTGACGGGTGCAATATCCTTTAAGTTTTCTGCAATGGTTTTGCCCGTTACAGTTAAACAATCGCCATGCAATAAACCTTTATTCAATAAATATTTCATTACTGCAGGCACACCGCCATGATTGTGCAGTTCCTGCATTAAATATTTTCCGCTTGGCTTAAAATCAGCAAGCACAGGTGTTTTATCACTGATGCGCTGAAAGTCATCCTGTGTAATTTTTACATCCACACTTTTTGCCATAGCAATCAAATGCAAAACCGCATTGGTGCTGCCGCCAAAAATCATGATGGTTGTAATGGCATTTTCAAATGCTTTCTTTGTCATGATATCTTTTGGCCTGAGATCTTTTTCCAGCAGCACTTTTATAGCCCTTCCGGCA
The DNA here is from genome assembly GCA_033763355.1 of Chitinophagaceae bacterium. Classification (GTDB taxonomy): domain Bacteria; phylum Bacteroidota; class Bacteroidia; order Chitinophagales; family Chitinophagaceae; genus JANRKT01. Next base: position 11,266 of record JANRKT010000240.1, on the reverse strand, counting down.
TCAAGACATTCTGTTTTCTTTTCTTCGCTCAAGGCAGGATTGGAAGATGAATAAGGCAAACTCATGCCCAGCGCTTCAATGGCGCTTGCCATGGTATTGGCAGTGTACATGCCGCCGCAGGCGCCGGCCCCGGGGCAACTGTGTTTTACTACTTCTTTAAAATCTTCGGGTGCAATGGTGCCTGCCAGTTTTTTTCCCAATGCCTCAAATGCTGAAATGATATTTAGTTCTTCATCTTTGTAATGCCCTGCTGCAATGGTTCCGCCATATACCATAATGGACGGTCGGTTCAAACGGCCCATTGCCATAATGGAACCCGGCATATTTTTATCGCAACCGGGCAATGCAATCAGGCCATCATAATAAAAACCGCCACATACACTTTCAATGCTGTCTGCAATCAAATCGCGGCTCACCAAAGAATAGCGCATGCCATCGGTACCATTGCTTATACCGTCGCTTATTCCGATTGTATTAAATATTAATCCAACCAGGTTGTTATCCCATACGCCCTGCTTTACAATTTTTGCAAGGTCATTCAGGTGCATGTTGCAGGTATTGCCATCATAACCCATGCTGCAAATGCCTACCTGCGCTTTTTTTAAATCTTCTTCGGTCAGGCCAATGCCGTACAACATGGCCTGTGCGGCAGGCTGTGTTTCATCCTGTGTTAATACTTTACTGTATTTATTAAGCTCTTTGCTCATTGTTTTCTTTATTTACCCGGCTTTTTACGATTCAGTTTAACTTCTGTTACTATAATATCTGAGTAATGCAATAGCTTTATTCATTTGTTTGAACCACGTAAATGCTGTGTTATACTAAGGCCCCGTATTTCTTTTTGCCATCCTGCCTTTGCGTTTCAAAGGCTTTTTCAATTACTCTGTTCTTATATGCCAGTTGTATTTGCCTGCTGATGGTTTCGTTCCATTTTTTGGGGAACTTTATATCATCAAGACTTTCAAAACCTATTACTTCCGCTGCAGTACCACAATAAAAAGCGGCATCAGCAGACTTCAGTTCATCCGGGGTAAAGAATTTTTCTTCCACGTCAATACCCAATTCATTACATAGCTCAATTACCGTTGCACGGGTAATGCCGGGTAAAATATTCCCCAATGCAGGGGTTACCAGTTTGCCGTTCTTTTCATAAAACAAGTTGGCGCCGGGTGCTTCAGCCACATAACCATTTATATCCAGCAGCAACGCTTCATCAAAACCATTTGATTTGGCTTCCTGGCTGGCCAGTAATGAGTTTACATAATGGCCGGCTGCTTTGGCATGTATTTTAAAGGCTTTGGGATTGGGCCGCTGAAAGGAAGATGTCATTACCCTTAATAACTTATCTCCGAGAAAAGGCTGCATTTCCCAAACTTCAATTACAATGAAAGATTCTTTGTTTTGAACAAAGCTCATGTTGGCAGGAGCATATACAACCGGGCGGATGTATGCATCCTGTAAATGGTTTCTTTTTAAAAGTTCATAAGTGGCATCAATCAATTCTTCACTTGTCCAGTGCCAGGGCATATTCATGGCATCAGCAGAATTGCGTAACCTTTCAAAGTGTTCAGCAGCTTTGAAAATTTTTGTTTCCCCGGTTACAGTTTTATAACTGCGTATGCCTTCAAATACACTGTAACCGTAATGCAAAGACTGGCTGTAGAAGTCCATCTTTGCTTCGGAGGCTTTTACAAATTCTCCATTTAGATACAAAACGGTATGGTCATGATAGTAAGTAGCCATAATTAACTTTTAATTCATTTACCAGCAGGGTTGCAACCGTTGCCGGTGATATATGATAAGTTTTGTCGTTTTTATATGTGTCAGACGCCCTTCAGGCGTCAGACACATCAGGCACAAAAAAACCCGCCTTTTAGGGAGGCGGGCTGTTGTATATCTTTTTAGTTTATTTAAACATTACCACCTCCGTGCATTGCAGGAATAATAATCACCACCACAATAATTAATGCGGTAAACAAGGAGATGATATTATATATGCTGCTCTTCTGCATGAAGGTTTTTGTTATGCGAATATACACCCGCCAGTTGAATTAAAGAACTTATTTTTATAAAGCCCGAAAGTTTATTTAACCGCAAACAACAGAAATAAAATATTGCCGAAATATCTTTTTCTTTCGGACTTACTTATATGATCGTTGATTTTCTCAACTCAATATTAGCTTTATTGATAGCGCTTGGCATACGGTTGCCGATGTAATCGCTCACCAGTTCGCCGATAGTGGTTGTGAAATAAAAATTCACAGGGTCTATATCTTTTGTAACAAAACCATTCTTCAGTGTCCATTGAACCGCCTCACGGACAAGTGCAGATTCATTAACCAGACCAAGATGGTCAAGCAGCATGGCGGCTGATAAAATTGATCCTAACGGGTTGGCAATATCTTTTCCGGCTGCCTGCGGATAGGAACCGTGAATAGGCTCAAACAGGGCAGCGCCTTTACCAACTGATGCGGAAGGCAGCAAACCCAGTGAACCACTGATAACACTGGCCTCATCACTGATGATGTCGCCAAACATATTTTCAGTAAGGATAACATCAAACTGTTTCGGGTTAAGGATGATCTGCATAGCGGCATTGTCAACAAACATGTAATCAACCGTTACATCGGGGTACAGCCCCGCCATTTCCTGCACCACTCTTCTCCATAGCCTTGATGTTTCAAGCACATTGGCTTTGTCAACCAGCGTAAGCTTCTTTCTCCGGCCCTGTGCATATTGAAATGCAAGTAAACTCACCCTTTCAATTTCTTCACGTGTATATACACATTCATCAAGCGCCTGCGTATAACCCGGGTTTGATTCCTTCTTGCCAAAATAAATACCGCCGGTAAGTTCACGGAAAATAACAAAGTCAACATCCTCTGTGTTTTTGCTTTTAAGCGGCGATAAATGTTGTAAAGAAGGGTACGTGTTAACCGGGCGGATGTTGGCAAACAATTGCAGCGATTTGCGCAGTTTTAAAAGGCCTTGTTCCGGCCTTACTTTGGCAGACGGGTCATTGTCGTATTTTGGATGACCAATGGCGCCAAACAAAATGGCATCACTGTTCAGACAGGCTTCAATGGTTTCATCAGGCAGTGGGTTGCCGGTTTTATCAATAGCAACAGCCCCCATCAGGCAATAAGAGTAAGTAAGCTCATGTTTGAAATGCTCTGCAACCGCATTGAGCACCTTTACTGACTGGCGGGTTACTTCCGGTCCTATGCCGTCTCCTTCAATAACTACAATGTGTTTGTTCATAAATTAAAATATTTGGGGTTTGGATTTATACTCTATGTAATTCATAAGTTTCTATTTCAGGCCTCATGCTTAATAAAAAATCAATGTCGTCATAACCATTTAAAAGGCATGTTTTTTTATAGGCATTAATGTCAAAATTTTCTTTTTCTGCTGATGAAACGATTTTAATGTATTGCTGTTCCAGGTTTACCTCCAGTTCTGTTTTGCTGTCCTTTTCAATAGCAGTAAATATTTTCTGCAGAAATTCTTCGCTCACTGTTACTGGCAGTAAAAAATTGTTCTGGGCATTGTTTCGGAAGATGTCAGCAAAAAAACTGCTTACCACCACATCAAACCCGTAATCTTTAATAGCCCATGCTGCATGTTCCCTTGATGAACCACAACCAAAATTTTTGCCTGCCACAAGCATCTTTCCGGTATAAACAGGATTATTTAGCACAAATTCTTTTTTGGGCTGGCTTTCATCGTCGTTGCTGTACCTCCAGTCCCTGAAAAGGTTTTTGCCAAAACCATCCCGGCTTGTTGCTTTTAAAAAACGTGCAGGGATGATCTGGTCCGTATCAATATTTTCTATTGGCAGCGGTACGCAGGTTGACCGGACGATATTTATACTTTTATTCATTAGCGCAAATCAATATTACTTTAAGCTGTTTCAAGAATATTTTCTGTCATCAATTCCCTTACATCACTCACTTCACCGGTGATGGCAGCAGCAGCGGCAGTTAACGGGCTTGCAAGAAATGTTCTTGCATTGGGTCCCTGCCTGCCTTCAAAATTTCTGTTGGAAGTGGAAATGCAATATTTGCCTGCCGGTATTTTATCTTCATTCATCCCCAGGCATGCTGAACATCCCGGCTGTCTCAATATAAACCCGGCTTCTTCAAATATTTTGTGAATGCCTTCAGCCCTTGCCTGTTTTTCTACCTGCTGGCTTCCGGGCACCACCCATACTTCAACATTACCCGCTTTCTTTTTCCCTTTTACAAATGAAGCTACCATCCGCAGGTCTTCTATTCTTGAATTGGTACAACTCCCGATAAATACATAATCCACTTTTTGTCCTTTGATTGCTGCCCCTGCTTCCAGGCCCATATAATGCAGCGCTTTTTCAAATGAAGGCCTTTCCTTCTCCGGTATTTCTTTTAAGGCGGGGATGTTGCCCGTAATACCAATGCCCATTCCGGGATTAGTACCATAGGTAATCCACGGTTCAATATCTTCTGCTTTGATGTTTATTTCTTTGTCGAACATCGCATCTGCATCACTGTACAGTTCTTTCCATTCTGCAAGCTTTTTTTCCAGTTGCTCTTTAGATGGTGAGAACAATCTTCCTTTCATGTATTGAAAAGTGGTTTCATCCGGGGCTATCATACCGCCCCTTGCACCCATTTCAATGCTCATATTGCATATGGTCATTCTTGCTTCCATAGAAAGGTTGCGGATGGCAGAACCTGCGTACTCAACAAAATAACCAGTAGCGCCACTTGCTGATATTTGTGATATGATATATAAAATAATGTCTTTGCTTACCACGCCTTTATTGAGCCTGCCATTGATATTGATGCGCATTTGCTTAGGCTTGCTTTGCATAAGGCATTGTGTAGCCAGCACCATTTCCACTTCGCTTGTGCCAATACCGAAAGCTATTGTACCAAAAGCGCCATGAGTGGAAGTGTGGCTATCACCGCAAACAATTGTCATACCCGGTTGTGTAATTCCCAGTTCAGGGCCTATAACATGAACAATGCCCTGGAAGGCATGACCGAGGCCATATAACTCAACATGGTGTTGAGCGCAATTTTTTTTCAGTGCTTCCACCTGCAGGCGGCTTAACTCTTCTTTAATGGGTAAATGCTGGTTTAAGGTAGGAACGTTGTGGTCTGCAGTGGCTACAGTTTGTGATGGTCGGAATACTTTAATACCACGTTTGTTTAACCCGTTAAAAGCCTGCGGACTGGTTACTTCGTGAATAAAATGTTTGTCAATATACAATACTGAAGGGCCGCCTTCAATTTGTTTGACAACATGCTTATCCCAGATTTTATCAAATAGTGTCTTACTCATACTATTAAGATTCGTAATCAACTTTCTCCTTTGGCTTAATTTCCTTTATGGGGCCGGGGATTTAAAATAAGCACGACGAAGAATCGCCATGCTTTCTGATCTTACATGAGAAATATGATTTACACTGTTACAGTTTCTTCTTTGTACTTTTTAGCCATCTGCTCAAGGTCTTCATCTACCACTTCTTTTTTAGCATCGGCTACTTTTAAAAATTCTTCATACAGCACATCCACATCATTGCGGTTAAATTCATGTCCTAACTTTTGCAGGCGGTGTGCAAGTGCAGAACGGCCGCTGCGTGCAGTTAAAACAATTTTTGAACTGTCAGCTCCCACTTCTTCAGGTCTTATGATTTCATAATTGGCAGCATGTTTTAAAAATCCATCCTGGTGAATGCCCGATGAGTGTGCAAAAGCATTACTGCCCACAATGGCTTTATTGGGTTGCACCGGCATACGCATGGTTTCTGAAACCAGCCTGCTGATGGGATTTAACTGCCCGGCTTTTATACTGGTGTATAAATTCAGGTCACTGTGTTGCCTGATGATCATCACCACTTCCTCCAATGAGGTATTCCCAGCCCTTTCACCTAATCCATTAATCGTACATTCAATTTGCCTTGCACCGTTCATTACCCCGGCAATAGCATTTGCAGAAGCGAGGCCAAGATCGTTATGGCAATGGCAGGAGAGAACAGCTTTATCAATATTGGGCACATGGTTAATGAGGTACGCCATTTTCTCACCATATTGGTTGGGCAGGCAATAACCTGTTGTGTCAGGAATATTTACTGTAGTAGCGCCGGCTTTAATAACCGCTTCCACTACTCTTGCCAGGTAATCATTATCTGTTCTGCCGGCATCTTCGGCATAAAATTCCACATCATCTGTAAAATTCCTTGCCCATTTTACGCACTGTACTGCCCTTTGTAAAATTTCCTCCCGGTTGGAATTGAACTTGTATTTAATATGCAGATCAGATGTGCCGATACCGGTGTGTATCCTTGCTTTTTTTGCATTGCGTAATGCAGCGCCTGCGGTTTCAATATCTTTTTGTACGGCACGGCTCAGTCCGCACACCGTAGCATTTTTAATTACTTTGGCAATTTCATTTACTGATTCAAAGTCGCCTGGACTTGATATGGGAAAACCTGCTTCAATAATATCTACACCCAATTCTTCAAGTGCGAGGGCAATTTCAATTTTTTCTTTGGTGTTCAGCTTGCAGCCTGGTACCTGTTCACCATCGCGGAGGGTAGTATCAAAAATGAAAATTTTGTCCTGGGGCATATATGGCTATTGAGTGAAAGAAAAGAAAAACAGGCTGCTTATTTTTGTGTTGCTTGCCTTGGATTTTAAAATTCACAGCCTGCACAACAAATGTACCGGCATATATTCTTGCGCCGAAGCCAAATTAAACAGTATTTTACATTGCTTAATGGGGTATAAATGCGCTGAAACCTTTGCTGGTATTGAGTTTAGAAGAAAATAGTTTACGATGCCCAACCGCTCTGCAGACGAAGTATTTCAACTGGTAAAAAGCCTCGAAAAGGCCGAAAAACGGAACTTTAAGCTGTTTGTTAAGCGGAATTCCGCAATTTCGGACCTGAAAGTTATACGCCTCTTCGACAGCCTTGATAAAATGGATGAGTACAGCGAAGAAGCATTGCTGAAGAAAACGCCGGGTGTAAAGAAGCAGCAGTTGTCGAACCTCAAAGCGCATCTCTACAGGCAAATTCTGGCAAGCCTGCGCATATTAAAAGATGAAAACAATATAGACATCCAGTTGCATGAACAGATGGACCACGCCAGGATTCTTTATAATAAGGGCCTCTACCTTCAGAGCCTTAAAGGGCTGTCAAAAATCAAAGAAATAGCAAAAGCCTATAACCAGGTTACCTTCTGGCTTCAGGCCCTGATTTTTGAGAAAAAAATTGAGGCGCTGCATATTACCCGCAGTTTTGAAGACAGGGCGGAACTGCTGGCCAGGGAAGTAGAAGAACTGGATAACCAGTTAGTGATGATAGGCAAGCTTTCAAACCTTGCATTACAGCTTTACGGGTGGTACATTAAAATGGGCCATGCAAGGGATGAAAAGGATGTGATGGCAGTAAAAAATTTTTTTGAAGCCAATCTTCCTAAAGATGCGCCTCACTACAAAGGATTTTATGAAAGGCTGTACCTGTACCAAAGCTATTGCTGGTATGGCTTTATCCTGCAGGATTTCCTGATGTATTACCGCAATTGCCAGAAATGGGTTGACCTGTTCGAGCAACAGCCTTTTATGAAGAAGGTGGAATCGCAGCTTTATATAAAAGGCATACATAATTTGCTCAATGCCCATTTTATGCTGATGAACCATGATAAATTCAATGAAGCGCTTCACCAGTTTGAAAATTTTTACCGTTCAAAAGAGGCCCACATTAATGACAACAACAGGGTGCAGACTTTTGTCTATCTCTATATAGCCAGGATTAACAAGCATTTTATGGAGGGCACCTTTACGCAGGGCCTGAAACTGGTACCTCAAATTGAAGAAAAGCTGAAAGAATTTGAGCTGAAATTAGACAGGCACCGGGTACTCGTGTTTTATTATAAGATAGCATGCCTGTATTTTGGCAGCGGCAACAATGAAAAAGCAATTGAATACCTGAACCGCATCATTAACTGGAAGGTTGATTTGAGAACTGACCTTCAATGTTATTCCCGCCTGCTGCACCTGATTGCACATTACGAACTTGGCAATTACGAACTGATGGAATACCTCATCAAATCAGTTTACAGGTTCATGGCCAAAATGCAAAGCCTGAGTGTGGTTGAAGAGGAAATTTTCCGCTTTCTCAGGAAATCCTTTCATCTTGACACAAGACAGGTTAAACAGGCATTTACCATCCTGCACGACAAACTGAAGAAATATGAAGGCAGCCCTCTTGAAAGCCGCTCTTTCATGTACCTCGACATCATTTCCTGGCTGGAGAGCAAAACCGGCAACGTACCTGTTCAGGAAGTTATCCGCCAAAAATACCAGAAAGAAACCCGGAGGAGGAAAAGCTGAACCGGCCCGGCTGCCTGGTTTGTGAACAGTTGTGAAAAACAAGTATGGTTTTTCGGGAGCTAATACTTACCTTTGCCCTCCTTAATTTAGGAATGCTGGCATTTTTTCTTATTCTATCAAAATTAAATGGTTGACTATCAATTTTCCTGAACTGGTTTAACAAAGCTGGTTGGGAGGTAGAATACTATGCCACTAAATATTGAAAAAGAAAACTACACATTCTCATATGGCTATTAAAAAAGAAAACCGCCCCAGAGCCAATTTTTCAAAGATCACCATAAGCCTTGCTTCCCCGGATTCTATCCTGGAAAGGTCTTTTGGCGAGGTGCTTAAACCTGAAACAATAAACTATCGTACCTACAAGCCTGAAAGGGATGGTTTGTTTTGCGAGAGGATATTCGGGCCGGTAAAGGATTATGAATGTGCCTGCGGTAAATACAAGCGTATCCGTTACAAGGGCATTGTGTGCGACCGCTGCGGTGTGGAAGTAACTGAGAAAAAAGTTCGCCGTGAAAGAATGGGCCACATTAAACTGGTGGTGCCTGTTGTTCACATCTGGTATTTCAAAAGCCTTCCCAATAAAATTGGCTACCTTCTTGGTGTAAGTTCAAAAAAATTAGAGACAATTATTTACTACGAAAGATATGTGGTTATTCAGCCGGGTATCCGTGTTGATAAGGGCCAGAACAGGGGTGATTTGCTGACTGAAGAGGAGTACCTTGAAATACTGGAAAACCTTCCTAAAGACAACCAGTATTTGCCTGATGACGACCCCAATAAGTTTATTGCTAAAATGGGCGCTGAGGCCGTACATGATTTGCTTGGCCGCATTGACCTTGACAGTTTGAGCTATACACTTCGCAATGCCGCTGCAACTGAAACCTCGCAGCAGCGCAAAGCAGATGCATTAAAGCGCCTGAGTGTTGTAGAAGCATTCCGCGATGCCAATTCCAGGATTGTAAACCGTCCTGAATGGATGGTTATGCAATACATTCCTGTTATTCCGCCTGAACTTCGTCCCCTTGTTCCTTTGGATGGAGGACGTTTCGCCTCTTCTGACCTGAATGATCTGTACCGCCGTGTTATCATCCGCAATAACCGTTTGAAAAGGTTATTGGAGATCAAGGCCCCGGAAGTAATCCTCCGTAACGAAAAAAGGATGCTGCAGGAAGCCATTGATTCACTCTTTGATAATTCCCGTAAATCAAATGCTGTTAAAGCAGAAGGGGGCAGGGCGCTGAAATCATTAAGCGATGTATTGAAAGGTAAACAGGGACGTTTCCGTCAGAACCTCCTTGGTAAACGTGTTGACTATTCAGGCCGTTCAGTAATTGTGGTAGGCCCCGAACTGAAACTGCACGAATGTGGTTTGCCAAAAGATATGGCAGCAGAATTGTTCAAGCCATTTATCATCCGCAAATTGATTGAAAGGGGTATTGTAAAAACAGTTAAGAGTGCACGTAAACTTGTTGACAGAAAAGAGGCTGTTGTTTGGGATATTCTTGAAAATATCCTTAAAGGGCACCCTGTAATGCTTAACCGTGCCCCCACACTTCACCGTTTATCAATCCAGGCTTTCCAACCCAAACTGGTAGAAGGTAAAGCCATACAACTGCACCCGCTGGTGTGTTCTGCTTTTAACGCCGACTTTGACGGTGATCAGATGGCTGTTCACGTTCCGTTAAGCCATTCAGCAATTCTTGAAGCGCAATTGCTGATGCTTGCTTCGCATAATATCCTTAACCCGCAAAATGGTACGCCTATCACACTACCTTCGCAGGACATGGTATTGGGCCTGTATTATATTTCCAAGGGTAAAAGGTCAACCGATAAAGAAAAAGTGAAAGGGGAGGGCAAAGCGTTTTATTCTTCTGAAGAAGTGATTATAGCGTACAACGAAGGTATGGTTGACCTTCATGCTTTTATAAAAGTTAAAGTAAATGTGCGCAATGATAACGGGGAACTTGAAAACAAACTTCTTGAAACGACAGTTGGCCGTGTAATCTTTAACCAGGCTGTTCCCAAAGTGGTAGGCTTTGTAAATGCATTGCTCACCAAGAAAAACCTGCGTGAAATTATTGGTGATATCATTAAGATAACAGACATCCCCACCACTGCAAAATTCCTTGATTCGATCAAGGAAATGGGGTTCCGCATGGCATTCCGCGGCGGGCTTTCATTTAACCTTGAAGACCTGGTTACACCGGAACTGAAACAGGATATGATTGACCAGGCTGCAGGCGAAGTGCAGGAAGTATGGGATAACTATAATATGGGCCTTATTACCAACAACGAAAGATATAACCAGATCATTGACATCTGGTCAAGGGTGGATACCAAGGTTACCGAAACACTCATCAGGGAAATGGCTGCCGATAAACAGGGCTTCAACTCTGTTTACATGATGCTTGATTCAGGTGCGCGTGGATCTAAAGAACAAATTAAACAGTTATCAGGTATGCGTGGTTTGATGGCTAAACCACAAAAGGCAGGTGATACAACGGCTTCGATTATCGAAAACCCCGTATTATCTAACTTCCGTGAAGGTTTATCTATCTTAGAATACTTTATTTCAACCCACGGTGCTCGTAAAGGTTTAGCGGATACAGCGTTAAAAACTGCGGATGCTGGTTACTTAACTCGTCGTTTAGTTGACGTTGCTCAAGACGTTATCATTAACGAAGAAGATTGTGGTACATTACGTGGTTTAACAGCTATGGCATTGAAAAACAATGACGATATCGTTGAATCATTATCAGATAGAATTTTAGGTCGTATTTCATTAAACGATTTATATCATCCAACAACTGGCGAGTTAATCGTTACAGGTGGTGAAATGATTGATGAAGATGTAGCTGCAGTAATTGAAAAATCTCCAATTGAATCA
>JANRKT010000239.1:0-45048 GCA_033763355.1 Chitinophagaceae bacterium | reverse complement strand
CCATATCAAAAAACCTTGATTATGTTTTGTCGCAGTTCCCGCAGTCAATTGATACGGTAAAAACAGACGGAATAAAAAAGACAGTATTGTTATCAACCTCCGCCGAAGCAAGAACACTTAATGCGCCTGCAATAGTAGAGTGGGCCAGTATTAAAAATGAAGACGACCTGAAAACATTCAACAAGGGCAACATACCGGTTGCTGTTTTGCTTGAAGGTAAATTCAGTTCGCTTTTTGCCAACAGGATTTCGTCAGCAACGGCCGATACACTTGCACGGATATACCGTCAGCCATTTAAACCAGCCGGTGATGCGGATAATAAAATGATTGTTGTATCAGATGGCGACATTGCACTGAACCCTTTTTCGCAAAAAGACGGCCCGATGACAATGGGTATGAACCAGTACACACGTTATCAGTATGCCAATAAAGAATTTTTGCTGAATGCCATTGAATACCTTGTTGATTCAACCGGGATACTGGAGAGCCGCGGAAAAGATTATGTATTGCGGCTGCTGGACAAGAAGAAAGTGGAGGAGGACAAAACTTTCTGGCAAATGGTTAATACCGCCCTGCCTGTTTTGCTCATTATAATCATGATTGGAATTTACCAGTACATGCGGAAGCGGAAATACCAGTCAGCCTCAAGCAACGCTTAAAAATAGACCGGGCTTCCTGTTCAAATGTTATCTTTGAAAAGTTTAATTTAAAATAATGACCCCCGACCAGATCAGTTATCTCACATTCGGTATTGCACTTGTTCTGGCATTGGTATTTGACCTTGGAATATTAAGTAAGAAGAATACCACCATCAGCATTAAGAAGGCGCTGTACCAGACGCTTTTTTGGGTGGGCCTTTCAATTGGTTTCTGCGTTTTTCTGTGGCTTGAAAAATCACCGATTGTTGCCACAAAATATTTTACAGCTTACCTTATGGAGTGGTCGCTGAGCGTGGACAATATTTTTGTTTTCATTCTCATTTTTACTTATTTCAAAGTAAAAGAAACCGATGCAGCAAGGGCATTGCTTATCGGGATATTACTTGCGATAGTTTTCCGTATTATTTTTATTGCTGTGGGTATAGAACTGATTGAGCGCTTCAACTGGATACTGTATTTATTTGGCATTTTCCTTATTTACACCGGCTACAAACTGTTCTTTAAAAAAGATGAAGCGGAATTTGATCCTGGTCAGACCAAAATATACCGTTTCATGAAAAAATACTTTCGCCTTTCCGGGATTGAACCCAACGGGAAATACATCATCAATCATCACGGCAAGGTTTTTTTCACTTCTCTTTCAGTGGTGGTGGTAATGCTTGCAGGTGTTGACATAGCCTTTGCACTGGATTCTATCCCTACCGTGGTGTCTCTTGTAAGGGAAAACCCCAAAGCGTCATTTTCCAGTGATGATATACTGGTGATATATTCTTCCAATATTTTTGCCGTACTGGGGTTGAGGTCGCTGTTCTTTTTGCTGCGTGGCGCTGTTAACCAGTTTGATTTTTTACAGCAGGGCATTGCAATAGTGCTGGTGTTTATCGGCATTAAAATGCTGATAGAAATGTTCGGCATCCATATTTCTATATTTATTTCACTTGCTGTGATTGTGATTTGTCTTGCAGCTTCTATATTTTATTCAAGGTACCACAAGCGTAAAAGCTTTCGTGCAGAAACAGATGATAACTCCCTGTAAAAAAGCGTATGGCTGTTTACACCATTAACAGGATAGCGCAAATGATGCATGGCAAACCTGCCGGTGACGGTAAGGAAAATATCATTGACCACATCCTCACAGACAGCCGCAAACTTGTTTTTCCTGAACGTACTTTGTTTTTTGCCCTGGAGGGTAGCCGCCGTGATGGCCATCTTTTTATTGCTGATTTATACCAGAAAGGCGTAAGGGGTTTTGTGGTAAATAAATCCTTTGACATTGCAAATTATACGGGCGCCGGTTTTATCGTTGTTCATAATACCCTTAATGCCCTGCAGGTTTTTGTAAGCAGCCACAGGCAGCAGTTTAATTGCCCTGTTATTGGTATTACAGGCAGCAACGGAAAAACCATTATAAAGGAATGGCTGAACCATTTGCTGCAGTCAGATTATAATATTGTAAGGAGCCCCAAAAGTTACAATTCGCAGATTGGCGTGCCGTTGAGCGTCTGGCAGATGAATGAAAACCATCAGTTGGGAATTTTTGAAGCGGGTATTTCCCAACCCGGAGAAATGGAAGTGCTGGAGAAAATCATTCATCCCTCCATTGGAGTTTTAACCAATATCGGGGAAGCGCATAGCGAAGGGTTTATAAACAGGCACCAGAAAATAAGGGAAAAGCTGAAACTTTTTATTCATTGCAGGGCGCTTGTTTACTGCAGGGATGATGCAGAGTTAAATGCAGAAGTTATTTCCTTAAAGGCAAATCTTAAAAGAGGACTGGATAATAACCTGCAGCTTTTTGACTGGAGCCGGAAGCCCGGTGCAACGCTGCAGGTAACACATATCGTGCAAACGAAAACCGGCAGTATCATCAGCGCCATTTACAAGTCTGACGAAATTCAGATCAGTATCCCTTTTTCTGATGCCGCTTCGGTCGAAAATGCAGTTCATTGCTGGTGCCTTTTGCTTTATATGGGTATAAAGAATGAAGAGATAAATGAGCAGATGATGACACTGCCCCATGTTGCCATGCGGCTTGAAATGAAAGCGGGGATCAACCGGTGCTCCATCATTAACGACAGTTACAGCGCTGATTTAAGTTCGTTGAATATTGCCCTCGATTTTTTATTGCAGCAGCAGCAACACCAAAAACACACTGTTATACTTTCTGATATTTTAGAAAGCGGCAAACAGGAAAAGGAATTGTACAGGCAGGTGGCAAACGCCTTAAAACAAAAAAAGGTTAACCGGCTGATTGGTATCGGGCAGGACATCAGCCACTACCGGCATGTTTTTGATGATACAGGGCTGGATTGCAGTTTTTATTCCGGCACCACGTCTTTTCTTGAACAATTTCATCCTTCGCAGTTTCGTGATGAAAGTATTTTATTAAAAGGCGCAAGGGTTTTTGAGTTTGAAAGAATAAGCAAAGCGCTGGAACAAAAAATACACCAGACTGTTCTTGAAATCAATTTATCGGCCATTACCCATAACCTGAAGCAATACCAGCAGTTGCTGAAACCTGAAACAAAACTGATGGTAATGGTAAAAGCTTTTTCTTACGGCAGCGGAACGTATGAGATTGCCAACCTCCTGCAGTTTCATAAAGTAGATTACCTCGCTGTGGCTTACGCTGATGAAGGGGTGGAGCTTCGCAAATCCGGTATCAGCCTCCCCATCATGGTAATGAATGCAGAAGAAAATTCTTTTGGGCCGCTTACTGAATATTCGTTGCAGCCCGAGATGTATTCTTTTGATATTCTGAGGGCATTTGATGCGTTCCTGAAAAGTGAAGGCATAACAGATTTTCCTGTTCACATAAAGATGGATACCGGTATGCACCGCCTTGGTTTTGAAACAAAAGAAACAGATGCCCTTTGTCAATTTTTAACGGCCACAGCATCCTTCAGGGTGCAAACTGTTTTTACGCACCTTGCTTCAAGCGAAGACCCGCTTGAAGATGATTACACCAAACAGCAGGCTGCTGCTTTTACAGCTTCATGTAATACACTGGAAAAGCAACTGGGGTACAAATTCATTCGCCATGCTGCAAATACGGCTGCCATTGTGCGCCACCCGGCATTGCAGATGGACATGGTAAGGCTGGGCATAGGCCTTTATGGAATTGACAGTGCAGCATCGGGCATGCTTGATTTAAAACAGGTATCATCACTTAAAACCACTGTTGCGCAAATTAAAAAGGTCAAGGCCGGTGATACTGTTGGCTACAACAGAAAGGGAAAAGTGGAAAGAGATTCCGTAATTGCTACCATCAGGCTGGGCTATGCGGATGGTTACCCACGCAGGTTAAGCAACGGCAGGGGTAAAGTCATCATTCATGGTAAGCCGGCGCCTGTTACCGGTAATGTATGCATGGATATGACAATGGTGGACATCAGCAATGTGCCGGAGGTAAAAACCGGGGACGAGGTGATTGTTTTTGGAAATGAACTGCCGGTTACCCAGCTGGCCCAATGGGCGGAAACGATTCCCTATGAGATCATGACGGGTATTTCCCAAAGGGTGAAAAGGGTATATTTTGAGGAATAGGGCGCTATTTTAACGCAGATACAATAAATTTTATCCTTCCCGCTTTTTAGTAACTGTTATATTTGTAGTTTAAACATCGCATAGTGAAATTACGGTACGCCTTCTTTTTGACCCTGTTGGTGCTGATTTTAGACCAGGCATTGAAGATTTACATTAAAACGCATTACTATCTTGGCGAAGAGCATGAGGTGATCAGCGGCGTAAGCTGGTTCAGGATGCATTTTATAGAAAATGAGGGAATGGCCTATGGCTGGAAACTGGGGGGTGAGTGGGGCAAGATGGCTTTAACCCTGTTCAGGCTGTTTGCCGTAGTATTCGGCACCTATTACATCTGGCATATTGTGCGCAAGAAATACCATATTGGTTTCATCGTTTGCGCCACACTTATTTATGCCGGCGCCATCGGCAACCTTATTGACAGCATGTTTTACGGGATGTTTTTTGAGCACAGCGACCCCTACATGCAGAACATAGCCCATGCCGCTACACAAAAAGGTTTTAATACAGGTTATGCCGGTTTTTTACACGGCAAAGTGGTTGACATGCTCTACTTCCCCATCATTACAGATGCCCGTTTCCCCGAATGGTTCCCCTTATGGGGAGGTGAATCGTTTGAATTCTTCAGGCCGGTTTTTAATATTGCAGATGCTTCCATTTCCGCCGGTGTAATCACCATCATTCTTTTCCAGCGCAGGTTCTTCAGAAAAAAAGAAGAAGCATTTCACCCCACTGTTGAAACCAACAGTAAGGTAAATGATGAGGTGCAGGTGTTATAAGTGGTTTTACAGCAATTTCCATATAAAATTGAAGTATTACGCAGTTATATATTTACTCTTTCTTTCAGGTTGTTCCTGTAAAAACAATTTTCAGGAGAAACACGAGGCAAGTGAGATTGCTGTAATAATTGCAGACACAACCGGAAACAGAGCGGCCACGGGGGATCATTTAACATTCATTCACAACAATAAAGTTTCCCAACAAATAAACCTTAGAGAAATAAGTAAAGGTGCCGATAGTATTGAGTTAAGGTTGTGGAAATATGAATCATTTTTCTCGAGAGATGAGTTGTACATTTTTAAATTGAAAGATTCGCTATGGCATATTTCACATAGCCTTATATATCTCCGTGATCAAGATTATGATAAGCCCTACAATAAAAAATGGGATCCGTTTACTCAACCAATAGTTGATAGTGCTTCTGCCCAAAGTATCTGTATAAGCGACCGGGAGTGGAAGGATTCATTTCCTGAATTTAAAATTGATAGTATCTGGCTTCTTCCCTCACAATCTGAAATTAATATGCCGCCTGAATTAGGCTTTCTTGATGGAGTATCATATTGTCTTGAGATTGCTGATAAGAAAAGATATAAGCTTATAAAATACGGAAACCCGGATTATTTTTTTGATAAAATGGGGGATTCTAACCACTCTAAGTTTTTAGATGTAATGAATACGCTGATTGTAGCGGGATTTTTATACGGAGCTGTAAGAAGATAAGAGTCTGCTATAATCATTTTAATCCTTTAAATCCCGGTTCAGACAATTAGAAAGCCCCCTGTTTCCGAGGGGGCTTTTACAAAGTTGTGAGGCACTTGTGGTTCCTTCAACTTTGTTTTTCGGGGTATGGATTAAATAGCCATGCCTTAGCATGACCGCAGGTACACCAGGTTGTAATCATCCTGTTGGGTTAGTACTTGCGTGATATAAAAATGTGAGGCAGCCCGACAAATCATTTATTGCTTTACGATCTTTTTGTTGAACTGCTGGTTTTTGAAACGTATGTTAAGGTTGTAAACGCCTTTGCTTAAATTACCCACTCCGTCGAGTGTATAGGTTGTAAATCCTTTCTCAACAGAACCCTTTTTTACGGCTACTATTTTACCATAAATGTCAAACAGTTTAAACTCAACAGGCCCGTCTTCCGGTGCATACAGGTCAACCCTGATGTTGTCGCGGAAAGGATTGATAACTGATTTCACTTCAAAGTTCAGTTTGTTGTTGCTCAGTAATATCACCTCACTGTAACGTGTATCATTACCTCCTCCTGAAACAATCTTAAGCCTGTAATAAGTAAGGCCGGATACAGGTATCGGGTCTGTAAGTGTATAAACTGATGAGCCCCCCTGGCCCTGCCCGAATGTTCCGGGCACTATGCCTACCGGAGAGAAAGAAGTACCATCAGTACTTTTTTCCACCACATAAGTGATTGGTTCCTGTTCGTCATTGGTTATC
The DNA here is from genome assembly GCA_033763355.1 of Chitinophagaceae bacterium. Classification (GTDB taxonomy): domain Bacteria; phylum Bacteroidota; class Bacteroidia; order Chitinophagales; family Chitinophagaceae; genus JANRKT01. Next base: position 38,611 of record JANRKT010000239.1, on the reverse strand, counting down.
CATTTAAGTTCTGCAAGGTTGTTTTTCAGTTGCCCGTCCCAAGATACCAGTTGTACCGGCAGGATGGCGCAGTCAATAATATTGAGTGTTGTAATATCGGTTGCGCTTACAAAGCTGCAGTTGGCATCATTAAGATTGGGAACAGTAGTTGCCACAACAAGCCGGTATTTGTTACCGCTGTCTGACATGTTGCCGATAAACGGGGGATAATTTACTGTGTATTCATACTGCCCGCCTGTAAGCACAGGGGATCCTGTACCGCTAACAGCAACATCGCTCCAGCTTGATCCGCCGTTGGTGCTTCTTTGCCATTTGTATTGCGTGTAGTTATTGAAAAACGAACGTACAACGGCGCCAAAATTCACAAGGTTACCCGAGCATCCCGTAAACACTGGCGAAGGTGTAACGGCAAGATTGGGATAACATGTTGCAACTGAAATATCATCCAACGCCCAGTCGTTGCCACCACCACCTGGGGCATTATTAAAAAACTTTAATGTAAAGCTTGTTTGCGCAGCGCCGGTAAGAAAAGTAAAGCCTTTTCTTATCCATTGCCCGTTATAAAGTATGTTACCGCTGGTATAATAATCTATACCATCGACTTCGAAAGTAAGATTGGGATATACGCCTGATGAATCACCCGGCGCTGTGGGAATATATCCTGCAGTGCCTGCGCCACGCCCTGCTGAGTCGCAGCCGCATCGTGAACAGATATTCCTCATCCAGCATGAAATTTCATAGTATGTATTGGGGCATAAGCCTGAAATGGTTTGCTGAAAAGCAGAGTCTATACGGTAACTGGCATTAATCACCAGCATATAGCCACCGTTATTATTGTTTATTGTATCAGCAGCGGGGTTGCCCAAAGTTGGTGATACAGCGCCGGTATGGTCTCCTATAATATCCCACACGGTAAATACCCTGTGCGTGGTTAACGGGCCTGCACCATCCGGGTCAGGATCAGGTTTCATCCATGCATTGGAAGTGGTATATGCTGTAACCACACTGGTATTGTTGGCAATACCATAATAGTAGTCATTAGGCATGTTGGTTGTGAATATATTGTAGGTGTAACTCGGTGGCACATTTGCCGATGTGCCCCTGTAACGCGGTTTACCGCCACCGAATGTGCCGTTTGACTCTGTACCAAGTGCGTTTACACCAACTAAGTTGGGGCACATGCCAATGTTGGTATAAACTGCTAAACTATTGGCAGGAAAAGTAAAAGTTTGAATAGCAGCAGCGCCGCTCTTATACGTCATTGAACCGCCACCGGTGCTGATGATGCTTCCCAACGCTGCAGTAACACGTACACGGAATGAAGCAATCATAATACATGTACCGCCATAAAATGAAGGACGGTGAGTATTTCTTACCCTTCCCCTGCGGTAAGCAGTAGCGGGTACAGCGGCAGGATTATAACCTAAATTAATTCTGATGTTGCTTCCGGTCCTCCAGCCCTGGTCATCCCATTGTGCATCTGTAAACTGTTTGTAAATCTTTCCTTCGTTTGTTAATACGCGGATGGTATTGGCAATATAAGTTGTACCTGTGGGAATAACATCATAATATGCACAACTGTCGTATGTGCCTGAGCGGACCACAAATGCTGCACGTATTTCAAGTGTATCACCGGGTTCAATGGTACCACCGTTTGTACCCTTTGTTACATTGATGTAGCTTTTGCCAAAATCAATGTTCTGTGCTTTCGCAAGAAGATGGTAAAAAATAAGTGCCGCGAAGCAAATAAAGAATTTGATGTGTATATGTATTTTCATTCGGTTGGATTTTTGTTTTCAATGGTACCGGATTTGGTAATAAAATTAATACTGCACTGCCGCCCCTGCAATCGTATTTTTACAAAATATCATCCTGTATTTCTTCTTATCATCGGTTCGGGCTTTTCGTATTTTTCCTGCATTGTTTTTCATATGCTTAAATCTGTCAGCCTTATTGATAAGAGCAAAGCAATGTAAAAGATGTTGCCCGGATAGTTATTCTTTTTGGTAAAAGCTTCATTTCTGCTGAAATTCAATAGCATTTGCCAATGATTTTGTTTATCATACGCTGTTGTGTTTTTATTGTGTTTTATTGCAACAATAAATCACAACATTAAGTGTTCATTGCCCGTTTAAGTATATCCGTATAATCCAAATCCCTTAGAAAATGGCCAGAATCCTCATTTCTGTTTTGATTTTCTTACTTATCCCTTTTTGTAAAATATTTTCACAGGGCGAACCTTTCACAGGCCCTGTTGAAATAAATATTTTGCCTTCCGGAACCGGTAATGATTACAGGCTGGCCCATCCTTACGAAATTCTTTACGGCCCTGACAATTACCTTTACATTACAGAAAAGATAGGAAGAGTAATTCGTGTGAACCCTACAACTGGTATCCGTCAAATTATACTTGATCATACATCGAATACTTATGTAACTGTTTCACGGAATGGTGGTGGCTGGGCGACAAGTGTTGGCCAGGACGGAATGATGGGAATGGCCCTACACCCCAATTTCTCACTGGGCACCGGTCAGGATTCCATATTCATCGCCTATACATATGCCGCAGGCAACCTCCGCATTTCAAGGTTCAGGTACAATGGGGGCGGCAGCCCTTCATTAAGCGGCGAAACCATTTTGATACAGGGGATACCTGCCAATAATGATCACAGTTCAGGGAGGTTAATTATCGGGGGAGATAATAAGCTGTATTATTCATGCGGTGATATGGGCTATAATCAATTCGGTAACCGCTGCAATGAGATACGTTCACAAAAACTGCCATCCGGCGCTGATATCAGTTCCAATAATTATTCAAGGTACTCAGGAAAAATATTGCGGATAAATTTTGATGGTTCAATACCTTCTGACAATCCCTCATTTGCTGGTGTACAAAGCCATATATTTTCAATTGGCCACCGCAACCCCCAGGGGCTGGTTTGGCAGAAGAATGCAAACAATGGCGCTACTTACCCCACTCTTACACCAGGTGGTAAATTGTTTAGCAGTGAACAGGGGCCGAGGACCGATGATGAAATCAATGTTATTGAAAGCGGAAAGAATTATGGCTGGCCATATATCTCAGGTGACCTTGATAACACTAATTATCAATATATCATCTGGGCAACTTCTTCACAATGTGGATCCACTACTTATGACGAAGACAATGTTCCACCAGGAGCCATGGTCAGGGACGAAAATGATACAATACTTACCAATTTTCAGCCCCCATTAAAATCCTTGTATACTGTTTGTACCCCATTGCCCATATCCGCTTGTGATGCTGCCGCTACAAACAACATGATGAAATACCCTACTATTGCTGCTTCCAGTATAGATTTTTACAATCTTAATTCTGGAGCTGGTATCCCAGGCTGGTATCCCTCATTACTCGTAACAACTCTGAAAAGAGGGGTTATGTTGCGCTATAAATTAGATGCACCTATGGATAGTATTGTTGGAGATTCTATTCCTTATTTCAGAACAACAAACCGTTACAGGGACATTGCTATGAATGCAAGCGGTTTAAAAATATATCTAATAACAGACAGTATTGGGACCACATCGGGGCCCACAGCAGGCAGTGGCACCACAAGCCTTGCTAATCCAGGTTCAATTCTTGAATACACTTATATAGGCGGAACACTTGCCCTTGGCGATAAACCCGGAACAGGAAACACAATAAGAAACTATTCGATAAGTGTTTACCCTAACCCTGCAACCAGGTTCATCAGGATAAATGTATCAGAAGGAATTTTTACAAGGCCTGTTGAGTACCGGTTATTTGATATAACGGGTAAACTGGTTTTATCCGGCAATTCAATTGCAAAAAACTTTGCTGTAAATGTGGAGGGGCTGAATAAAGGGGTGTATGTGCTGAAGCTGCTGAACGGAAACGGGCTTGACCTGAAGACTGAAAAAATAGTGATACAGTAAATCAATAAAACTTTTTGCTTCGCCGTTGTATAACGTCAACATCTTTTTTCTCAAGTTGTAGTTGGTTTGAAAAAGAAAGCATCCCGCCTTGGCGGGATGTTTCTTTATTTGCTGAGGAGTTGAGAGAACCGGTGATTGTTATTCGTAATTACCAAACCAGTCAGGGTCGTCAATGGGTTCAGTATCATTATCCTTCTTTTCACTTTCCTTTTTACTGAGGAATATATCCACAGCATCCTGCTGCTGGTTTTCTTCTTCGGGGCCGGGTTTTACTATACTAAGATGGCTGTGAGGTTCGCCATCATCCGGTTTACGGTTGTAGTTAGGCACGAATTTCATGGGGTTCGGGGTGTTTGTAATATTAAAAACGGCCGGATATGCGGTTTAGTCTTGATAAAAACAAAAAGCACCCGTATGGCGGATGCTTCCCGCTGATTATCAGTCCTGACTTTTAAATCATATTTTCCCTACCATATTCCCCGGCACCACCCACTCATCAAACTGCTCAGGTGTAACATATCCCAGCTTTACCGCCATTTCTTTAAGGGTAGTTCCTTCTTTATGAGCTTTCTGTGCAATTTCTGCCGCTTTATAATAACCGATTTTGGTATTGAGGGAGGTTACGAGCATAAGTGAATTGTCAACATGCTTTTTAATATTGGCCTCAATGGGTTCGATACCTGCGGCGCATTTATCATTAAATGATATGCAGCCATCGCCTATCAGCCTTGCGCTGTGCAGGAAATTGTAGATCATCACCGGCTTAAAAACATTCAGTTCAAAATGGCCGGTGGCGCCGCCAACGTTAATGGCCACATCATTGCCTAATACCTGTGCTGCAATCATGGTTAGCGCTTCGCATTGTGTAGGGTTAACCTTGCCTGGCATGATGGAAGAACCGGGTTCATTGTCTGGAATAAAAATTTCGCCTATGCCGCTGCGCGGGCCAGAAGATAACATGCGGATGTCGTTGGCAATTTTCATTAAACTTACCGCAACTGTTTTTAAAGCGCCGTGGGCTTCAACAATGGCATCATGTGCTGCAAGGGCCTCAAATTTATTTTCCGCTGTTACAAAAGGTAACCCGGTGAGCTTTGCAATATGCTTTGCCACATTTTCTGAATAACCGGCAGGGGTATTAATGCCCGTTCCTACTGCTGTGCCACCCAGGGCCAGTTCACTTAAATGGGGCAATGTATTTTTGATTGCCCTAAGGCCATGATCAAGCTGTGAAACATAGCCGCTGAATTCCTGGCCGAGTGTAAGCGGTGTGGCATCCATGAAATGGGTGCGGCCAATCTTCACCACTTTCATGAACTGTTTGCTTTTTGCAGCCAGTGTATCCCGGAGTTTTTCTATTCCCGGAATGGTGGTTTCAAGAAGAATTTTATATGCAGCTATATGCATTGCAGTGGGAAAGGTATCGTTGGATGACTGTGATTTGTTTACATCATCATTGGGGTGTAGGAATTTTTCCTTGTCTGAAAGGTTGCCGCCATTTAATACATGGCCGCGGTATGCAACCACTTCGTTTACATTCATATTGCTTTGTGTGCCGCTGCCAGTTTGCCACACTACCAGGGGAAAACAGTCATCTAATTTTCCTGAAAGGATTTCATCGCATACTTTACCAATCATCTCACATTTTTCTTTTGACAAAACACCGGCTTCAAAATTGGTGAGGGCAGCAGCTTTTTTCAGGTATGCAAATGCACGGATGATTTCTTTGGGCATCCTGTTGATGTCCTGTGCAATTTTAAAATTGTCAATACTTCTCTGGGTCTGGGCACCATAATAGGCATCCACGGGAACCTTTACCTCACCCATGGTATCTTTTTCAATCCTGTATTCCATTTGTGCTTTTTTTTGAGCGCCAAAGGTAGGTAAGAAAAGGATTTACCAGTATGATTATGGTGGTGTGTTGCAGCAGGTTTTTACATCCTGTGGTTGGTTTCACACGAAGCAGAGGTTTGCAGCTTATAGAAATTTACATATCCGGAATTTCAGGTTCAACCAGTTTTTTTAATTTTTCCAATGATTCCTGCCATCCCAGGTAACACATATCTGTTGGGATAATGGCGGGAATGCCTTCCTGTGTTACTTTCATTTCGGTGCCGCCAGAAACTTTTGCAAGCCAGACTGAAGTGATCATTTCGCCGGGCAAATTCGGGTCATCAAATGCATCGGTGTACTTTAAAAATTCATTTGGTTTGAGTTCCAAAAATTTTCCGCCGAAAGAATGCCCGTTGCCGGTAGAAAAATTGATAAAGGACATTTTGTAACTCCCGCCAACTTTCGCATCCATGTTATGCACCAGGCAAAGAAAACCATACGGAGGAAGCCATGATGCCATGGCATTGGCGTCAGTAAAAGCCCGGTAAACTTTTTCGGGAGTTGTTTTCAGCACTCTGTGCAGTGATACACTGTTGGTTGACATAATAATTCTTTAAGTAAAGTTAAGTATGCTGCGCATAACTACAGACAATGTTATTTCGGCCGGCCAAAATATAAAAGATATCCATCTGCATCTTTAACTTCAAATCCACGCAAACCATCATCGTTATCCATGAGTGGTTGAAAAAACTCCACATTTCTTGACGAGAATTCAGCTGCCAGTGCATCAGGATCGGGAACATGCAGGTAAGCGTCCCACCGGGCAATACCTTGTTTCATATCTCTTGTGTAGTTCGGTACGGGATCAACACCAATATACTTCATCATGATCATCGCTACACCCCGTTGCACAATGCCGAAGAAGATATCATCGTCGCCGGGTCCCTGAAAAGTGATGTCGAACCCGAGGCGGTCACGGTAAAATGCCAGTGCTGCAGGAACATTCTTTACGATAAAGAATGGCGCAATGCCGGTAATTTCTGGTTTAGTCATGTACGTTCCTGTTTTGTATTCTAACTGGGTTCTGTACTTATTTTGTTCGTCCGCCTGCTATTCACCTTCAGGTTCCCATAATTGAATTTTGTTTCCTTCCATGTCCAGGATATGAACAAATTTTCCGTATTCGTATGTCTCAATTTTATCAAGGATAGTTACATTTTCTTTTTTTAATTCTTCAACCAGCCCTTCTAAATTCTCCACCCTGTAGTTTATCATGAAGCCTTTTGTTGATGGCTCATAAATTTTTGCTGCTTCGGAATTCACATTCCATTGCGTAAGACCTTTTTTCTCAGGGGCATCAGGTTGCCGCCATTCAAAACTTGCCCCATAGGGACCTGCATCCAAACCAAGATGTTTGTTATACCACTCTTTCACTTTGTTTGGGTCTTTGCATTTGAAGAAAATGCCTCCTATTCCTGTTACTTTTTTCATTTTTTTGATTTTTAGCTGGTTTAGTTAAAATTGGATTGAAAGCGAAGCCAAAACCGAATGATGCGGCAAACTCCAGAGTTAGTAATGTTTTTTTTCATTTGGCAATATTGTATTGTTTTGACTGTTGGTTATGTTTACCGCTACCCGCAGCTTTGCAAAAAGTTTTCATAGAAAGTTAATTCATTTTCCCTGCCTGCGGTTTGCCTGCCGGAAGCAGGCTCATTTTTTTACCGGCTCATAGTAAAAGGTTACTGCACCACAGCCAAATGTTTTTGTTTTTAACAGATTAAGATCAAGTCTGTCGCTTATGTTTTCGAATAATCGCAACCCCTTTCCTGCTATGATTGGCTGAACACAAAGCTGGAATTCATCAATTAAATTCAGGTTCAATAAGGCAACAATTAAACTACGGCTGCAAACTAAAATGTCCTTGCTCCCGCCATGGCGGGATTCCCTGAGCTCCAAAACTTCTTCTTTAAGTTCTCTTTTTGCCAATCTTGCGGTTTCCCATTCAACGGCTTTGAGTGTTTTAGAAAAAACAATTTTAGGAATTTTGTCTATTGTTATTGCAAATTCATCTGTTGCCTGGTTGCCAGTCGGATTTTTTATTACCGTTGGCCAGTATTCCATAAGTTGATAGGTTATTCGTCCGAATAAAACCGCACCAGCATTGCGCAATAACTCACTGTAATGCTGATGTGTTTCTTCATCTGCAATCATTTCGGTGTGGTCGCAAAACCCGTCCAATGTCATATTGATCGCTGCAATTACTTTTCTCATACTTTACGCAGTAACCCTCAGGAGGAGTTTTTTATTTTTAATTCAGATTGTTGTACAGAAAGGTAATGATTTTCATTTGTAAAGGGTACAGAACCACGGAGGCACCAGGACACGGTGATACACGGAGTTTGTCTGTGCTCATTTGTGCCGCCGTGTCTCAGTGGTTTGAAAAACCTAAAATGCTTGACTGTTATTTTTGTGGAAGATAAGTAATTGTTGGTCGGGCAACCAACAACAGTGGCTGTAGTGCTACTCCGGGGGAGAAGCCTCAACTCCATATCGTATTGCCGCTTCAAGTATATCGGGATTTATATCTTTTAAAGTTTTGAACTTAATGCAATACCCGGTCACTGTTGCTTTGCCAAGTTTTTTTCCATACGTTCGGGCTAAGTACGTCTTATCTTGAATACCCATGATATAGACAGATATCCCGGTTGTGTTTGCGCTCAAGCCAATTTGATAAAACTCCCTGGTTGTTCCATCAGCATATTTTATGGTGTAAGATCCATATCCGATATTAGGATTGGAAACAATTTTGTCTTTGCTGTCTTTGCCATCCAGGAACCATAATTTGCCTTTCGGTAATACCTGAAGTGTGATGCGGTGCAACGCCTGCATCTCACTGCGTTTTGGCTCAGGCTGGCTGGTAATATACTGTTTGATTTGTTCTTGCACGTTCATATAGATATAAAATTACGGGTTGCTGTTAAGTTACTTTTGTCAATTATAATTTGGGTCAAATTCCACAATCCATTCAATACCGTATTTGTCTCTAAAACAACCAAAATATGAACCCCAGGGGCTATCACCAATAGGCCCTTCTATTTGTCCTCCTGCTGAAAGCCCATTAAATAATTTGTCTGCTTCTTCTTTACTTTCTGCACTTATTACAATTTTACTTCTATTCTCATTTTCGTTTGTTTTTCCCATACTTTCAGGAACATCATTTGCCATCAACATATTACTTTTACCGATAGGCAAAGCAATATGCATAATTTTATTTTCTTCTTTTTCTGCAACCCTGAATTCAGGACTTGCGAGGTCTTTGAAACGAATAACCTTTGCAAACTCTCCACCAAATACTGATTTGTAAAAGGTAAATGCTTCTTCAGCATTGCCGTTGAAGTTAATGTGAGGATTGATAAGCGCCATAGTTTTTATTTTTTAAATTGTTTTTTATTTCTTATTCCAATTAGCATTATTATCGTTGCTTTGATAAAGTTGCCAACAGATTTTCCAAATTGTTCATTGACATTTTATATCCTTCTGTGAAGCCCATTTCAATCATCTTCTCCATACGGGCAAGGGATTCATTATAAATGGTGATACGCACTGTTGTCTTCCCTTTTTGTTCGCTGAAAGTGTAATCCCAGTCAGAGCCCGGCAATTCAGGATTCTCAGCTGCGTCTGCAAAAGCATTATACATTTTAAAGTTGGTTTTCGGAGTAATGGAAGTGTATTCCTGTATTGCCCAACGTTCAAGTCCTTCGGGACTTACCATAGCATAAAATCTTTTGCCGCCAACTTTGAAATCCTGGTATTTCGTTTTGGATGTCCAGGGTTTTGGCGCCACCCATTGGTCAAGAATTTCCGCTTTTGTAAAAGCATCCCATACCAGCGACAAAGCCGCATCAAATTCCCTGGTGATGAATACCGTTTTTGCTGCTTTGTCAACGGTAAAATCAAATAGCAAATTGTTTGTTCCCGGATTACGGGATTTCTCTTCATTCAACATTTTTTTGTTTTTTCATTGTTGATAATACTTTTTCAAGTTGATCAAACCGGGTTTCCCATATCTTCCGGAATTGTTCCAACCACTTATCTATTTCTTTCATTTTTTTTATTTCAAGTGAGTAGTAAATTTCCCTGCCCACTTGTTTCTGTTTCACCAGTTCGCATTCTGTAAGTATGCGAAGGTGTTTGGAAACAGATTGCCGGGTGGTGTTGAAGTTGTCAGCAATGGCATTTGGTGTCATTGCCTGCAATGCGAGCAAGGTTATAATTGCCCGCCTTGTGGGGTCGGCTATTGCCTGGAAAATATCCCGTCGCATAATACTTGAATTTTTTTTGAAACCATTCGGTTGCAAATATATGTGCAACTATTCGGTTTCGCAAATTTTTTATTTAGAAAGAGGAATTCACGCAAAGGCGCAATGAGAAAATAAGACTCAAGGAAAACCTTTGAGCCCTGGTTCCCTGACGTCTTGGTGTAAAAAAGCCCGCAAACATGCGAAATGGGTGATTTTTATTTTTTGAATAAAAACATGAACCACAGAGGCACCAAGACATGATGATACACAGAGATTCTCCGTGCTCCTTTGTGCCTTTGTGTCTCCGTGGTTTAAAATGCGAACCTATAAACTATGGAGTATCGTCCTGGCTTATCTGCTTACCCCTGTACGGATCATTTTTCTGCAGATATAATTATAGCTGCATAATTCATGATCAGCCTTCCATCAACGAGCTTGCTGTTACAATCTTCCAGTAATTCATGCTTTATTTTATTAATTGTTGACTCATCTGCCTTTTTTAAAACACTTATAGTTGCCTCCGACATTTCTGTTCTGTTTAACCAATAATTTTGTGATGTTCCAAAATCTACCTTGCCGGAAATTGTTTCTTCTTTAAGGTTTTTAAAACCAGCGTTTTCAAATAATTCTTTTACTAAACCGGGCTTTGCACATCGAAACATTCCCGGTGTATCGGTTGATGGCTTTGGCATTTCAATATGCTTTGATAAAGCTTTTGTCATCGTAGTTGACCAATCATTTTTTTCCGGCGCATCCCAAACACTTATAGCTACTCTGCCACCGTTTTTACAAACACGAAACATTTCATTTGCTGCCAATTGCATATCAGGAAAAAACATAAAACCCATTCTGCAACTTATCTTATCAAAGAAATTGCTTTTGAAAGGAAGCTCAGAAACATCTGCTGTTTTAAATTCAATGTTGCCGATATCAAGTTTGCCGGCATAAGTGCGGGCAATGCTTAGCATTTCTTCAGACAGATCGGTTGCATATACCTGCCCATTTTTTGCAATGGCTGCAATTGTAAAGGCAGGCTCGCCGGTACCCGAGGCAATATCCAGCACAATATCGTTACTCTTTATACTCAGTCCTTTTATGATTGCTTCGCCTGCAGGGTTTAAAAAATTCATGGTGAAGTCATTCCATTTCTTCCACGCATTGGAAACGCTGTTCCACGCTTCTTTCTGCAAATCACTTATTTCTTGCAAGTTTTCTTTCATACAATAGAATTTTTATGGTGCAGTGTCGCCTTCGATTATCCGCTTACCGATATGATCAAAAATTTCTTCATCAACATTGATCCGATTCATTTCTCCATTTGACCCTGCTACAAAACCGTCAGGCGACATGTGCATAAATGAAATTATTTTTCGAATAAGGTTCTGTTTTTTGTTGTTGACTATATTTTTTTACGCAAGTTCTTGTACAGAAAATTAATTCATTTTCGGTTGTTGGTGCGAAGGCCTATAGATGAAAAAGTTTCGTGCTAAAACACCAAAAACGGCGTAAAATTCTCATTTTCTTTCTGTTATTTTCCAGCCATTAAATGGCTTTACAGTTGCACAATTTGGACCACCATCTTTGCCAGTTCCGGGGACACTTGTTCCCATCATCAAGGATGGATTGGCAATTAATTCATCAATGTCCTTCCACGTAATTCCGGTTAAAGGAACTTTAAGTCTTCTTGACCAGGGAGTATTTGTTTGCCCGGCATACGTACCGATATTTATATAAATGAATTTACCATTTGTTGGTCCCTGAACAAAACTGCCGGAGAACTTTGGTAATTTATCTTTTGTTTTCTCACCTTTTACTTTAACAGCAAAATTGAAAGGCAGATCTTTTGAATCAGATCTTTGCTTTTGAATCACTTCATAATTGTTACCGGACCCTTTTTGCAAACCAAAGTCAACACCAGGAGTTGGTTCCAACAAAACAATTTGAAGTGTGATTTCAGATTCAATCGTCATTTTTTGGTCATGTTTGTTTTTAGTAATTATGTTCTACAAAAATAAGTCCGTATAGGGTCCCCGCTTACCGGTATGATCAAAAATTTTGCCGAAGGCATCCCTTCGGGACTTCATCAACTTTGATCCGGTTCATTTCCCCGTTCGGTCCCGCTACAAACCGTCAGGCGATATGTGCATAAATGAAATTGTTTTTCTTCCCGCCTTGAGGGATTTCACTTCGTTCAACATAAGGTCCTATTTTTATGGTTGGCTATGGTTTGTGCAGAAAGTTAATTCATTTACAACTACGAAATGGATGATTGTTATTTTTTTTGGAAGACCAGGAATGAAAGAAGGCGCTGAGTCTACGGCTAACGCACAAAGCTATTAGTGAGACATCGGATTAGAAGTTTAAAGTACCCTCGGCAAGGAAAAAAGCGCCGCATCGTAGTCCACCCCAATTTATTGAAGCATGAGGCTCAGCCATCCGGCCCCCGCCAGCGGGGGACAGTGAAGACTCCGCTTATCCGCTTACCGGCATGATCAAAAATTTCTTAATCAACTTTGATCCGGTTCATTTCTCCGTTCGGTCCTCTTACAAGACCGTCAGGCGATATGTGCATAAATGAAATTATTTTTCTCATACGGTTCTTTTTTCCGATGGATTGGGTTGCGCCCCAAGGCTGAGGGAAATAGAAAAGGCCGTATTAATGACGGCCCTTTAAGTCTTTTATTATAAAAATCATGACCAAAACTCATCCCAGTTATGCAAATCAAAAAAGAATTCTTTTCCGCTATAGATTTGCCCGTCCCTGATTTCAAATACAATGCAGCAATCAGAATCAAGTTTTTTCCCGTTACGTTCACCGGAGTTATGATGAATACCCACCACACGGCCATCATCGCAAACAGCAACCGACTTTAGTTTTGCTTTAAAAGTCCCGTTTGTTTCTCCACCATATTTTCCAAATTGTGTAAACACTTCATCTTTGCCTTTGCAGAAACCGGCAGCGGAACTTTTGCCGGGTGTATGCCAGGAAGACTGATCATGAAAAATTTCATTCAATGCGGCAATATCAGCTGCATTAAAAGCCGCATAGCCGCGGCGAACAATTGCTGCATTTGTTTCTGCAATACTCATAATAGAGGTTTCCATTTCTATAAATTTTATTTGTGATAAATAAATTGACGATATAAAAATGGGTAATGAAATCCTTAAAAACTTTAACCTGGGTTAAAATCGTATTATCTGCCGGAAATTCTTTTACGGATGCGGCTGAGCGATGGACCGGCTATACCGAGGTAAGAAGAAATATGATACAAAGGAATGTTGTCAATGATATCAGGCTTCATTTGTATCAATTCAAGATAGCGTTGCTCCGCTGATTTAAAAACAAAACTTTCGGCACGATCCACAGCAATGTCAAATGCTTTTTCGGCCATCAGCCTTCCGAAACGTTCCCATGCATGTGATCTTTTATAGAGCTGGTGCAGGTCAGCCAGCGTAATACAAATAGCACGGGCATCTGTCATCGCTACTGTATTAAACTCGCAGGGATTTTCATGAATAAAACTTTTATAAGTAACAACCGGCTGACCGGGTGGAAAAAGAAACATATTTACTTCCTCGCCTTTATTGTTGATCAGGTAAGCCCGGAAATAACCTTCCAGTGTAAAACCCAGGTAGCGGCAGATGCTCCCAAGCGGATTGTATATGTCTCCCTTTTTATATTCTCTGATTTTCCAGCAATCCTGTGAAAGATCAAACTCATCTGCCGGCAATTGTGCAAAATGGTTGAGGGCTGATCTGAGTATTTCAATTTCAGTCATGGTGAGGTGGTTTAGCTTGTAAAAAGAAAGGTAGCATTTCTGAAAGGATAAGTAAAAAAAACCTGTCTTGTTTAACTTTCGCTTGCCGCCTTAATCAAATGTTTCTTCATCAACTTTGATCCGGTTCATTTCTCCGTTCGGTCCTCTTACAAAACCGTCAGGCGATAGGTGCATAAATGAAATTATTTTTCTTCCCGCCTTGCGGGATTTCACTTCGTTCAGCATAAGGTTCTATTTTTTATTGTTATTACGAAGAACCATGGAAGAAAGATGGTGATACGGGAACATCGGTAACGTTGTAAACCAATATTCTCTGGGTTCCCTGCTGGTATGTCTTACCCTTAAAACCCGGATAGTATTATCAGTAAACGATAAACAATTCTGTAGTGATATTTTTCAAAAGCCCGGTAACTGCCATCATTATTTTTCTTGTATTTATCCGGGCCATAAAATTCAGGATTGTTAATAGCCTTATTAACTGCTGCAACAATACCCTCCAAAACTTTTACAGCATTTTGAGGTGAGTCATTGCTGATGTAATCAAATGCCTGCTTCATGTGTTGTTGAGAACGTTTTGTCCACAGCACCTCATATTGCTTTTCTACCATTGCCTGATGAGCTTTAGCATTTCCTCTGAAGTAATATGATTACCGGCCTGCTATCCTGCTTCAGCTTCTGCCAGTTCCTGGTTGTATTGCTCCAGGGTTATTCTGTCTTGCGACTACGTAAATGATTTGATAACCTCCAGCAGTGATTTCTTTTGTGCAGGCGATAGCAATGACCAGTATTTGCTGAGTTCAATATCTAAAGATGATGCCGCCATAAAAGTATTTTTACAAATTTAATTATTTCGGGGAGAAAATTGTTTCGCAATTCCCTGGGCATTTTTTTATGGACACTAACCTTTAGGCTTGTTTTCAGATTATTACTTTCCAAGGCAAGGGTCAGTAATTTTCCATCATCTGGTAAGTTACCCATCCATATAATACAATGTCGCCTTTGCTTATCCGCTCACCGGCATGATCAAAAATTTTGCCGAAGGCATCCCTTCGGGACTTCATCAACTTTGATCCAGTTCATTTCTCCGTTCGGTCCTGCTGCAAAACCATCAAGCGATATGTGCATAAATGAAATTATTTTTCGCATAAGGTTTTATTTTTATAGCTTTTTCGAGAAAGCTAATTCATTTTCTTTTTGCCGCGAAGAATTATAGAAGATAGATACTGGCATCTTCATCCAATTATTTTGTCAATTCCTGAAACAGGATCACCTGCTTTTTTGTTTTGCTTTGTCAAGACCCGCTAATCCATTCCGCCGGTTGGGATTTATTATTAAATTCTTTTCAAAAGCCACAACAGCCAACTCCGGCTCATCCAGTTCCAGCAGCATTTCACCTAATAATTCACGGGCAGGCAATACGGAGCCCGGTGTGACCGGATGTTTTTCCGATGCATCTTCTTTGTCTGCTGCTTCCATCATTAATACTTTTGCTTTTTGCCTGTTTCCTTTTCGCAGCACAATCCATGCTTCAGCTATTTTTATCTGCACTTCTACCTGTGCTGCTTCGGCAGTTTTGTTTTTTTGAGTACTTAAAATTTCATAAAGCGATTTTAAAAGGGCCAGTTCTTTTTCTGCATCATCTGTTTTGTTGAGATGCACATGGCCCAGTACCCGTGCAAAATGAATGATAGCTTCCTGCCATGGAAAATCCTTCCAGGAAAAATTTGCAGCATGCAGTTGCAGACCCGATGCCATTTTCCAGTCTTTTCTTTCTAATGCATAGCGGGCAGGTATAGCAGCAAATGCATAAGCCACTTTGAAGTTTGCCGGATGAACTTCCTTAATGGTTTGAAGGTAATCGAGCTGCAACCGGACAGAATCATCTTTTTTCTCCTGCAGGTAAGCATAAACCAGGTAATCCAGGCCATGCAGTTCTTCATCCCAATGACCTTTGATACCGGCCTGTTGCGCATAGCATTGGGCCGATGAAACAGAAACAAGATTTGATTGGATGCATTCATCCCACAAACCCAGTCTTGTGAAAATATGGGAGGGCATATGCCGGGCATGTGCGGATGCCGGGGCAATGCTTGCATATTTTCTGGCTGCCGGCAATGCCAAAACAGCCAAACCCGGATAATCCATATTGTGAATGATGTAATGTGCCAGGCCCGGATGCAGGGGATTTTGCAGAAAGATGGTATTAAGCAGTTCAAATGCTTTTTTCTGGCGGCTGTAAGTTTTGTCTTTGGGATCGACCGCTGCATTCAATGCCAATGCATAAAATACAAGAGCTTCTTTATCATCCGGGTATTTATTATAGATATCTTCCATCGCTTTTTCAAATTTCAGTACACGGCTGCGATGATCCAGCGACGCAGCATTTTCATAAAATTGTGCAATGGCTTCAATATAGTCTGACTCTTTGTTGGTTTTGTCTTTTATGGAACGGGCAATTTCAATCGCCTTCATTCCTTTTTGCAGCTCTTCCGGTGAAGGCGGCGCCCAGAGTGGATGAAAATTACTCATGGCAACGCCCCAATACGCCATGGCGCATGCAGAAGAACTGTCAATCACCTTTGCAAACATTTTTTCCGCTTCATCATACTCAAATGAATGAAGCAAAGCGATAGCCGTATTGAAATCTTTTTGCCGGTCAGCGGGTACAGTGGCATTGAAAAAAACAGAACCAAATAAATCACCTTCCTGTGGCCCGCAGGTAATGAGATCACCTCTTTTCAGATCGATCGTCATATCAATTTCCGGGTTTGTTTTTTTATTCCTGCAGCAGATCAGTAATATCAGGCAGGCAGGTAAAATAAACAATCTCATAAAATGATTTTGAGTAAATCAGGAATTGGGTTATTGCAACGAAAGTTACGACAAAAACAGGGCCGTAGCAGCTTACCCGCTTTGTCCGGATTTGATACAGAAAAGGATTTTAAATTTAGAAACTTATACTATAGATAACTTTCAGACGCCTGTTTTCTTCAATCAATCATATTGTACTGGCTGCGGGGCAATACCACGGGCAGACAGAGCCCTCTTCATTTCTCCGTTTGGTCCTGCTACAAAACCGTCAAGCGATATGTGCATAAATGAATTATTTTTCTTCCCGTATTGCGGGATTTCACTTCGTTCAATATAAGGTTCTATTTTTTTATTGTAGCTTCATTCAATGATGTTGCCTGCCTGCCGGTAGCTAATCGTTACCTAAATTTTTTAATACTTTATAAAGAGCTACAGCTTGCAACAGCGACTCATATCCAAGCCACACTGTTTTTAATCCTGGTGGCCCATCGCTTTTTCTTCCCAAATAACCACCCATTTGCGCCAGCCACCTTGTTGCTTCTTGAAGTGCAGGTGGTTGCTTTGGCAGTTTGTTGGTCTTAAATCTCAACATATATAAGGCCTCCCATTGCCGGCGGCTCAATGCTATTTCACAACTCACATCCGGTGTTTGCCTTGACTGATAGGTCAACTGCATAATATTAAACGCTGCCAGGCTATATACGGCTACCGCTTTCATCAGTGATTCAGCTTTTTTTAATTGCAATGCTTCTATTGCGCATCCGCTTTTTAATACATAATGAAACCGCTCTATCAGCCAACGGTAACTATACCATCTCATACACTGTTTGGCTTGTTCTGCATTTTTTATATCCAGTGTGGTCAGCAGTTTCCAGTGTATCCCATCTTTATTGTTGCCTTTTTGCCTGATCTCAATAGCCGTTAAAACCACACTGTCATACTTTTCCCCTTTATGGGCCGGGCACAGAATTTCGACTTCCTTATACCTTATCTGAACCTGTACCTTCTTTTTTCGTTTGCCAGTACGGTCGGGTATTATGATTTCCTCTTCTGCCGCTATTTTTTGTTTACTGATGTACTGCCATAATGCTGATCCTGCTGCTGTCTTTCTGTTATGCCTTGCCCGTATCAGTAATTCGGCCGGCGCATTAAAAAATAACTCATAGATGTCCGCATCCCTGTCGCCTATATGAATCTTTACTGTCTCCTCACCAAGCAGTTCATTGACTGATGCTATACCCCGATACCATTTGTAGGATTCTTTCTCTTCAAAAGGCTTTTGTTTACGCTTTGCCGATTTACCCAGCTCAGATGATTGTCTTGTCCAGATCTGCTGATGAAGCAAGCCCAGCGGTATACCCGTTATCGTAGCCGCTATACTGCTGTGACAAAATATTCCTTTGCCTGCAGCATTATCAATATAGCCAAGCCCTTCTGCCTGCAAGTCGTTATAGCTAATCGTACTGGTATCATGTATCACCAATAGCTGTTGCTGTTCTGCACGGCTGACGCCAAAAGCACTGATGGCAGCATTAATGGCCTCCAGTTTTATATCCTCATTTTTAAAGAACTCATATGTCGCTTTAGTGTCATACCACTGTTCATTGTGTTGTGGTATGCTGCCACCAGGATGACGGATAATATTTTCAATGATCTTCACAAATCTTTCATCCCTTCGTTTGTCACCTAAGTCCAGCGCCGGAAAATCTTTGACGGTTATTTTATGCATAATGCCGCCAAAGTTCTTTCTCTTCTCTCAAATCCTATCCCATAAATTTGGGTAAGGATTAGCTTCCGGACAGGCAGGCAAGGAACCCTGCCTGATTGCACCACGCAGGCAGGGGTGCTATGAAAATATACTGCTGGTATTCTTAAGCTGAAAGTGATATGTTGAGAAATTACTTTCAAATAAACATTGAAAATTTTTTACACCCCCACCTTCACCCCATGTATTGCAGCGCTCATTTCTTTAATGAGTGAAATATCTTTTTCAATGGCATTGCCTATTACAATTACATCGGCGCCGGCTTTGCAGTTGCGGTAGGCTTTTTCGGGTTCTGTTATTCCCCCGCCAACCACTATGGGGGCTTCTACATGCCGGGCAACAGCTTCAATCATGTTTTCAGGTATGGGTTTTTTGGCCCCGCTGCCTGCATCCATATAAATTAATTTCATGCCCAGCATTTCACCCGCCATGGCAGTGCACATGGCAATTTCGTTTTTATCGGCAGGTATGGGGTTGGCATTGCTGATGTAGGAAACAGTTGTTGGGGCGCCGCCATCAATAACCATATAACCGGTTGAAATGATTTCAAGGCCGCTTTGCTTTACAAATGGCGCAGAAATTACATGCTGGCCTATCAGCAATTCTGCATTTCGGCCTGAAATAAGGGAAAGGTATAAAAGCGCATCTGCGAAACGTGATATTTGTGAAGGGCTGCCTGGAAAGAGAATAACAGGCAGGTCGCAGTTCTTTTTGATCTGCTGCACCACTTCATCCAGCTGGTTGCTGATAACGAGGCTGCCGCCTACCAGCAAATAATCCACCTTAGCTTCCACAGCCAGTTCAGTAAGCACATCAATCTTTTGTTCATTCACTTTGTCCGGATCTATGAGTACGGCAAAAGATTTATGTCCATTTTCTTTCTTTTCTGTTAGCGACCGGTAGATGCGGTTAGTCATTCTATTGGTATTGGTACTTATGCAAAAATGCAAAATTTTTAGCTTCCTTTTATATTAATCGTTAATTCAAACGCAAATAAGTGGCAACCTGTATAATGTGGTTGTTTAAAAAGTTGTTGTTTCTTCCCGATACGTACTGGTTCATATAACCGGCTTCTATATCAAAGGAAGGTTTAAGCCGGTATCCCATTGCTATATACGCACGGTTCTGGTCAAAAAGTTTCCCGTTTACATTTTGCTTATGGGTAATGTTGAAAAAAACTTCATTCTGCACGGCTGCAAAAAGGCCTTTTTCAAATTTTGGTTTTTGAACAAAAGGAATAATATCACGGAAGAAATACCTGAACCTTGTGCTGTATATCCTGTCTGTTACTGCAAGATCGTTGTTACTGACGGCCACAACCGGCATAAACCTTTCTTCTGCACGAAAGCGGTGTGCAATACGTGTTTTTAACAGGTTGTGGTTGTAAACAAACTGCTGCCAGATGCGGTGCTCGGCAAAAAGGCCGTTCATGTTACCAATTGCAGAGCGGTTGGGGATAAAAGCATAGCCCAAGGTGGCCATGCTGTTCTTTCCCGCCTGCCAGTTAAGGCCGGGCCTGATAATGATTGTTCTCACGGCCTTCAATTCGTCTGTGCTGCGCAACTGCACATCAAGGTGCATACTGAATTTGTTTTTGATTTTTATGCTGTGCAGGTAAAACAACCAGCCCGAAAACTGTGTGGATTGTGCACGCAGCATTGATGAACAAAAGAGCAGTGAAACAGCAGCAAAAATTTTCAAGGGAATTTCTTTCATTTTGGGTTCTTTCGTTTGCAGCAAAACGTTATTCTGCAAATATCCGTAATCTGCGGGAAGCGGCTGCTGTTCTGCCCTGGAAAGTTTCAACTTCACCTTTATGCGGTGCAACAAAAGGTAATTAGAAATTTTATAGCTCACCACCAAAATTTTTTTTACTGCTTTTGTGCAAAAAAATAAAAAATGAGGCTGCTATTGAATTCTGTTTACTTTTCCACAGAGTGTTGATATTTCTGAGCTTGTCCGAATAATAATGAAAGATATTTTCGTTGCCCTGTATTTTTTAAAACTTAACCATTACTTAACCCCCATTACTAATCCATAAAACCAACTGAAGCTATGACACAAGATAAAATCCAAGTCCAGCCCGGTCTGCAGTTCAAACGCCAGTTTACACGTGATGGTGTAAATGTGTTTGATATGTTTGAATACGATTACCGTACCTCTGTTATCCGCAACCCCAACGGAGAGGTTGTTTTTGAAATGACCAATGTGGAGGTGCCTAAACAGTGGAGCCAGATTGCGACTGACATATTAGCCCAAAAATATTTCCGTAAAGCAGGTGTGCCCCAGCCTGACGGTTCGCTGGGCAGGGAAACATCTGTTAAACAGGTAGCCCACCGCATGGCGTATTGCTGGAAGGTGTGGGGCGAACGTTACGGCTATTTTGCAACACAGGAAGACGCACAGGTTTTTTATGAAGAACTGGTATATGGAATTTTAAACCAGGCCTGTGTCCCCAATTCACCGCAATGGTTCAATACCGGTTTATATGAAAGCTATGGTATAAAGGGAAAACCGCAGGGACATTATTATGTTGACCAGGCCGACGGCCAGTTAAAAAAATCCACTTCTGCATACGAACGTCCGCAGCCCCATGCCTGTTTCATTTTAAGCGTTGAGGACGACCTGGTAAATGAAGGGGGTATCATGGACCTGTGGGTGAGGGAGGCCCGTATATTTAAATATGGTTCAGGTGTGGGAACAAATTATTCCAATATCCGGGGTGAAGGAGAAAGGTTAAGCGGAGGAGGAACATCGAGTGGTTTAATGAGCTTCTTAAAAATAGGCGACCGTGCAGCAGGTGCCATAAAGAGCGGTGGCACCACACGCCGTGCAGCAAAAATGGTTTGCCTTGATCTTGACCATCCTGAAGTAATGGAATTCATCAACTGGAAAGTTGAAGAAGAAAAGAAAGTAGGCGCATTAATAGCGGCTGGCTACCCAAGCGATTATGAAGGGGAGGCTTACCGTACCGTAAGCGGACAGAACTCCAATAATTCCGTACGCATCCCTGACGAATTTTTCGAAAAACTTGAAAAAGGAGAAGACTGGGAATTGAAAGCACGTACCGGCGGACAAGTAATGAAAAAAATTCCTTCCCGTGAAGTTTGGAACCAGATTGCATATGCAGCGTGGCGTTGTGCAGACCCGGGTACCCAATACGATACTACCATCAACGAGTGGCACACATGCCCGAAAGGTGGTCGTATCCGGGCCTCCAACCCCTGCAGCGAATACATGTTTTTGGATAACACAGCATGCAACCTTGCTTCGGTTAACCTGCGCAGGTTTTTCAGCGAAGAGGGCAACACATTTGATGTAGCGGGATTTGAATACACCGTTCGCCTGTGGACTGTTGTGCTTGAAGTTTCTGTTCTGATGGCGCAATTCCCCAGTAAAGAAGTGGCGCAGCTCAGCTATGATTACCGCACATTGGGTTTGGGCTATGCCAACCTTGGCAGCATGCTGATGGTAAGCGGTATTCCTTACGACAGTGATGAAGCCCGCGGCATAGCGGGGGCTATCTCAGCAATCATGACCGGTATTTCTTATAAAACTTCTGCAGAAATGGCTGCTGCGCTCGGTTCTTTTGCAAGGTTTGAGGAGAACAGGGAAGACATGCTGCGTGTAATGCGCAACCACCGTGCCGCTGCCTATGATGCAGAAGATGCTTATACGGGATTGCACATTAAACCGCAGGGCATCCATGCAAAATATTGCCCGGATTATTTATTGAAATCAGCCTGCAGGGCATGGGATGATGCAGTAGAAATGGGAGAAAAATTTGGTTACCGCAATGCACAGTCAACCGTAATTGCACCAACCGGCACCATAGGGTTGGTAATGGATTGCGATACCACCGGCGTTGAACCCGATTTTGCTTTGGTGAAGTTTAAAAAATTATCCGGCGGCGGTTATTTTAAAATCATCAACCAGTCTGTTCCCGCAGCTTTAAAAAACCTGGGTTATGATGAGAAAGAAAGAGAAGCGGTTATTAAATATGCTGTAGGTGCGGCAAGTTTTGCAGGAGCCCCCTTTATTAACCAGCAAACATTAAGCGAAAAGGGTTTTATTGCTGATGAGATCAGGAAGCTGGATGAAGCGGTGAAATCAGCTTTCGAAATCAATTTCGTATTTAACGTATATACCCTCGGCGAAGAATGTTTACAGCGCTTAGGGTTTAAACCTGAGGAATACTACAACTTCGACTGGAATATGCTGCAGGCATTGGGCTTTACATCCGATCAGGTGGAAGCCGCCAATGATTATGTATGCGGCACGATGACTATTGAAGGCGCCCCCTTCCTCAAAGAAGAACATTATCCTGTGTTTGATTGCGCAAACAAATGCGGCAAAAAAGGCCAGCGTTTCATTCACGCACATGGCCACATCCGCATGATGGCTGCAGTACAACCTTTTATCAGCGGTGCAATCTCTAAAACCATTAACCTGCCCAACGAAGCATCAGTAGAAGAAATTGCTGATGCCTATTACATGAGTTGGAAGCTGGGACTTAAGGCCTGTGCCTTGTACCGCGACGGATCTAAACTGAGCCAGCCACTGAGTAACAAGAGTGATTCAAAAAAGCCGGAAGAATCAATCGGCACGGCACTGGATGCAGAGGAAGTTGTGAACCCGGATGGGGAGAGCCAGTTGATTGATTTGGGTAAATTAACCGTTAGTGAATTACTGGAAGAACTCCAGAAACGCATGCAGGCTTCTCCGGACACGAAACTGAAAAGAGAACTGGCACGCATTGTTGAAAGAAGGACCTTACCTGCCAAACGCCGGGGCTTTACACAAAAAGCCAAGATCAACGGGCAGGCTATCTTCCTGCGCACAGGCGAATACAATGATGGTACACTGGGAGAAATTTTTGTTGACCTTGCCAAGGAAGGATCAACACTGCGCAGCCTGATGAACTGTTTTGCTATTTCTGTTTCAGTAGGCCTGCAGTATGGCGTGCCGCTTGAAGAGTTTGTAGAAAAGTTTGTCTTTACCAAGTTTGAGCCTGCAGGTATGGTTGACCATCCGAACATTAAAACAACCACGTCTATTGTTGATTTCGTATTCCGCTGCCTGGCTTATGAATACCTCGGCCGCACTGATCTGGTACATGTGCTTGACAGGCCTGAAGTGATGAATGCAGGCAATGATGACTGGGATGATGTGCCTACAGGACTGGAATATGAAAGAAAAACCCCTGAACTGAGTGATGTAAGGGTAATTGCGCCGATGGGTTCGCCCAATGCAGGCAACGGTTCTTCACCCGCCAATAAGGTGCAAAGAACATCAGCAGCCATGCGCAGCGAAAACAGCACGCAGGATTACATGAAGAGCATGCAAAGCGATGCGCCGGCATGTAATGTATGCGGCCACATTACGGTACGCAGCGGTACCTGCTACAAGTGTTTGAATTGTGGCAATAGTTTGGGTTGCAGTTAATAAATTAGAGTAAATAGGACGGTTTAAAATAAAACCATAATCCGCTCAATTCTTTGGGCGGATTTTTTTATCCCCGACGGCTTTGGTCCCCGTCGGCGGGAGTAATAGAAGAAAATCATAAAGAGGAGGAATGAATTGTTTTGAACCCATATCAATTTTCCTATGATGAAATTTTGTTGTTTAAACCGCCGCCAGGGTTGCAATGCCACGGAGCCATCAACCACCGCTGACGGGGTTTTTCTTCTTCATATATTTTATATTGAAATACTGCTTCAGGTATTACATAAAGAATAATCAGGTAATGTTGCCGGGTATAAAAATTTTATTTTTTGTTTAGGAATTATGTGCAATATCTAACCCCCACAAAAGCAGGAAGTTGCTATAATGTGGATTATTTGTGGTTTCAAAACGCATTTTTGGCTCAATTTTTTGTCTTGTTCCCCGTTATATCCTGAGTCCGTTTTTAATTCAGTACCCAAGCTCCCGCATCTGCATGAATTGATCGTTACCCGATTTTTTTAATGGCCTGAAATCACCAACTGAAGTTCCATTGGTATGAACTGATGATGGTAGTTTAATGAGATTAAAAACAATAAAAGCAAGCAGATGAAAAAGTTAATCCTGTTCCTTATTGCAGCGTCTTTCTTTACGTCCTGTGCCCGCTCTGTTACGCCGCACGATGCAGCCAACAAGCATTATAAAAGCTGCCGCAGCATCAGGTAATCCATTGCCATTTTATTTTTTTACGGAAAAATCCTTCAGGTAACTGCAGGTGTTTAATGCTTCTTTATAAAAGGCTGTGCCCGCATAGTCTTTTTTTAAAGCAGCAAAGTATTCGTCATTCCTGAATATCTTTTTTCGGTAAGCTTCTTCAGCCCGCTGGTATTGTTCCCATTCCTTATACTGGCTGTATTGCGGAATGGCAATTTGCTTTTGCCTGCATTTGGCCGCCATAAATAAACAACGTGCTTTAAAGCTATTGTCTTTACCCAGCGTAAATGCCTTTTTATAATATTCTTCAGCCTTATATACGCCATAATATTCTTTCTCCCATTTCTGCATCAGACTGTCGTGTTTTAAGCCGTCCATACTATGCCATTCATAAGCCATCAGCATCCAGCTGTTGCCCCAGTAACTCATGTTGTAATATCCCTTTGCTATTTCATAATATGCCTTTGCTTTCTTTTCATTATTTGTTCCGGCGGATGCATCTTTTTCCAGTCTCCTGATTTTTTGTACAAAGGAGAGTTTACTGTATGTTACAGTATCCTGTTTGGTGGGGGCATGTGTATCATTAATCAAATCTGCAAAGGGATTGGCAGCCATATAAGTTTTATAAGGGTCTTTTTTATAATAAGCGGCAGGAATGGTTTTAAACCACTCTTCCGCTTTTGCAAGGTTAAATTCACGGAGGTATGCAGTGCCTGCAAAATCTTTTACGTCATCGGCGGAAAGCGTATTGTTTTTAATAAGATACTGTTCAAATTTATTAGCTGTCCCGGATTGCATCAGGCTGTGCAGTTGTTCTACCTGTTTACTGTTGAGTCGGTAACGCAGAAAATTCAGGGCGCTGGTTTCAAATATGCCGTAGTAAGGGTAATATTCTTCGGCATTTTCATCCATTGCTGTTGTGAAGATTTTTTCAGCAGCGCCGATGGCGAGTGTTTCTTTGTGCAGGTCGCCCTGTGCATGGTAACGCTGCGCCAGTATTTCACTCATCAGGTTCCGGTAAAACTGTTTCCATAGGTTTACTTCGTGCCAGTCTGCTTTCCATGCTTTTTCTGTTTTTGCTTTTTTCTCCAGCCATTGAACTGATGGAAGGATTTGTTCTTCAAAAGCGGCATCAATTTTTTCTTTTGCAGAAATGGTCAGTAAAATATTGGTAAGTTGCCATTGGTCTTTCAGTTCCGGGGAAAGGGCCATTTTTTCAGCAGATTGGAGCAATGCCTTTGCATCAGTATAGTTTTTGGTAATGTAATTAAGATAAGCAGCGCCGATTTCATAAAGGCCTTTGTTTTTTACTGCAGTATGCTGTGATATGGAATGATAAAACCCGGCGAGTTCACGGGCTTCTTTATAATACACATTCATCACGCTGTCCTTACCATCATTCCATGATAAATTCAAAGCTTTACCGCCCTCAGTTTTTCGCAATAAAGGGGTAAGATAATTTTCTTCAATTTTATTGATTTCACGTATGGCCAGCACATCCAGCAAAGGAGAGGAAGGGGAAAGGCGATAGATTTCTTTGAGTATTTCAATGCGGTTATATGGATCACCCAGCGCAAACAGCCCCAGCATATTGGCCCGTTCTTCATTGTTCCTGCAATGCTGAAGGTTTTTTTCCCTTTCCTCAAAAGAATAATTCGTAAACCTGAAACTCATGTAATTGGAGACCTTCTTTATATTGGACTGGGCAAAAAGTTTGCTGAACACATAAGCTGCTTCCGACCTTTTCCCTGTTCTGGCCATTGCCCCTGCATTCAAAGAAAGGGAAAGTTCATGCAATACACTTGCTGTTTTATTCAGTGCTATGGTTTCTTCATACCATTTTATACATTCGGCAAACCTGCCGCTGTAATGCAACAGCCGCATTACCTGGTAAGCATAACGCAGGCGGATAAAATCTTTTTTGGCAGCCGCATAAAGTTGCTGGCCGTTTTTTATAAGCCTGGCCATTTTTATACTGTCACGCTGCACCTGCTCCCATCCTTCATCTCCGGTAACAAACGGCTCCGCCTGTTTGGCATACATCAGGTAACCCAGCGCTTCCAGGTCGTTGCTTTTTGTAAAATATTGCGCCATGCCGTTTTTCTTTACTGAATCAGGAATATTGAGCGGCTGCTTCTTTTCAAGATGAAAGTAAAGAGATGACAAATCTTTATGCGCATACCTGCATACAAATTCATAGGCGTCTTTTTCATTTACAGCCTTTCCGCAATAGCCTGTCCATTCAGCACTGGTAACGTATTTCACAGGAACGGGCTCCTGCTCATGGTATAAAAAACGGTAGCTGGTATAATAAAAGGGCTTCAGGTTTTTGTTTTCGGTAAGGTTGCTGTTAAAGAAACTGGTAAAATAATCATATGGGTCTGCATCTGGCCCGCAGCCAATAATGTTGTATGGAAATAAAACCAGTGTTGCAAGCATAACACCATTAATGCAGCATATTAAAAATGTTTTCCAGCTCATGAAACTGATATTTGCTTAAAGTTAAAGAATCGAGATGGTAAAGGGCTATGCGGGAAAAGTTACGTGATGATGAATTCCTGCTGATTAACCCAAGGGCTTTTTCGAGCTCACTATAAGTTGAATTTTCATAACGAAGCCAGTCATCTTTCAGGAATGAAATGTTATTCACTGTGCTGTCTTTTTCAAATTTTGTTTTAGCCCTGCGTTGAAATGATCCCGGGAGGCTTGCTGTGTGTATCAACCCGTGATAACTGTTATTGCGGAACCACACAAACCAGTCAAACAGGGGCAGGGCAACATCAAGCGCTAAGCTGTAATGTTTCAGGCTGCTGATGTATTTCTTCATTTCTTCAGCTTCAAGAATTGAATTTTTTACAGCCGGGTTTTTAAGGTTGCCCATGTTGTAGCACATCAGCAAACCCTTATCAACCGGCGGCACACCGGTTTTTCCGCTGTATTTTAACTGGTGCAGCCTGATGGTGGCTGATAATTTTATTTTCTTTTGCTGCGTATGGCTGCGGATAATTTCAAGCAGCCTAAAATATTTTTCACGGGTGGAAACTGTCCAGTCGCAATCCATCTGCCATTCAGGAATATCCGTAAAATTATTGGCAACGCTTATTTGTTCAATCAGTAAAATGATGTTTTGTGCAAATGAACTGATCCGGCTGCTGTCAATATTACGGATACATTCATTGGTGATAAAAACAACCGGTATAATGCTGAACCTTTTGTTTTGAAAAAAATGTTTTGAGGATTCTGTTGCCTTTAGCTGTGCTGACGGTTGCGGGGCTTGCAAAACGGGGTTCCAGTCCGCATCAAATAATTTTAAGTAAATGGCTGAGACTTTCAGTGAATCGAGCATCCGCTCTTCATATGCGGTTAAAGAAAAAACAGATTTCCAGTAATAAAAGGAACGTTCTGCGGCAGGATTTTCTTTTCGGGCGCCATTGCAACAGGCAAGCAATGCAGATAAAAATAATGATGAATTCAACAGCAGTGTTATCCTGAAATGCTTCAGATTGTGTACTTTGCCGCTCATCAATTTTCAAAGATATGTACAAGGCCAAACCACTCAGCTTTTTTTTCCTGCTGACTTTTTTTTCCTGTTTTGTTTTTGCGCAGCCGGGTGATTTTATTATTTCAGGCCCCATGCACGGGCAGGTTGAACTGCGTACGGCAAAAATCTGGGTGGAGGTTAAACCCGCTGCACCGGTTGAACTTTGGTACTGGAAGAAAGGGGATATAAAAAATGCACGTAAAGTTGATGATGCCGGTGCGAAAGGAACAGATAAAAGCAACCAGTATGGTTTCAGGCCGGTGGTTTTTGATGTTACAGGTCTTGATATAAATACAACATATGAATACCAGCTTACCGGCAGTGCAAAAAACAGCAGGCCCACCAAAGCACACGGAGAGTTTACCACCAAAGACCTTTGGCAATGGCGCAAGCCTGCACCGGATTTCAGCTTCCTTGCCGGAAGTTGCTCTTATTTTAATGAGCCGGTTTACGACAGGCCCGGCAAACCTTATGGTGGCGACTCATCCATTTTTGAAACCATGGCAAGAGAAAAAGCAGCATTTATGTTATGGCTTGGCGATAACTGGTACACACGTGACGTGGATTACCTCAGTGCATGGGGTTTGTGGTACAGGGCAAGCCGTGACAGGAGTTTCGGTGTGTTGCAAAATTTTTTAAAGAGTATGAGTCACTACGCCATCTGGGACGACCATGATTTTGGCCCCAATGACATGGGCAAAGAATATGTGCTGAAAGAAGAAAGCAGAAAAGTGTTTATGAATTACTGGGCCAATCCTTCTTATGGTGAATATGGGAAAGGGGTTTATTCTAAGATATCTTACGGTGACGTGGATTTATTTTTACTTGACGACCGTACCTTCCGCAGTAATGACAATTTGCAGGACAGCATTGACGGTAACCCAAACCCCATCAAGAAAATGTTCGGGTCACAGCAGATGGAGTGGCTGAAGAATGCTTTATCCGGAAGTTTTGCAACATTTAAAATTATTGCAACAGGAAGCCAGGTGCTTAATCCGGTTTCTCCATTTGATTGTTTCAGAAAATTTCCGGTGGAGTATAATGAGCTGATGGGTTTTCTTGAAGCGGAAAAAATAAGCGGTGTGCTTTTTCTTACCGGCGACCGCCACCACAGTGAAATTATAAAAACTGAAAGCCATTTGTCGTACCCGCTTTACGATATCACATCTTCTCCCCTTACCTCGGGCACACACAAATTTGGTGCGGCTGAAAAAAATAACCCTTACCGTGTGGTGGGAGTGGATGAGAAACAAAATTATGCCCGCATAACTGTAACAGGCAAATACCGGGAAAGAAACCTGAAGGTTGAATTTATCGGTATCAAAGGTGAGAAACTGGCCGAATGGTCAGTAAGTGAGAAAGACCTGAAAGTAAAAGAATAGTTTCTCACTTCGGTTTAATCCGCCGGCCTGATGAATAATATTTCTGTAACTTGAAAATTGAAACCAAGACCAAACTGCTTTCATGCAACTTAATATCTCGTACAAGAAACCACAGGTGTTGCAGGCTTTACGTTATCACTTCATCAGCAGGCGTGAAATAAAACTGATGATGATACTTGTTAATGTGTTTGCACTGTTATCAGCCGGTTTGTTTTTTTTTAAAGTAATTACGCCCCTGCCTTTCCTGATGAGTTCGGTATTGTGGCTGGTAATGATGGCGGCGTTCTGGTTCTGGCTCCCGGGCACCATTTACAGGAGGTCCCGTACATTTAAAGATTCTTTTAAAATATCGCTGGAAGAAAACCATCTGTTTATTGAAACAGAAAAGGGCAGCAAAACATGGGCTTGGAGGGAATTCAGTAATTTTTTTGAAACACCAGATTTTTTTCACCTGTATTTTGACAGCCGCACATTTTTCCTGGTTCCCAAAGATGCATTTATGGGAAGCGATCAGGTACACGAAGCAAGGGTGTTACTGAAAAATAAAATAGGAAAATAAAACCTACACCAGTCTTTTTTCCATAGTGCAGTGGGGAATGGTTATTTCTTCGTATTCGTTACTGGTAATATGGTATCCCAATTTTTCGTAGAATCCCACTACGTTTTTCCGGGCATGCATGGTCATTTGCTTATAGCCCACATCACGGGCCACATTTTCGGCAAAGTTCATCATGGTTGCGCCAATGCCCTTGCCCTGCAAACTGTTGTGTACAGCCATCTGGCGGAGACGGCAGGTATCAGTATTAACCCGTGTAAGCAGGCAGCAGCCCAGCATTTTGTCATCGTCAAAAGCCCCGATTAAAATATCTTCTTTTTCCCTTTCCAGTTCTTCAGGCGAAAATTGCAGCCCCAATGGTTTGCGCAGCAGTTCGTAACGCAAATCCACCATTTGCCTGTATTCTCTTGATCCGTGGTCAATAATTTTTAAAGCCATGCTGCGGGTTTATGTAAAAACGGGTGACAAACTGTTTAAAAATACGAAAATTAAACACACAACAATGCCTGTTAAACGGTCAGTTTTGCAATTCATAAATTCAATACAGGATATTTCAGTTTTTCGGGAATAGTGCGTTTCAACCCCCCCGGAAGTGCCGTCCGTAAAGGGTTTTAACTTAATTGTAGTGCGGTCATTGTTTTTTTTGCAAAACCTCTATTTTTGCACCCAGTATTAACCAAACTTTACGACCATGTCAGACATTTCAACAAGAGTTAAAAAGATCATTGTTGACAAATTAGGAGTAGATGAAGCAGAAGTTACACCTGAGGCTTCATTTACGAACGATTTAGGTGCAGATTCTCTGGACACCGTAGAATTGATCATGGAATTTGAAAAAGAATTCAACATTTCTATTCCCGACGAACAAGCAGAAACTATTACCACAGTCGGGCAGGCAGTAGCTTACTTAGAAGAGCATGCTAAGTAAATATCATCTATCCGGACATTTTCCCACCAGGCGAATGATATGGAATTAAAAAGAGTTGTTGTAACAGGAATCGGCGCATTGACGCCATTGGGCAACTCCGCTCCGGATTACTGGAAGGGGTTAAGCGGTGGTGTATCAGGCGCTGATTTTATCACCCTGTTTAATGCAGCAAAATTTAAAACCCGTTTTGCCTGCGAAGTAAAAGGTTTTGAACCCACTCAGTTCCTCGACAGGAAAGAGGCCCGTAAGGTTGACCGCTTTACGCAGTTTGCACTTGTTGTGAGCGATGAAGCAACAAAAGATGCCGGTATTTCCAAAGAAAACATTGACCCCGACCGTACCGGAGTAATTTTTTCAAGCGGTATTGGCGGGTTAATGACCTTTCAGGAAGAGGTTATCAATTTTGCAAAAGGAGACGGCACACCCCGTTTCAATCCATTCTTCATTCCAAAGATGATACTGGACATTGCTGCAGGGCAAATATCCATGCGGCATGGTTTCAGGGGGCCGAACTTTGCCGTGGTCAGCGCATGTGCATCATCAACACATGCCATTATGGAAGCATACAACTACATCAGGCTGGGCAAAGCAGATGTAATACTTGCAGGGGGAAGTGAGGCGGTGATATGCGAAGCAGGTGTGGGCGGTTTTAATGCCATGAAGGCATTGAGCGAAAGAAATGATGACCCCAAAACAGCTTCACGTCCTTTTGATAAAGAAAGGGATGGTTTTGTGATGGGTGAAGGCGCCGGAATGTTTATTGTGGAAGACCTTGAACATGCATTAAAAAGGGGTGCGAAAATTTATTGCGAAATTGCAGGTGGCGGGGCAACAGCAGATGCACACCACATTACAGCGCCGCATCCCGAAGGATTGGGTGCGTTAAACGTAATGAGGGCGGCCCTTGAAGATGCAGGGATGAAACCTGAAGACATTGACTACATCAATGTTCATGGCACCTCAACACCGCTGGGAGATATTGCAGAAACCAAAGCCATACTGGGTGTATTTGGCAAACACGCCTATAATCTCAATATCAGTTCCACAAAATCAATGACGGGCCATTTGCTTGGCGCTGCAGGTGTAATTGAAGCCATAGCCTGTGCCTATGCAGTGCAGTTTGATACAGTTCCTCCTACTATCAATCATTTTACTGATGACCCTGAACTGGATCCTAAATTAAATTTTACTTTTAATAAAGCTCAAAAACGACCTGTAAGGGCGGCATTGAGCAATACATTCGGGTTCGGGGGCCACAATGCTTCTGTAATCCTGAAAAAATATTTGTAACGGCCGGGCGTTTTAAATATGCCTCCCGTTATACAATCGCTTTTCCCGTCCCCTGCTGAATCATCCTTAAATGGCAATGTGTGTATTTTTTAATTCAATATTTCCGCATCGGTAAAACCAACTGGGCCTATTATAAGCAACTATGTAATGTTTTAGGCTTTGCCCCGCACAACTTTAATTTGTATGTAACCGCACTCAGCCACCGCTCAATTAAAGAAAACCCCCACGAAAACAACGAAAGGCTGGAATATCTTGGCGATGCTGTTTTAAGCGGCATAGTGGCGGATTATTTATTTAAACGTTATCCATACAAAGAAGAGGGCTTTCTTACAGAAATGCGCAGCAAAATGGTAAACCGCCAGACGCTGAATGACATTGCCATAAAAATGGGATTGAAGAAAATTACGCTGTACAACAGAAGCGATAATTCACTTAAGATAAGCCAGATTTTTGGCAATACACTTGAAGCCCTTGTCGGCGCCATTTATCTTGACAGGGGCTACGACAAAACCATACGCTGGGTGTATAAGCGCATCATCATCCCGCATATGTTTATTGAAGACCTTGAGATACTTGAAATAAACCACAAGAACCGCCTGTATGGCTGGGCCAATAAAAACGGCAAGGTGCTGGAGTTTGAAACACTGGAGGAAAGAATGGAGAATGGCAGGAGGCTGTTCAGGGTAGGGGCAGTAATTGACGGCGAACTGGTATCTGAAGGGAAAGCTTACAATAAAAAAGATGCCAGCCAGATTGCTGCCCAGTATGCGGTAGAGAAACTGGGTATTTAATTTTTTTATACTTATCATAATCAGCTTCTTCGGTATTGTTTCTTGTTTTCTTTTTTCTTCAGGCTTGCATATTTCAGCATTAATTTTAATCTTTACGCTTCCAATCCCTGGAATTTCTGCATTTTAATTTCTCCATCACTCCCGGAAAGCCTTACCTGCAAAAAGAATAACTGCATTATTATTCCCCCAGGTTAAAAATTATAACTCCACTGCCTGTTAAAACCTTTTCCAAAAAGCCTCAGGAAACACTATAGGTTTTTAACAATTATAACGCTATAAACTCTGGAATTTATGAAGAAGGTGTTTACACTTATGACCGTACTGCTGGCAACTACAGCATTATTTGCACAAACTACAAAAACTTCAACAGGTAACGGAAACTGGGATGCGGCGATCTGGAATACCGCCGGCGCACCGTCGAGCGGCAGTTCTTCAACAAACAAGAATGTTGTTGAGATTGCAGCTGGTACAACAGTGGAAGTGAATGTAAATGTTAATTTAAATAATGTAGATATTAAAGTTTACGGAACCCTACTTGTAAGGAACAACCGTAATGTTGCATTAAATTCATCTTGTATAATTAATGTTTTTACAGGAGGACAAGTTACTTCGCAAACGGGAAATGCAAATTCAGTTATCACTATCAATAGTGCCACCAAATTCAGGGGAGATTATGGTTCAATAAACGGCCCGGCATTTTCCAGCACATCTACTGCTGATGCTGCAGGTGGTAACCAGGGATTTAATTTTGGTTCATTGCCGGTTTTCATGAAAGATTTCAATGTGTTTAAAACCATCAATGGCCAGGTAAAAATGACATGGATCACCAACCATGAAACCAACAGCCAGCAGTTTGATATTGAAAAAAGCAGCGACGGCAAAAACTGGAATACCATTGGTTCAGTGCAGGCAGTGGGCGGTACAAGCGTTGATAATTACTATTACTTTGTTGACAACAGCAACGTGGTAACAAATACTTTTTACAGGTTAAAACAGGTTGACCGCGACGGTAAATACACCTATTCTGCCACACGCAACCTGAAGTTTGCAAAAGGAAGGTACAATTACATAACATATCCCAACCCTTCAAGGGATGCGATTGCAATATCTTTTGGTGCAGAGCTGAAAGAAGCGATAGCTATCCGTGTATTCTCTCCGGATGGACAGGAAATGCAGTCAGTAAAAGCAGCCAAAGGCTCCAATTTATACAGGCTTGATATTTCTAAATTACCGGCTGGTAATTATTTTCTCCAGATGGTGGATGAGAATGGAACAACAGAAACTTTGAGATTTAATAAACAATAGTCGAAAAACAACCAAGACCACCTGGGTTTTACACCAGCCCCGGCCACGATCGAGCCGGGGCTTTTTATTTTGGTTCTTCTGCAGACTGGCAGATTTCAATTAAAACACCGTTGGTGCTTTTGGGGTGAAGAAAACAAACGAGCTTATTATCGGCCCCTTTTTTAGGCTGTTCATTCAAAATCATAAACCCTTTTTCTTTCAGCCTTTTTATTTCTTTATAAATATCTTTTACCTCAAATGCAATATGGTGTATGCCTTCGCCTTTTTTTTCAACGTAACGTGCAATTACGCCATCCTCATCAGTGCTTTCAAGCAATTCTATCTTGCTTTCACCGGGTTTAAAAAAAGCGGTGTTCACCTTTTCCGATTCCACCATTTCTGTTTTATAACACGGGGTGTTCAGCAGCGCTTCAAACAGGGGAACGGACTCTTTTAAACTTTTAACGGCAATTCCAATATGTTCAACTCTTAACATAAAAGTTATTTTAGCTGCTAAAGTTAGCCGTAAATTGTTTGTACCGCTCACCGGTGCTGATTTTGAGTTGGCTTCTTGTATAAGTATGTAAATTTGTTATCCTGATTTGTTTGTATGCAGTTACCCGTTTACCTGGATTATCATGCAACTACTCCCTGCGACCCCATTGTAATGGAGGCCATGCTGCCTTTTTTTACACAGCACTTTGGCAATGCTGCCAGCCGCACACATGTGTTTGGCTGGAAATCTGCAGAAGCCGTTCTGCAGGCAAGGGAACAGGTAGCCGCATTGATTGGCTCAGAACCTGAAGAAATTGTTTTTACATCAGGCGCTACCGAAAGTGATAACCTGGCGTTAAAAGGTGTATTTGAGATGTACCCCAGCAAAGGCAACCACATTATTACCTGCAAAACGGAGCACAAAGCGGTGCTTGACACATGCAACCATGTAGAAAAGACGGGTGGTGAAGTGACATATCTTGATGTAAATGCTGATGGCTTAATTGATCTGGCAGAACTGGAAAAATCCATCAGGCCCACCACCATTCTTATCAGCATCATGTATGCCAATAACGAAACCGGGGTGGTGCAGCCGGTTAAAGACATCAGCGCCATTGCCCGCAAACACAACGTCATATTTTTTACTGATGCCACACAGGCGGCAGGTAAAATTCCCATTGATGTAAACAAAGATGGCATTGACCTGATGGCATTGTCTGCACATAAATTATACGGTCCAAAGGGAGCGGGGGCATTGTATATACGCCGCAAGAACCCACGGATAAGGGTAACAGCCCAAATGGATGGCGGCGGACATGAGCGGGGTGCAAGAAGCGGCACTTTAAACGTTCCCGGAATCGTTGGTTTTGGCAAGGCCTGCCAGCTGAGTATGGAGCATTTAAAAGCTGATGCCGATAGAATAATCAGGCTGAGGGATAAGCTTGAAAAAGCCATTCTGCAGACTGCCAATAGCTTTTTGAATGGCGCCGGTGCAAACAGGCTTCCTACAGTATCCAATCTCTCTTTTAAGGGTATTGATGGCCAGGTACTCCTTACTGTGCTTAACAAGAAACTTGCAGTTTCTTCAGGTTCTGCCTGTTCATCAGCGTCTATGGAGCCCTCCCATGTATTGAAAGCCATGGGTTTAAGCGATGAAATGGCTTATGCGTCAATACGGTTTAGCCTGGGAAGGTTCACTACCGAAGCGGAAATTGATTTTGCCACAGAGCAGGTGCGAAATGAGGTAGAAGTTTTGAGAAAGGCCAACCTTTTATGGGAGAAAACCGAATAGCTCACAAGGTAAAAGGGCACACAAAAAAAAGCTTTGTAAATTTGCAGGCTTATCCGTTTTACAGCGCAGGGTTAAACTATGGGCGGTGCGGATACGTTATAAGTAAGGATAACAACATAAATTATGGGCAACTTGCAAATTGAAAATGGTATTTACATAAGCGATAAGGCCAAAGAAAGGGTATTGTCGCTGATGCGGGAGTCAGGCAGGGGAGGGGATTATTTCCTGCGGGTGGGAGTAGTAAGCGGCGGATGTTCGGGCCTGAGCTATAAGATAGATTTTGATAATATAACCAAACCTACCGATCAGGTGTTTGAGCACAACGGCATGAAGATCGTTACGGATATGAAAAGCATACTTTACCTTTTTAATACAACCCTTGAATTTTCTGATGGGTTGAACGGAAAGGGGTTTCAGTTTGTGAACCCTAATGCCAGCCGTACTTGTGCCTGCGGCGAAAGTTTTGCGGTGTAATCTCTATCAGGTAACGTATTAATAAATATTAGCAGTCCCGCTTTTTGGCGGGACTGTTTTGTTATTCATTGGGGCTTTCATTGTCTTCATCTGAAATTTCTGAAGGCAGTGGCGGAGGTGGTGGCGGTTCAGGGGCCTTTAAACTGACCTTGGGAGCGGTTGGCGCCTCTGGTGGAACAGGTGGCTTGGGTGGTTTTGAGATTTTTGTTTCTTTCTTTGATTCACCTTGCTTTTCAGGTTTTGCGGGAACCTGTGCATATACAACGGCCACGGCAATTAAAGCCGCCAGCAGCAAATAGTTTCTTTTCATACAAAAATTTTAAACCCTGAGATGTGGGTATGGCTTTTTTCCATAAAAAAATCCCGCCAGCAAGACGGGATTCTATCGCAGTTGGTTTTGGGTGCTTTTCTTTATTGCTTTAAGAAGGAAAGAGTAAATACGTTTTTATCTGTATAAACCCGGATGAAATACTGGCCTTTTGGTAAGCCGCCTGCGTCAATTTTATCCGTACCGCAAATCATTTTACTGTAAGCCCTCATCACCCGGCCGGTATTATTGACAACCTCGATTTTATAATTGCTGCATGGCCCTGATAAATTTATATAAATATGGCTGGTAACAGGGTTGGGGTAAATTGAAATGCCCGCAGAAATATTATCAATTTTTATAACGGGAGAATAAAAATGCTGTTTCTGGATGTCGGTAATGCGGATGCGGTAATAATTGCGACCGTTTGGCGGGTTAGCATCAGAATATTTATAAATATTATCTGTTTTGCTCATTTGTGATGCAATAGTGGCGATGGGTGCAAAGTTCCTCCTGTCCCTACTGCGTTCAATAACATAATGAGTGATATTTTCCTCGCCTGAAATCTTCCATTCCAGCTTTGATATGCCTTTGTCGTTAATTCCGGAAAGGCTTTTCAGTTTCCATGGCAAAATATTATTGATGCTCCTTGATGCCAGCGTAAAAAGGGAAGTAGTTGCCGTGAAATTGGCAACAAGATTATCCGACTTAATAAAGCCATAGTTTGCGTCACCTGTTATAACGGGGTTTGCACCTTCCTGTTCCCACTTATCGCCCATTCCCTGATTTTCCCAATGGGCCACCCTTAAATCCGCCCTTTCAATTTCTGTGGTTCCTACCACACTTGAAGGCCTCCACGAAAGACTGACTTGTGCATCGTCATCAACACTAAATGGGTTATCGGATATAATGGTCCAGTATTCAACACGGCTTATATGGTCAAGCGGGGGATTGTTGATTGTAGTGACATCAGCATTGGCCTGCCCGATGTATTCCGCAGTATAAATAACAGGTGTATTATTTCCTTTTTGGATCCGTATTGGCGCATAACGGTCTTCTTTTCCTATTGGCAGGGTTTGTTCAGCGGTTGAGCTTATTTCAAACTCCAATGGCCCGCTTATGAAACTTTGTTCCCATCCCTGGTTGGCAAACCCGTAATTGTTAACGGGGCTCACTATTCCTGTTCCGGCAAAAGTAAGCCTTGCTATCACTCCGTTTGTTACAATTACACCGGACAAGAGCTGCAACTGACCTGTAACACGATAAGCTTTGCTGGCAGTTAATTTTCCCGATGGTTTATTTACCACAAGGTTTTTAATATTTCCGGGCGGGCCTTTACCCATAATCTGGTCGCCTGTTCCGTCATATTCATATGTGGCCTGGCTGATAAAATTTCTCACCCCGGTTTGCACATTGCCAATGTTCATAAAATTTATACCAAGTTCTGAACCAATATTGATGGTGCAATCCGGCTGCATGTTGAAGACGCCGTCTCCATCTATAACATAAGCGCCCATCCGCAAACGGGCAAGTGAGTTAATGATCAAGGAATTGTTGATGGTGCCGAGTGTTAGGTTGCGCTGCAATGTGAGGGTTGCGCCGCTGTTGATTTCTATATTCCGAAAATCTTCTGTCATGGTAATATTTCCTGTGCCGGAGAGTACTGATGGCTGGCCATAAAAAATTAAACT
>JANRKT010000238.1:0-2205 GCA_033763355.1 Chitinophagaceae bacterium | reverse complement strand
TGGAATGATACCTGCAGGAAATAAAACTACTTCTGCCAAAGTAAATATTGTAAACACCGGAGGTATTTGTGAAGTAACGGTAGAAACACCCAACGGCAAAGTGAATTATGCAGGCAATGCTAAAGTAGATGGTGTTCCGGGAACAGCAGCGCCGGTTGTTTGTAATTATTTAGAGACAGTTGGTTCCACCTGCGGTTCATTGTTGCCAACCGGTAACGCTATTGATATCATCAATGGAACCGGAGTTACCTGCATTGATAATGGTATGCCGGTGGTACTGATGAAAGCAGGTGATTTTAATTTAAAGGGTGATGAAAGCAAAGAGGTCTTAGAAGCGAATGAATTGTTGAAACAAAAAATTGAGCAAATAAGATTACAGGCAGGTGTGAAGATGAACCTCGGCGATGTTAACCAACAGACCATACCAAAAATGTGCTTGATCTCAGCTCCGCAGCAAGGAGGTGTGTTGAATACAAGGATGTTTATTCCGCATGTGGTGCATGATGCCATCGGTGTATTGGCTGCCGTTTCAGTGGCAACAGCCTGTATTGTTCCGGGTACAGTTGCAGAAGGCGTTGCTCAATTTGAAAAGAGAGCTAAGCTTTTTTCAATTGAGCACCCGACAGGTGAGTTTACCGTTAACCTTGATTATGAGTTGAATGATGGCAAACTCAATATTATTAAATCGGGTGTAATAAGAACAGCAAGATTGTTGAGCAGGGGAGAAGTGTTTATTCCGGCTTCTTTTCAGGAGATAAACTCAATATATCGTGCAATCGGGGAATAGAAAAGCAGAGGAGGATTAAAATAATGATGCTGTATATTTCTTTTTAACAGCAACCCGGTGTATTTATTAAACTTGCCTGCAAATGTCTTCTCTCAGGCCTTTACCACAATTGTTTTTGTAAGTGTAAAACCATCACTGACATTTCCGATTATTTCAGCCATTTGCTCATCAAGGCTGTCGGAGAAAATATAATCCCTGTTGTTGGATGTATCAGCAACGCCACGGTCTGCATAAAGCGGCGATGAATATACTTTGCCGTTGATATTTTCCGGGAAGGCCAGCTGTGTTACCAGTAATGATTTTCCTTCTGCATTAAAAATTTCAAGATGGATATGCGGTGCACGGCCATGGTACCAGCCGGGATAAATGGAAAGAAATGAAACCTGCCCGCCTGCATCAGCTGTTTGCCGTCCCCTCAAAAAATGTTCGGCTGTAAAATCTTTCCGCTGCATGGGATGGTTACCGTATTCTGAATAGTTGCCATCCTTATCACAATGCCATATATCCACCAGGGCGCCGGGCAGCGGTTTGCAGTTATTGTTTTGGTCCACGATGGCCAGGTTGATCAGCATGGCAATGCCCTTACGGTCAGATTTAATATTGGCCTGTGCCAGTTGTGAAGGTGTTTTGGTGGGAAAGGGGCCCCTTGTTTCCCTTGGAGATACCGTGCAATTGTTGGTATCGTTTTCAACTTCATCCATTTTATTTTTCCCCTTGCCGCTGATGGCTGAAATACCAATGAAAGACGACAAACCGAGTAAACCATTTTTTAGAAAATCTTTTCTTTCCATACAGCAATTTTTTAAACAGATAAAAAATATGAAGCAGTAAAATGCATCGCATAAGGTACGACGAAAAAGCTTCAGCGTTTCTTTTGGCAGCAACCTTAAAATGGGATGAATGGAAGAAATGTACCGGTGAATGCTGGTAAACGTGTATAGGATAACGGCTGTAACCCTATCCGGCCTGTAGTTACATTTATGTTTTTGCGTTTAACCAATCGAACCGCCGGACCCCCGCCACACAGGACTAAAGCCGTAACTTAACGGGGAAGAAGAGCCTGGCATAGCGGAACCACTTCCAAGGCGTAGTTCATCTTCTCTTATTGTAGCCAGGCATATGGGTACATCCTTCATCTGATACATTTGTCACTGTGTCGGAACTGGATAATCTAATAACAGTTTACTGTTGCTTGGATTTTTGGAAGATAATTCTACATAATACCTGCCACCATTTGCTACAAGCGTTTTTTCAAATTGAGCAGTAATAGGTTCATTTCCCGAATATTTAACACCATTTACTTTATAAGAATATTCAACAGTGGGTTGAGAGCTTTTAATGTTGTGATGCGCCTTTCCAGTCACCCCGATTGCATACTTAAGATTTGCTTTTCGATCAGCGGCAATTTCTTCTAAACG
>JANRKT010000237.1:0-2380 GCA_033763355.1 Chitinophagaceae bacterium | reverse complement strand
AGCGGGAGGGGCATCATTAAACGCTACGTGAAAGGCGCTACAGATGAAGATTAATGCCACCAATGCGGGTAAACGCTTTAACCGCGACTGGATATTCCGCCATTTTAATTATGAGTTTGTTTCAGGAAAAGCATACGCCATAACTGGCCCCAACGGGTCAGGCAAATCAACTTTATTGCAGGTAATTGCCGGGGCAATAGCGCCGTCTGAAGGAAAAGTGAAATATGAAGTTACAGGTTACAGGTTGCAGGTTGCAGGAAACAAGGAACAAGACAATAATGAAAATGATTTTTACAGGCACATCTCCATTGCAGCGCCATACCTTGAAGTTATTGAAGAGATGACGGCAAATGAATTTCTTGAATTTCACGGACAGTTTAAACCATTGCTGAACGGCCATTCTGTTCATTCAATACTTTCTGAAGTGGGGCTTGAACATGCCTCTCAAAAACAGATCCGCTATTACAGCAGCGGCATGAAACAGCGCATTAAACTGGCGCAGGCTTTTTTTTCTGATACGCCTGTTGTTTTGCTGGATGAACCCTGCACCAACCTCGATGCAGAAGGGATTGAATTGTATCATCAGTTAATCAGCAATCATTGCAAAAACCGTTTGGTACTGGTGAGCAGTAATGATGAAGTGGAGTACCGGTTTTGCGGGGAGAGGATAAGTATTGTGGAGTATAAAACATGATTGCATTAGTGCATCTTTTCATGCTACCAGCCGCTAACCAATAATTTCTTTGCCGCTCTTATTCCGCATTTCTGGTATTTGTTATAAGCTATAGCAGCACGTTCGTTAATCTTTTCTTCACTTTCATTCTTTATCCATCCTTCAATTGCCGCTTCAAGTGTATATGCCTCGGGGCTCATTCCTATCCCCGCAGAGTCTCTCCCCGGGCAAAGTGCGGCGTGGATGGAGGACTCTGCGGTTCATCAGTAAAAATTACTAAGTTTAACTGAGAAAAAATCTAATAATGAGCGTACGCTCAAAAATTACTGAGCCTGACGGCATCTTTTTCATCACTATTACCTGTTACAAATCGCTACGACTGTTTGAGGTAGTAAATGGTTATGATATTCTCTATAAGCAGTTTGACATACTCCGCAATGAAGGGCATTTAATCTGCGGATACTCTGCTATGCTCAACCACGCTCATGTACTGATTGCATTTTCAAACACAGGAAAAAATATCAATAACCGGTTTGGTGCACTTAAAAGGTTTATGGCTTATGAGATAGTTAGCCGTTTGCAGAAAGCGGACAGGCAGGATATTCTGAAAATACTGGCAGAAGGCGTTAATGCAACGGACCGGAAACGGGGTAAACTGCATGAGGTACTTGAACCTTCTTTTGATATTAAAGAATGCACAAGCCGGGAAATGATAATACAAAAATTAGATTACATGCATGACAATCCCTGCAAAGGAGTATGGCAACTGGCAGGCAATCCCGCAGAATACCAGCACAGTTCAGCCCGGTTTTATATTACCGGTGAACAAGGTATAT
Source organism: Chitinophagaceae bacterium (assembly GCA_033763355.1). Lineage (GTDB taxonomy): Bacteria > Bacteroidota > Bacteroidia > Chitinophagales > Chitinophagaceae > JANRKT01. Next base: position 871 of record JANRKT010000237.1, on the reverse strand, counting down.
ACGCGGTAACACATTACATGGAACTGGAAGATATTGATCTTACGAAAAAGAAGGATACAAAATGATGAGTGTCATCCGCAGAGTCCTCCGCCCATCACACAAAGGCCATGCGGAGAGACTCTGCGGGGAGAAAGATGATAAGAAGAGTTACAGGTAATCTGCAAGGATACGGAGCAGGTGGGGGAACTGAATTTTTATTTAATCAACATATTCCAGCAAATTTAATTCAAATAATAAAATGATGTTAATGGAAAATAGAATTCAAATAGCACTAGACTTTTTGAAAGAGGGAAAACCGTTTACTGTATGTGACTTGCGATTGGAGATAGATTCATATAATACACTGGTTGTTACAGGATGGTCTCATTTTTTAAATTTTGCCAATTTAACAAAAAACTCTTGCCTAAGTGAGTTGAGAGAAATAAAAGATGCTTTTTCAAAAATGGTCAATTCATCTTCTAATCTTAAAAAATTTATAGAAGCCAAAGAGGTTGAATATGTCTTATGTTATGATGATGCAGGTAAGGCGTCTATTGATATTTGTTCAGAAAAAAACGAAATTATAAAATGGAAAGTTGAGTTGAATACAGGAAGCTGCTAAGGGGAAGGAAGTGCGTATGACGGTGTACGAGCAGCATCTAAATACCTGCAAGGAGTTCCGAGAGCTTATCGAAAACAAATTTTAGAAAGTTTTGAGGCAAAAACAATTTCTTTACAGACCACTGATAATCCAGTCGAGTAAGCAAGGGGGATTTCACCCCCTGCTCCTCACAGAACCGTACTTGAACCTCTCGATTCATACGGCTCTTCAAGATGATGTTGGCAATCAGTAAGCCGGGCAAACACTCCAGTGGGCAAACAGACTTGGTTG
>JANRKT010000236.1:0-2625 GCA_033763355.1 Chitinophagaceae bacterium | reverse complement strand
ACTTTGTCAGCGCAGGATTCAGCAAAAATCCTGCTTTCATTTTCAGCTTATGCAGAAGTTTATTATCAGTATGATTTCAATAAACCTGCAGATAACAACCGCCCCGGTTTTGTTTACAGTCACAACCGGCACAATGAATTTAATTTAAACCTTGGTTTCCTGAAAGCAGGCTTCAGCGCAGAAAGGGTAAGGGCCAATCTTGCCCTTGCGGCAGGCACTTACATGAATGCCAACTATGCCGTTGAACCCGGTGTACTGAAAAATATTTATGAGGCCAATGCAGGTATAAGGCTGAGCAAAAAGAAAAACCTGTGGCTTGATGCAGGCATATTCGGATCACATATCGGGTTTGAAAGCGCCCACTCACCCAGTTGCTGGGCGCTTACAAGAAGCATGCTTGCGGACAACTCTCCTTATTATGAAGCAGGCGCTAAAATTACTTATACTGCACACAACAGTAAATGGCTGCTGAGTATCCTTGCTTTAAACGGATGGCAGCGCATAAAACGTGTTGACGGAAATTCATTAATGAGCTGGGGAACACAAATACAGTTCATTCCTTCAGATAAAATATTGCTGAACTACAGCACCTTTATTGGCACAGACAAACCGGATAATGCAAGGCTGATGCGCATCTTCCATAATCTTTATGGCATCTTTACTATTAACGACAAACTGGGTTTAACCATTGGCTTTGATATTGGTACTGAAGGAAAAGCCCCTGCCGGAAATGAAACCAATATATGGTACAGCCCGGTGGGCATTGTAAAATACAGCATAAGCAATAAATGGGCCATTACAGCAAGAGCGGAACATTACAATGATAAAAACGGGGTGATCATCAGTACAGCAACACCCAATGGTTTTCAAACCACAGGATATTCATTAAATATTGATCACAGTCCTTTTAAAAATTTTATTGTAAGGCTTGAAGCAAGAAACTTAAACAGCAAAGACAGGATTTTCACCAAGGATGGTATTGCTGTAAATAAAAATACTTTTATCACATCATCAATAGCAGTTTCCTTTTAACTATGGCAGAAAGCGAAGCAGATAAATGGCTGGCCAAAATTCAGCAGGAAAAAAAGGGAAAGCTGAAGATATACATTGGCATGAGCGCCGGTGTGGGGAAGAGCTATCGTATGCTGCAGGAAGCGCATAACCTGCTGCGTAACGGGGTGAACGTAAAAATAGGTTTTATTGAGACACATAAAAGAAAGGAAACAGAAGCATTGATTGAAGGGTTACCGGTGATACCAAGAAGAAAAGTTTTTTATAAAGGCAAAGAACTGGATGAACTGGATGTTCAGACCATATTATTGCTGCATCCTGATGTGGTGATAGTGGATGAACTGGCACATACCAATATACCCGGCAGTAAAAATGAAAAGCGCTGGCAGGATGTGCTGGATATACTGGATGCCGGAATTGATATAATTTCAGCCGTTAATATCCAGCATATTGAAAGCATCAATGAAGATGTAAAACAGATCACCGGCGTGGAAGTGAAAGAAAGGGTACCGGATAAAATACTGCAGCTGGCAGACGAAGTAGTGAATATTGACCTTACCGCCGATGAACTGATTACAAGGTTAAAAGAAGGAAAAATATACGACCACAATAAAGTGCAGCAGGCCCTTCAGAATTTTTTTCAGGCGGATAAAATACTGCAGTTGCGTGAACTGGCCCTTAAAGAAGTAGCAGGGCAGGTTGAACGTAAAGTGGATTACGAGGTTCCAAAGGAAAAACAATTCCGCCACGAGGAATTTCTTGCCTGCATTTCCAGCAACCATGAAGCGGCTACCGGCATCATCCGGAAAACAGCAAGGCTTGCCTCTTATTACAATGCAAGCTGGTATGTATTATATGTACAGACACCAAAAGAAGAGATGGATAAAATACCTCTGGCGGCACAGCGGCACCTCATCAATAATTTTAAACTCGCCGCTGAACTGGGTGGAGAAGTAATACAGGTTAAAAGCAGAAGCATAGCCGATACCATTATTGAAATTGCAACACAAAAAAATATTACAACAGTTTGTATCGGCAAGCCGCACATCAGCCTGTTTCGGGTAATTTTACAAACAAATATTTTTAACCAGTTGCTTAAGACGCTGTCATCAAAAGAAATTGACCTGATTATTTTATCATAATGCAGTTAAACCTTAAATCAAAAATTGCCCTCGGCGGTATTTTCCTTTTCAGCTTATTGCTGGCTGTCGGGGCGGTTAGTTTTATTTATTTCAACAAACTCATAACCGAATCAAGGGAGATTGTGAAAGATAATTATGAAAGCATTGATTATGCCCGCAACATGCTGACGGGACTTGAAAAACTTTTCACTGATTCATCAGAAGGGCTTAAACAGTTTGAAGAGAACCTTGTTCTGCAAAAAGAGAATATTACTGAACCCGGTGAGGACAAAATTACCAGTGCACTTTCATTGTATTTTGATGAGCTGAAATCCCCCGGCGGTAATAAAGAACAAACCCTGTCATCCATACGGACTGGCCTGAACAACATCATGCTCCTTAACCTTCAGGCCATACAAAGAAAGAACAATGCCACACAGGAATCCGCTGAAAAAGCAAAAATGATCATTACCATTCTTGTAACGGTCTGCCT
>JANRKT010000235.1:0-5332 GCA_033763355.1 Chitinophagaceae bacterium | reverse complement strand
TTCGCCGCCTTCAATTTCCCTGGTTACTGTAGCGGTGGTACCGTTCAGGTCAAATTTAACAGCAAGGCTGATATAAGGCATGTCCAGTAATTCAGCCACCATTCCGCCAATGGAGGAGCCGTTGTAGTCAATGGTTTCTTTCCCGGTGAAGATCAGATCATATGCACCCTGTTTCGCAATTTCTGCAATTTGCGATGCAATATAAAAGCTGTCGTGGCTGTCGGCATTTACCCTTATGGCTTCATCACCGCCCAGCGCCAGCGCCTTGCGGATAATGGGTTCGGTATCTGCCCCGCCAACTGTAACGAGATGTATTGCTGTTGAAGCATCTTTTTCTTTCAGTTCAATGGCCCTTACGAGGGCATACCATTCATCGTAAGGGTTGATGATCCACTGCACGCCATCGGCGGCAAATTTCGTGTTGTTATCGGTGAAAGCTATTTTTGCCGTGGTGTCGGGCGTTTTACTGATGCACACTAAGATTTTCATATAGCTGTTGTTTAAGCTTAAAAATGTCAAAGTTGTTTATGCAACTAAATAGTGCACAAATATAGTAACGCCGGTTAGTAAACTTCATTTTTGTGCAGATTAATTTTTTAAAATGTGTAGGATTGAAAAACTGAAAGAATATTTGTCAGCATCCCCTGCTGATAGTTTTCTGCAGCATGCCCTGGCGCTTGAATACATCAAATTGGGGAATGATACCATTGCCAGGAACCTTTTTGAGGAAATACTTGCACGTGAACCGGGTTACATTGGTTCCTATTATCACCTTGGCCGTTTGATGGAAAGAAATGGAAATACTGAAGCGGCAGTTAAAGTATATGAAAGGGGAATGGAAGAAGCAAGGAAGGCGGGAGATGGACATGCGTACGGAGAGTTAAAAGCGGCGTGGGAGGAGTTGGACCCCCTGTCCCCCTGAAGGGGGAACTTAGTGCCAGAGTTCAAAAGTAAAATTATAATCGTATTTTAATTGAATGACTCTTTCTGTTGTGTGTTTAATGTTATTTGGCTAAAACAAACAGATTCCCTGATTTTGGAAATTTAATAGAATTCCCTAATTTTGGAAATGTAAATCGTCATAGGTACTATAGATAATGAAGCCGGTAATCAGATAAAGGCTAAACTGGCAATCCGATTTGAATGATTTTCCATTAAAGATTTGAAGCTATGGCAAAATTTAAAAAACTAAAATCAAAATTAGAATGGAGATCCATTTTAACAACGCATACCTCGAAAAGTTGTATGCAGGATTGCCAGTTAGCGGTAAGCCCCGTTACAATGAAGACGTAGTTAATAAGTTTCGCAACAAGATTGAAGTATTAAAGCAGGTTGATAATACCATTCAGTTGCGTCATTTTAAAAGCCTGAATTTCGAAGCTTTAAAAGGAGATAAAAAGGGGCTGTATTCTATCCGTGTGGATATTAAGTACAGACTGGAATTTGCAATTGAAAGAAATAAGATCACTTTACATGAGATAATTCTTGTTGAGGATCTTTCTAAACATTACAGATGAGCGCCTACAAAGTAACAGGGAAAAACGGTAAAGAAGTTTTCAGTGAAGTATTGCTTCATCCGGGTGAAGTATTGGGCGAAGAATTAGCGGCAAGGGAAATCTCACAAAAAGAATTTGCTGAACTGATTGAAATGAGGCCGCCACATCTTAATGAACTGATAAAAGGGAAACGCCACATTTCTGCTGTGCTTGCAATTAAATTAGAAAAGCATTTAAATATTGACGCGGGGTTCTGGATGCGCCTTCAGACAGACTATGATCTGAAGCTGGCCCGTAAACAATTAAAAGTTGCTTAAGCTTTTTAAACTGCTTCATGCCTTTATCACATTCTTTTCAGAAATTTGTTGATAGTAACCATCTTTTTACCAAACCAGATAAACTCCTCCTTGCCGTAAGCGGCGGGGTGGATTCTGTTGTATTGACCGATTTATTTTTTAATGCTGGTTTTGATTTTGTGATTGCCCATTGCAATTTTCAGCTGAGGGGGGAGGAGAGTGAAAGAGATGAAGCATTTGTAACAGAACTTGGAAAGAAATACCGGAAAGAAACGATTATTAAAAGATTTGAAACGGGAGAATATGCCAGAGAAAATAAACTTTCCATCCAGGAGGCCGCAAGACAACTTCGTTACGATTGGTTTCATGAATTGATTGATAACTCTAAGCAGTCGGCAGGTGGCAGTCGCCAGTCCTCAGTCAGCAGTCAGCAGTCTTCAGTCAGCAGCACCCCTATTCACCATTCACCTCCCGATAGCTATCGGGACACCATTCACCACATCGTTACCGCCCACCATCTTGATGACAATATTGAAACTGTTTTAATGAATTTTTTCAAAGGCACGGGCATTGCAGGCTTGCGGGGCATGTTGCCCTTACAGGGAAAAATTGTGAGGCCATTATTGTTTGCACGTAAAGGGGAGTTGCTTGCTTACGCAAAAGAAAACGGACTGAAATGGGTTGAAGACAGTTCCAATACTGAGGATAAATATTCCCGCAATTATTTCCGCAACCAGTTTATTCCGCTGCTGCAGAAAATTTATCCTGAAGCGGAAAATAACCTTGCTGATAACCTGAAGCGTTTCCGTGATGCTGAATTACTCTATCGCCAGGCTATTGAATGGCATAAAAAGAAACTGCTTGAGTACAAAGGGGACGAGGTGCATATACCGGCGTTGAAATTAAAAAAATCAGAACCACTGCACAGCATTGTTTATGAAATTATCAGTGTATTTCAGTTTACTCCCGGCCAGGTGGAGGAAGTTATTAAATTACTGGACAGTGAAACAGGTAAGTATATTCTTTCTCCAACGCACCGCATACTTAAGAACAGGAACTGGATAGTTATTTCACCTGTAAATGCGGATGAACCACAGCATATCCTGATTGAACAGGGGGATTCAAATGTTCAGTGTTCAGCATTCAACATTCAATGTTCAATTTCAGCAACCGCAGGTTTTAAAATACCCAATGATAATAACATTGCCTGCCTGGATGCCGGTGAAATTCAATTTCCCCTCCTGCTGCGCAAATGGAAACACGGGGATTATTTCTATCCGTTGGGTATGAAAAAGAAGAAAAAGCTTGCCCGTTTTTTTATTGATCAGAAACTTTCAAAGATTGAAAAAGAAAATGTGCGGGTAATTGAAATGAATAAAAAGATCATCTGGGTGGCGGGCATGCGTATTGATGAACGGTTTAAAATTACTGAGCGGACGAAAAAAGTACTGAAGATCGTTTATCAGGCCATTCCCAGATAGCCTTTCACCTGGTCAATAAATCTTGTAAGAACAGGATAACCTGAGGCAGCGTAAGCGCCGACAATAACAAATGCCAGCCCATATACTGCACCCCAGTAGTGGGCGGAATGGTTGATGTTGCCAGCGCCTTTTTTATCCAGGTAAGCTGAAATGAGTAAATAAATGGGGCCAAAAATAAAGCCCGGTATAAAAGGCGGAATAAAGAAAAAACCGATTTTGGTAAGCGGAGCAAAAAGCAGGGCTGCAAATATTACGGCTGAAACTGCCCCTGATGCGCCCAGGCTGTAATAATTGTAATTGTTCCTGTTTTTTGAATAGGTGGGCAGCAGGCAAATTGCAAGCGCCGTAACATACATCAGGAGGTAAAGTAAATTACCACTCTTTCCAAATACAATTTTAAAATACAGTTCCACAAATTCTCCAAACATATACAACGAAAACATATTGAAAATAAGATGGGCGTAATCAGCATGGATAAGGCCACATGTAATAAAACGGTAATACTGGTTTTTCTCCGAAACACTTGGGGGATGAAAGATCAGTTCATTCATGAGCTTTTCGTTACTGAATGCGGCAACGGAAGTAATAGCTGTCAGGATTACTATAACAAGTGTCATTGAAAATTCCATACTGGTAGTTTAGTTTTTTTTAAACGATTTCTCACTTCAAAAATCTTCGTATTTCTTACCTCATTTATGATGGTACTTTTCATTCCGCAATATAGTACAGGCACGGTACAATTGCTCTGCAAGTATAAGCCTTACCAACTGGTGCGGAAATGTAAGTTGTGATAATGACCATTTGAACTTTGCTTTTTTCAGCACTGCTTCATCCAGCCCATAAGCCCCGCCAATTAAAAAAACCAGTTGTTTAACGCTGTCGTTGGCACGGGATTGTATAAATGTGGCCAGTTGTTCGCTTGGCATCTGTTTCCCGTGTTCGTCCAGGGCAATCAGATAATCATCTTTGCTTAACCATTCCATTACCAGTTCGCCTTCCCTTTTTTTCAAATCCATTTCGCTCAGCATTCCCGCATTTTTGGGCACAGGAATAATAGTCCACTCCACGGAATAATATTTTGAGATGCGTTTGGTAAAATCTTCCACACCGTTTTTAATGTATGCTTCGTGTGGTTTACCTATTGACCAGATTTGAATTTTCATACCCCTGTCCCCTGAAGGGGAGAATTTTTGCTGTTTCTCCGGTAAGCTTTATGCATTACAGGATTGAAATGATTAACAATGGCCTGATAAGCTGAATAGAAATACAGGGCGCCGAAGTGAATGACCCCGCATGGGCGGGGCAGGCACAACGAAAGCCCGTTGCGGTACTGCTGCCGGCTTAAAAAAATTCAATTCTAATAAGTTCGTAAATTTCAGCATAACTTCCTGCAATGAGAAAAAAATATCTGCTGCTTTTTGTAAGCATCATTGTTACATTAACTGTTTGTTCGCAAATTGCCAAAGCCCCCGAAAAGAAAGAAGGTGATGGCCCTTATCCTCAACTTATCCTTCGAGGGGTTATTATGATTAACGGTACAGGTGCACCGCCAACGGGCCCGATGGATATTGTAATTGAAAAGAACCGTATTGTACAGATTGCAGGAGTGGGGAGCGGCATCCCCATTAATTCAGACCGCCGCCCAAAACTTGCGGCAGGCGGTAAAGAAATTAATCTTGAAGGGCATTATGTTTTGCCCGGGTTTATTGATATGCATGGCCACATTGGTGGCAGCCAGGCCCCGGTGGCAGAATATGTATTTAAACTATGGATGGCCCATGGCATTACCACCATACGTGACCCTTCCTGCGGTAACGGATTGGATTGGGTGCTGGAAGAAAAAAGGTTGAGCGCTGAAAATAAAATTACCGCCCCCCGGATTTTTGCATACACATCATTTGGCCAGGGAAGCAAGCAAGCTATTGCCACTCCTGAACAGGCGGTTGAATGGGTAAGGCAAAATGCAAAGAATGGTGCCGATGGCATTAAATTTTTTGGAGCGGCCCCGCAAATCATGGATGCTGCATTGAGGGAAAATAAAAAACTTGGTTTGAGAAGC
>JANRKT010000234.1:0-4067 GCA_033763355.1 Chitinophagaceae bacterium | reverse complement strand
ACAAAAGCAGACAGCTCATCATGGAAAGATAAATCATGGGTAATAGGTGTGAGAAACGGCAAAGAAACAAAAGCATACGACTGGAATATGCTGAAAGAAAAAAGAATTATTCATGACTGGCTGAATGATCAGCCTGTTACCATTGTGCTTGCATCGGATGATAAAAGCTTTTTTGCCTTACAAAGGCCCGCTGCAAATGATGTTATTGCTTTGCAAAATGACACGCTGTATTTTCAGGGCCACAAATACCGGTTCGACGGAAGAGGAATTGATACCAGCTATTCGTTAAAGCTCTTGCCTGCTTACCAGGAATTCTGGCATAGTTGGCGAACATTTAACCCGGACACAAAAAAGTAACAAAAAATGAGGAAGACATTTTTTGTATTAGTATAAAAACCGTGAAAGCTGTTTTGATTTATATAATATAAAACTTTATTCCGGCAGTGTTAAGGAAAATTGTTGCTATACTGTTTATTAAAGTGTACCTGCTCAGCCTGGCCGGGTATTCCATACTCTTTGATTACTTTATTCATCAGACAAATAAACACACGGTACAGGAACTGGATAATGGTAATTACAATGAATCAGAACTTTTCGAAATCAAAGTTCCGCTTCACCTTCCTTATTATACCAGCCTGGATGAGTATGAGCGTTATGACGGGGGAATTGAACTGAACGGGATACACTATAACTTCGTAAAACGAAAAATACATAACGATACACTTTACCTGCTCTGTCTTCCCAATCATGTCAAAACAGAATTGTATAAAGCAAAAAATGATTTAGCGGCGGAGCAAAGCGATAATGAACCCTTCTCTTCCCAAAAAGGAACAGAGTCTTCCGGAAAGAAAAATAATTGCGAAACAGAATTTAACCTGCAGTATCCCTTGTACATCCTTTTACCTGCATCTTTACCCCATACCGGGAGAAATATATATTCATGCCGTTTAACCACCTGTTTTATTGCTTTTCCTGCTAAGCCGCCGGAAATTATCTGACATCTCTTCCCTGAATTTTTAACCGGATAGCATATCGCCGGCATTGTTATAACAAGCAATGCATTGCTGTTATTGCAGTTTGCTTAACAGGTTTGGCAACACAAGTATTCATTGCAAAAGATACTATCCGTATAAACAAAACGGAATATTCAGGGAACAACATTTTCACAAAAAAATAATTGCACCTGTTTGTGCTGGTAACCCGTATTAAACACTTTTTATGAGGTATAAAAAAATAATACTTTCAGTATTTCCTCTTTTCTGCTTGTTCATTTCCTGTGTGATGAAAACAGATTCAAACAGGGAAATGGTTAAACTGCTGGCCGACGTTGAAAAGAGTGCGTATACGATGACGAATGCTTTCAGCCCCGAAGCCAAATTAGCATTCTATGATTCCCTGTTAGCTACCCCCGTTAATTACAGGGAAGTGTCGGCTGTATCTTACTATAAGGCCATAACATTGCTTGAACTGGGTGATGAGCTGGAATCAGTATCTGCATTCGAGGATCTGTTGAAACAAACAGACCCTTCTGATTATCCGAAAACAGAAAAACTGATGAAAGGCCTTGCTATTGCACATATGCGGTTGGGAGAAAGGACCAATTGTCTTCATAATCATACTGCGCAGTCCTGCGTATTTCCAATACAAGGAGCCGGTGTACATCAAGATAAGACAGGGTCATCAAAAGCAATAGAAATTTATGAAATGCTTTTAAAGCGGGACAAAGATGATCTTGAATCGAGATGGTTGCTGAATATTGCGTATATGACCATCGGGGGATACCCGAAAGATGTTCCGCCGGATTTTCTGATAAAAGGGCTTGATGAGGACAGCTCTAATGCTGTAAAACCTTTTACTGATGCAGCTATTAATACCGGCCTCAATACAAATAATCTTGCAGGTGGCAGTATTATTGATGATTTCAACAATGATAATTACCTGGACCTTGTAACATCCAGCTGGAGTTTGAAAGAAGGAATGCACTACTGCAGGAACAATGGCAATGGCAGTTTTACCGAAGTATCGGATTCATCGGGATTATCGCAGTTTACCGGCGGATTGAATATTATGCAGACCGATTACAATAACGATGGCCTTAAAGATATTTTTGTTTTACGCGGGGCATGGAAAGGCCCCTATGGTAAGGAGCCCAATTCTTTATTGCGTAATAATGGCGACGGAACATTTACAGACGTTACCCGTGAAAGCGGTTTGCTGTCATTTCATCCTACACAAACAGCAACATGGAACGATTTCAATAACGATGGGTGGCTGGATGTGTTTATTGGTAATGAATCAACCAGCCAGGTGGATTTAAATCCCTGTGAGCTTTATATAAATAATAAAAACGGAACCTTTACTGAAACAGCAGTGCAGAGTAATGTCGCTATTGGTGCATTCGTAAAAGGGGTTACTTCCGGGGATTATGATAATGATGGCCTGGTAGATATTTTTGTATCCATATTGGGCCACCAAAAAATGTTGTTGAAAAACGAAGGCATTAAAAACGGAGTCGTTCATTTTAAAGATGTTACTAATCAGGCCGGCTTAGCAGCCTGCAGGGCAAGAACATTCCCGACCTGTTTTTTTGATTATGATAATGATGGCTGGCTGGATATATTAGTCTGCAGTTATGAATTCGGCGGCTCGCTGGCACAATATGCTGCAGCAGAAGCATTGCATATGGATGTCGGTAATTCAGCAAAACAATTTTTGTTCAGGAACAAACGCGACGGGACTTTCGAAGATGTTACCGATAAAGCAGGACTTAATAAAGTTGCTTTCTCAATGGGGATGAATTTTGGGGATATAGATAATGATGGCTACCCGGATATTTACATGGGCACAGGAAGCCCGCTTTACCAGTCACTGGTGCCGAATAAATTATTTAAAAATGTAAAAGGACAATATTTTATTGATGCTACATCATCTGCAAGAGTGGGTAACCTGCAAAAAGGGCATGGTGTGTCTTTTGCAGATCTGGATAACGACGGCGACCATGATATTTATATTGATATGGGCGGAGCCTATAAAGGCGATGCTTACCAGAATTCATTTTACATTAATCCCGGACAAAATGATAACCGCTGGATAAACCTGGACCTCGAAGGAACAAAATGCAACAGGGCCGCTATTGGTGCAAAAATAAAAGTGACATTTACAGAAAACGGAATTGAAAGGTCTGTGTACCGTGATGTGAATTCCGGCGGAAGTTTTGGCTCCAACCCGTTAATGCAGCATATAGGTATTGGTAATGCTGCTGTAATTGACCGGATAGAAATAAAATGGCCGGTTAGCAACAGCATACAGGTATTTAAAAATGTTCAGCCGGGACAAACGGTTAAAATAAAAGAAGGAAGTGATTTGCTTACCAGAATAAATGTGAACCGTGTTGATTTTACAACAAAAAAATCAGGGTTGATTAGTTGTGGCCCCGCACGTTAATAAAGATTATGGCAATCTTTATTTGGGGAGAGGGTCGATTAAAAAGTAAAGACAGCAAATTTTATTTTTGTGGCACAGCAGTTTTTTAAGGAACTGCAGCAGGCAAAGCACGTTTTCAGCGGTATTAATTGTGTAACTTCATTTTTTGGGAACCTGAATTATTTTTCTGATAACCGGACATTCAGGAAAACCGGAAACATATGATAAAGCCCAAAATGCCGGGAGAACCCGGAACAGCAGTTCATACAGTGCGAAAGGAAGGAAATATGCTCCGTTTCGTGCTGCCTGTTATTGTGCTCCTTGGCTTTTTGCTGATATGGTTTTTGGTGTCTTATTTAAATCTTTTTCCTGCATATGCATTGCCATCACCTGGAGCGGTATTTAAAAGCTTCCTCGAAGAAGTGCAGGCTGCCCGTTTGCCGAACGATATTATAGCATCACTATGGCGGGTTGCGGTAGGGTTTGTATTATCAGCTGTACTTGGTATTCCTGCCGGCTTATGGCTTGGCCAGCATCTTTATGCAAGGCAGGCTTTTGTTCCGATGCTTAATTTTTTTCGTTTTCTTTCACCTCTTGCATGGATACCGTTTGCCATACTTTGGTTTCATATTGGCGATAAACCG
>JANRKT010000233.1:0-42832 GCA_033763355.1 Chitinophagaceae bacterium | reverse complement strand
ATATTTATGCTGATACCACAAGATCACTGCAACTGCTTATTGACATCAAATCAAAAGCCGGACCCGCCCTTGATACACTGGTCTCTTTACTAAAAAAATATCCCGCTGTTATCAATAGCCGCAGCATAAAGATTGTTATTAGCGGCAACAGGCCGGACGAAAGGTTGTATTCTTCATATCCCCCTTTTATATTTTTTGACGGCCGTATGGACCTTAATTACAGCGCAGAAGTTTTACCCAAGTTGGCGCTGATAAGCGATAATTTTCGTAAATACTCTTCATGGAACGGGGAAGGCGAAATACCGGACAAGGACAGGCGAAAATTAGCGGAACTGGTCAGCAAAGCGCATTCAATGAAAAAACCTGTGCGTTTCTGGGCCAGTCCCGACAACCCCGGTGCATGGAAACAACTGATGGAGCTGGGAGCTGATTATATCAATACCGACAATGTGCAGGAACTGTCATTATTTTTGAAAGACCCCCGTTTTTATATAAATAAAGCGAAACTGGATAAAATAATGCTTCATGATGATTCGGTAACAGTAATGCCTTATAACAGAATTGTCAGGTCTGCAGGAACAGTTATCCGTTTTGGAAATCCTGATCTTGAAAACCATTCGCTTGATGCAGCGGCCCTGCCGGGAGGAAACAAAGCAGTGGTGGAAGACCGTTACGGCATTTTTATCCTTGATATCATTTCAAAAGAAATTATTCAGCGCTGGACTTATACCGACAGCACATCATATAAAAAATATCTCAGCACTTATTCAGGCGTATGTGTATTTAATGCAGGTAATAAAACATGGGTTGCCTGGGGCGCTGCTGAAAGGGATACTGAACATTCGGCCGTGTTGTTTGCTGAGTGGGACGGAAAACTGAAGAATATTTCTGCAATTTCTTTTGCAGAAAAATTTCCTGCTGCCAATGCTATACCCAATGAGATTACTGCAAATACTGAAGCTGGCGAATTATACCTCTATATAGTTTTGAATGGTAATGATGAGCTGGTAAAAATGAGATGGCGTGACAAAAGGATTGTTTGGGAAACCCAAACCGGTATGGCGCCATATGGCGTGGCAATTGCAAACAATAAAATTTATGTAACCAACTGGGCGGGCACAAGGGCAACCGACAGCACAAAGGAAAGAGCAGGGATACCCTGGGGGCTTGTATATACTGATCCGCGTACAGGCGCAACTGCATCTGGAACAGTATCTGTTTTTAACCCGGCAAACGGAAAATTACTGAAGGAGATCAATGCTGGCCTTCACCCCAATGTTATTAAAGCCGGTAAAGATGGCAGGTATGTTTATGTAAGCAACGGGTCAAGCGATGAAATTACAGTGATCAGTACCCGGAAAGATGCTGTTACTGAAAACATAAAAGTTGGTTTACTGAAAGGGTTAAAGAGCTATACAGGAAGTTCACCCAACGGCCTTGCGCTTAATGAAGATAACAGCAGGCTGTTTGTTTCAAACGGGCTTGACAATGCCGTAGCAGTAATAAGCCCGGGCAAAAATGCATCTTCAGCGGGAACAGGAAAATCTTATGTAAGGGGGTACATCCCCACTGAAGCTTATCCTGCAGGGCTGTTGTTTATAAAAAATAAACTTGTTGTGGCCAACCTTGAATCTGCGGGCGCCAATATAGTGAGTGAAACAAAAAAAGCAAGGTCAATTCACCACCAGTACGGTTCAGTAAGTATTATTCCTTTGCCGGGCAAACAACTTCTTGATCAGTACACCCGCCGTGTTTATGAAATGAATATGACTGGACGCATTGATGAATTGCAATTGCCCCCGAGACAGGGAACAAAACCGGCGCCTGTTCCTGCAAGGCTGGGTGAGCCTTCAGTATTTAAACATGTTATTTACATTATTAAAGAAAATAAAACCTACGACCAGGTATTTGGAGATTTTAAGGAAGGAAGGGGCGACAGCAGCTTATGTGTTTTTGGTGAAAGGATAACACCCAATACACATGCCCTTGCAAAACAGTTTGGCTGGATGGACAATTACTATGCATCCGGCAAATCTTCAGCCGAAGGCCATCAATGGACTGATGCTGCAATGGTATCAGATTATGTGGAGAAAAATGTAAGGGCATGGTTCAGGAGTTATCCGCACCGGCAGGAAGATGCGCTTGTTTACAATAAAAGCGGTTTTATCTGGAACCAGGCGCTTGACCATGGAAAGACTGTAAGGATTTTTGGAGAGGCATGTAAAACCATTTATGATGAAAAGCTGACCTGGTCGGATCTGTATAAATCTTACAAAGCAGGCGCTGCACCAGCATGGCACAATACCAGCACCATTTCACGTGTATTGCCTGTAATGTCACCTGATTTTCCTGATTGTGATAACATGGTCTTCAGCGACCAGCAACGTGCTGATATATTTATTAAAGAATGGAAAAATTATGAAGCAGGGGGCAATATGCCCAACCTCATGATCCTTTCGCTGCCCAATGACCACAGCGCCGGTACTTCACCGGGTTATCCCACACCCAATGCAATGGTTGCCGACAACGACCTTGCTGTGGGAAGGATTGTTGAAGCGGTCAGCAACAGCAAATATTGGGATTCTACTGTTATTTTTATTACACAAGATGATTCACAAAGCGGATGGGACCATATCTCTGCTTACCGTACCATTGGCCTGGTGATAAGCCCTTACAGTTCCGGTAAACTGGTAACCACAAATTATAACCAGACTTCAATGGTACGCACCATTGAACAGATACTGGGCATCCCGCCCATGAATGTAATAGATGCCACAGCAAAACCCATGTTTGATTGTTTTGCAGCAACAAAAAAAAGTTATCGGTATAAAGCAATACCCGCCAATGTTCCGCTTGATGAAATGAACAAAAGCCTCAGCGAACTGAAAGGGAAAGCGAAGAAATATGCGCTGCAATCAATGGATGAAGTATTTAATGAAGTGGATGGTGGAGAGGATGATAAAATGAACAGGATAATTTGGTTTTATACAAAAGGGGAGGAACCTTATCCGGTTATCAGGAAGTAAACAATAAGAAAATTCCGGTTTAAAAAAAGCGGGGCCATTTTTTTGTGCCGCCACAGGTCTTTACCTTACAAAAATTAAAAATAATATTACGTTTTAATATGGTGAGGCACTGGGGTTAATTTATACCATTAAAACCCAGGGTCTCATGCCATGCTTAAAAGTAACGCTATGAAGACCCCCGGCTGATTCAAACTGTTAAACATTATTGGAGTAACCTTTTAATAATCCAGTTCCAGCCCCAGCCTGTCTTTCAGTTCCTTTACCAGCGGGTACATCTCAATCATTTTAAGGTATTGTTCTTTTGATGTAAGGGGTCGTTCTGCGGGCTGGTTATCGTTTGTATTTTCTGTAACCGTTACCTGGTAGGTAAGTTGTTTGTTGCTGAAGAACTGCTGCAGGTGGTCAATCAATGTCGCCCTTTCCTGCTCAATAAATTTTTGCTGGATGTTGCTTTCACTAACAATTTCAAAACTGTTTTCGTCAATTACTTTTAATGTGGCCAGCTTAAAATTGGTAACGGCAGAATGGTTTTTCTGCTGCTGCAATTTTTCTATGTACTGCCCCCATGCCTGGTGAAGCAGTTCTTCATTGAGGGCTGTAGAACTTTCATTTCCGCTTTTACTTTGCTTTGCTACCTGCTGCCGTATTTTTAGCAATGCGCCAAGAGTGGGCTTGGGTTCAGATTTGGGATTTGGGGTTTGGGATTTGAGATTTGAAGACTGGTATTCCGGGCTTGTTTCTTCAACAAGGTTTGATTGCTTAGAAGTATCCTTTTCAATCAGCAATTTCGCCCCATTCTCCCCGGACTGCCTGCTGCCTGCTGCCAACTGTGTACTGCCACCTGCCGACTGCTTAACTTCTATCGGTGCAACAACCCTGAAGGCAACCGGCTTCGCAGTTTCAACTATTTTTTTTTTAGTTACAGCCCCGCCTTCATTTACCAGTTCAAGCGCCTGCTGCAGGTAACTGAGTTTTATAATGGCCAGTTCAACATGCAGCCTCTTGTTGCGTGCCTGGCGGTAATTGATTTCCGCTTCGGTTAATACCTGCAAAGCGCTGATGAGAAAACCAAGGGAAACTTTCTTTGCAGTATCAACATATTTGTCTTTGAAACTTTCTACTACTTCAAGCAATTCTGCCGTTCTTTCATCTTTGCATACCATCACATTGCGCAGAAATTCTGCAAAGCCGTTCATCACCATATCGCCTTCAAAGCCCTTGCGGTTGATGTCGTCATACAATAACATGGCTGCAGCAAGGTCTTGTTTCAGCATGGCATCCAGCAGTCGGAAATAATAATCTGCATCAAGTATATTGAGGTGCTCAAGTGTATTGGCATAGTTTACTTCGCCATTGGTAAAGCTTACAATCTTATCCAGTATGCTCAGTGCATCCCGCATGCAGCCTTCGCTTTTCTGGGCAATTACCTGCAGTGCTGCTTTTTCAGTTTTAATTTCCTCTTTATCTGCAATCTCCTGCAAATGTTCCACCGTATCATTGGTGGTGATACGCTTGAAATCAAAAATCTGGCAGCGGGATAAAATGGTGGGGAGTATTTTATGCTTCTCCGTAGTGGCTAAAATAAAAATGGCATAGGGGGGAGGTTCTTCCAGCGTTTTTAAAAAAGCATTGAATGCGGAAGAACTCAGCATGTGCACCTCGTCAATAATATATACTTTGTATTTGCCTGCCTGCGGTGAGAAACGTACCTGTTCGGTAAGTGTGCGGATGTCATCAACCGAATTGTTGCTTGCCGCATCCAGTTCGTGGATATTGAGCGAAGTGCCATTGTTGAATGAAACACAGGACTGGCATTTGTTACAGGCCTCACCATCTTTCTGCAATTTTACACAGTTGATGGTTTTGGCAAGTATGCGGGCACAGGTGGTTTTGCCAACCCCTCTTGGGCCACAAAATAAAAAAGCATGCGCCAGCTGGTTGTGCAGGATGGCATTTTTAAGTGTAGTGGTAATGTGGTGCTGCCCCACAACAGTACCGAAGTTCTGTGGCCTGTACTTGCGTGCCGATACGATGAATTTATCCATTACACAACCTGTGAACGGCAAATATAAGTAATCAACGCCTCTGAATTTTCATTGCGAAGGGATGTTAATATCTCTTAATTGATAGTTTTTTTACCACAGATTGCACAGATTTACACAAAAGATCCCTGCTTTGGCAAAACCCTGATGATTCTGATACAATCAATTGCGGAATTGTTTGTAGAAATATCCACTTCGGGCGGTTTTATCTCACCATTTGCTCTATGCGCTTAAATTTGTTATCAGGTTTTTTTAGAACGGCTATTAAGTTCTGTTTCATATTTGTATTGCTGCCTGCATATTTCACTTTATCAGTGAGAATCTGCGCAATCTGTGGAGAAAGACCATGGGTTAGCCACGGAACCTGGCTGCCATCAGCCTGCCTGACCTGTGGGAACGGCAGGTTACACTAATGCACACATATTAATTCTTTATTAGTGCCATTCGTGTAATTAGTGGCTGGTATTATCTGTGCCTATCTGTGTAATCTGTGGCCCCGGTTTAAAAAAAAGTTGCAGAAAAATTTGGATAATTAACAGTGTTAAGTAAATTTGTGTCGTTAAGTATTTACTATGGGTATTTTAGAAAGAAAAGAAAAACAAAAACTGGAGATCAGGAAAATGATCCTTGACGCTTCCATGAAACTCTTTATGGAAGAGGGTTTTGAGAAAGTTTCCATCCGTAAAATTGCCGATCTTATTGAATACAGCCCTACCACCGTTTACCTGTATTTTAAAGACAAGAACGAAATACTTTTTAACCTGCACGACATCGGTTTTCAAAAACTCCAGGAAGTAAACCGCAACCTCGATGACATTAAAAACCCGTTGTTACGACTGCACAAAATGGGTGAGAATTATCTCCATTTCGGAATGAACAACCCTGAATATTACGACCTTATGTTTATTCAAAAAGCCCCGATGGAGGCCTTGCTGGATATGGATGCCTGCGAGTGGAAAAACGGGGATGCTGCTATATGCAGGTTAAAAGACACTTTGGCTGAATGTATGGAACAGGGATACATTTTAAAAGGCGATGTAAATGTGGTGGCCATGTCAATATGGGGCATGGTGCATGGCCTCGTGTCGATTGCTATACGCGGCAGGTTTGAAAAACTGGTTTCAACAGAACACATATTGCCGATTATGCTGCAATCACTGAACTGGATGATCAATACCCTTGATGTTTCCGGCAGGAATAAATAAGGTATATTTTTTTAATAATTACTTAACACTGTTAACAATATAAACATCATTTATAAAAGCGCAGATATGAAACCAAAATTAATAACCGCTCTTTTCCTTTTGGCTGGTTCAGTTGTTACTTATGGGCAAAACGTATTGGACGGATATATCCTGAAGGGCCTTGAAAGCAACCTTGCACTAAAGCAAAGGTCATTCGATTTGCAAAAAGCGCAACTGGATTTGAAAAGGGCGCAGGCCTTGTTTTATCCGCAGGTAAATTTTGCTTCAGAATATACACTTGCCGGCGGCGGGAGGACACAACAGTTACCCATAGGCGATTTGCTCAATGGTGTATACAGCACACTGAACCAGCTCACTTCTTCCACCAAGTTTCCGCAGATAGAAAATGAGACGATCAATTTCCTGCCAAATAATTTTCACGATACAAGGGTTGCCGTAACCATGCCGCTGATCAATACAGACCTGAGGTACAACAGGAGAATCAAAGAAGAACTCATCAACAGCAGCCAGGCCGATATTGATATTTACAAAAGGGAACTGGTAAAAGAAATCAAACAGTCTTATTACCGTTGCCTGCAGGCAGAAAGGTCAGTTGAAATTTACACGGCTGCACTGAATGTGGTAAGGGAAAACCTTCGTGTAAATGAAAAGCTTGTAAAAAATACAATGGCCACCAAAGAAGTATTGCTCCGTTCAAAAGCGCAGGTGAGCCAGGTGGAAGCATCGCTTATTGAAGCAAGGAACAACCAGCAGAATGCAGTGGCTTATTTCAATTTCCTGCTCAACCAGCCGCTTGAAACACCTGTTGATGCTGATTCATCAATAGCAACACAGCTCAATGCTTTAATGCAGGCCCCGCAGGGCATCCCTCAAAAAAGAGAGGAGCTGATAAAATTAAAAAGTGTGCAAAAGGCGCTGGAACATAATTTAAGACTTACCCAGTCTTACCACATTCCCAGGCTGAATGCTTTTTACAATGTGGGCTTCCAGGGTTTTGGTTTCAGGTTTAATGGCGACCAGTTTTACCAGTTGGGCGGCCTGCAATTGCAATGGAGCCTTTTCCGCGGTAATGACAATAAATACAGGATCAAACAATCGCAAACTGATATTGACGCCCTTCGTAACCGCTATGATGAAACGGAGAAACAACTTTCCCTGCATGTGCAGACAGCATATAACAATTACAGGTCAGCGCTGCAATCCCTTCAGTCAGCTTATGATGAAGTGGAGAGCACAAGTGAAACTTACCGGTTTACCGACAGGCGATACAGGGAGGGACTGGCGCTTCAGATTGAACTGATTGATGCCCGCACACAAATGACCAATGCCGAACTGAAATATTCACTGGCCCAGCTTGCAGTACTCACCCGTATAGCCGAACTGGAAAGGGCAACAGCAACCTATACATTCTCACAATAAAAAATTACTGGTATGAAAAAGATTATTCATTCATCGCCCCTGCTTGTAATTGCCATTGCAGCATTTGCATTTGCACGGTGCGGTGCCAAAAGCGAAGAAAAAAATAAAACAATGGAAGATGCTGTGGCAGTAAAGCTGCAGCCGGTTGAAGTAGTGGCGTATGTGCCTGTATTAAAGTATTCCGGTATGATGGCGTCAGCAACTGAAGCAAGGTTGTCTTTTAAAACCGGCGGCATCATTTCAAAAATATATGTAAAAGAAGGTGACCATGTTGTAAAAGGGCAGTTGCTTGCAACGCTTGATTTAACGGAAATCAATGCACAGGTTCAGCAGGCTTCACAAAGTGTGGAAAAATCAACACGTGATGTAAACAGGATGCAGAATTTATACAATGATACAGTGGCATCGCTTGAACATCTGCAGAATGTAACCACACAATTGAATGTTGCAAAAGAAGGTTTGCGCATTGTACAATTCAACAGGCAGTATGCACAAATAAGGGCGACAACCAACGGAACGGTGCTGAAGAAGTTAATGAATGAAGGGGAGCTTGCCTCGGCCGGGGCACCTGTGTTTCTTGTTGCCGGAACTTCTGCAGGCGATTGGGTGGTGAGGTTTGGCGTGGCCGACAAAGATTGGGCGCTGATAAAAAAAGGCGATAAAGCAACAGTGAATATTGATGCATACCCTGATAAAATTTTTACAGGCATTGTAACAGAAGTGGCCAATGGCGCTGATGCAGTAAGCGGCACATACGAAATTGAAGTAAAGATTTTACCCGGTGGTTACCGCTTTGCGCCGGGTTTGTTTTCCACAATTCAGTTGCAGGCTGCTGCAACGCAAAATGTTTCATTGGTGCCTGTTGAAGCGCTTGCAGAAGGAGATGGTAAAACCGGTTTTGTATATACGCTGAATGCAGACGGGAGAACTGTAAAGAAAAACCCAGTTACCATAAAGTTTATTGAAAAAGATAAAGTAGCAGTAAACAGCGGCCTTGAAAACATAAATGAAGTGATAACAGACGGCGTAGGGTACCTTACTGATAATGCCGTAGTAAAAGTTGTGAAGTAATACCATTTATTTAGTGCGCAGCAATGCCATGTAACCATAAAACTTATGGAAAGGATAACCTTTTGCTGAAATTAAAAAGATATTGAAATGAAAATAACTGATTTTGCCGTAAAGAATTACCAGTTTACGCTGATTGTATTTGTAATGCTTGCGGCTATAGGTTTTAATTCGCTCATGAACATGCCCCGCGGCGAAGACCCCGATTTTCAATCGCCGCAATTTGCAGCAGTGGTTATTTATCCCGGCGCAAGCCCGAAGGATATGGAGGAACTTGTTGCAGACCCCATTGAAAAAAAATTAAATGAACTGGATGATGTAAAGAAAATCATTACCCGTATTGACGACGGGCTGGCAGTAGTACGGATAGAATTTAAATATGAGACAGACCCTGATAAAAAATACCAGGATGTGGTACGTGAAATGGACGGGTTGAGATCAGAGTTGCCACAGGAAATTCTGGGAATAGAAATCCAGAAGTTTACGCCGAGCGATGTAAACATTATGCAGGCTGCGATACTTAGTGAAACTGCCCCTTATAAAGACCTTGAGGAATGGAGTAAGAAATTAAAAGAAAGGCTTGAAAAAATCAAGTCGCTGAAAAATGCTGACAACTGGGCTTTCCCGCAGCAACAGGTTAGAATAAGTGTGAACCTGGAGAAACTGGCGCAGCAGAAAATTCCGCTTAACAGGGTACTTGGCGCTATACAGGCCGAAAATATAAATATCCCGGGCGGAAGCATTGAGATGGGCACCAAAAAATTCAATGTAAAAACAAGCGGCGCATATAAAAGTATTGATGAGATTAAAAATACCATTGTCAGCAGCGCAGCCGGCAAACTGGTCTATGTAAAAGATATAGCCGAAGCAGAATTTAATTATGAAGACCAGAACTACATTGCCCGTTTAAACGGCAGGAGGGGTGTGTTTGTAACAGCCAGCAGAAAAATGGGCACAAACATTTTTGCAGTAGAAAAGGAAATGAAACCTGTGCTGGAACAATTTAAAAAAGAGTTGCCGAAGAACATGGTTTTTGAACAGAGCTTTGACAATGCAGCAAGCGTAAGGCACAGGCTGGGAAATTTTTCAAGAGATTTTGGTATTGCCATTTTGCTGGTATTGCTTACGCTTTTGCCCCTTGGGTTAAGGGCGTCGCTGGTGGTAATGGTTTCTATTCCCCTGTCGCTGGCAATGGGATTGTTTATGCTGGATATGCTTGGTTTTACCATCAACCAGCTGAGCATAGTAGGGCTGGTTGTTGCACTTGGTTTATTGGTGGATGACAGCATTGTGGTGGTAGAAAATATTGAGCGTTACCTGCGGATGGGATACAGCAAAAAAGATGCTGCCATGGCAGCAACAAAACAAATCGGCCTTGCTGTACTGGGGTGCACTGCCACACTGATATTTGCATTTCTTCCTTTGTTGTTTTTACCGGAAGCTGCGGGAGATTTTATACGAAGCCTGCCGGCTGCAGTAGTTACAACAGTGCTGGCATCATTGTTTGTTTCATTAACCATCATCCCCTTTTTGTCCAGCAGGATATTAAGCAGCCATGAAAGCGCAGAAGGAAATTTCTTTTTACGCGGGTTAAAAAAACTCATCAGCGGTTCTTACCGGCAATTGCTGCACAAAGCCATTGCAAGGCCGGTAACTACATTATTGATTGCATTGGGTATCTTCCTCGGCAGCCTCGCTTTAATTCCTGTTGTGGGGTTCAGCGTATTTCCTGCGTCGGAAAAACCCATGTTCCTTATTAATATTGAAACACCGCTGGGTACCAGTTTAGCGGAAACAGATAAAGTAGCAAGATATGTGGAGCAAAATATTAAAACCATTCCCGGCCTGAAAAATTTTGCAACCAATTCAGGCCGCGGTAACCCGAGGATTTATTACAACGTTATTCCCCAGAATGAAGTGAGCAATTATGCACAGGTATTCATACAGTTGAAAGACACCCCGCCATCCAAAAAAAGAAAACTGATTGATGAACTGAGGGAAAAGTTCAGGGATTATCCCAATGCAAAAATTGAAGTAAAGGATTTTGAGCAGGGCCCGCCGGTAGAAGCGCCTGTAGCTATCCGTTTGTTCAGCGAAGACCTGGACACCTTAAGGGCTTTGTCTTTCCGGGTGGAAGAATTGCTGAAGAAAACCGAAGGCACCATTTATGTTAACAACGATCTCACTACGCTTAAAACTGATATTAAAGTAAAAGTAAATAAGGAGAAAGCCGGTTTACTTGGCGTGCCGGTAAATGAAATTGACAGGACTATTCGTATGGCCATAGCCGGACTGAACATCGGGAAGTTCAGAAAAGAAAACGGCGATGAATACAACATTAATATTACTTTGCCGCGCAGCGGCAGGCAAAACCTTGAAGCTTTTGATAAAGTATATGTAAGCTCTTACACTGGCACATCTGTTCCTTTAAAGCAGCTTGCGGATATACAATTTCAAACCTCCCCCACAAGTATCAAGCATTACGATAAAGACCGCTTTACTACGGTTACTGCATTTGTAAAAAGCAATTACAATACCACGAAAGTAACTGATGGGATACTGAAAGAACTGGATAAGATGCCTTTTCCCAAAGGTGCTTCCTATGTTGCAGCAGGTGAAATTGAAAGCAAGCAGGAAAGCTTTGGCGGTTTAGGGACCATCGTACTCATCACCATCTTTGGCATACTTGGCATACTTATCCTTGAATTTAAAACTTTCAAGGGCACATTGATTGTATTATCTGTGGTGCCGCTTGGCATTATCGGGGCAGTATTGATATTGCTTGCAACCGGCAATACATTTTCATTTGTTGCTGTGATAGGCCTGATTGCGTTAATTGGTATTGAAGTAAAGAATTCCATATTACTGGTTGATTATACCGACCAGTTGCGCAAAACAGGCATGGGTCTTGATGACGCCATTCAGGAAGCCGGCGAGACAAGGTTTATTCCCATTATACTTACCACATTAACAGCCATTGGTGGTTTAATTCCGCTGGTTGCAGAAAACAACCCTCTGTATTCTCCGCTGGCGCTGGTAATTATTGGCGGATTGATCAGTTCAACATTGCTGACAAGGATTGTAACACCGGTTTTATACAAGCTCCTGGCGCCTAAAGTAATTGCATCATGATGGTAAATGAACAAAACAAAACGGTAATCTCATATAAAAGTTAAGATGTTACAAAAAGAAACAGGAAGCCTGGATTTTTCTGCAGAAACGCAGTAGATTTAAATCATTAACCTGCTGCCGTGAGAAATTTCACCTTCATCCTGTTTCTTTTACTGCATACTGTCACAAGCTATTCCCAATCTGCAACAAAAGATGAACCTGCAGCCCGGCGGGATGACTGGCGTCCATGGTGGACGTTGTACATAAGCGCTGCCGGGTTACCATCCAATGTTTATATAAGCAATGGCGGGCCGGGTGCCGGAAGCGGCCAGACTTTTTTGTTTCCGGGTAAAAGCCGTGTCAGGGCTGCAGGAGTTCCGGTTTGGCTGGGTGTTGATTTTAATCATCATTATTTCGGAACTGCTAACATTAACATGTATAAAGTTCATTATGAAAACTGGCAACTGTCATTTGTTATGCGTTTTACAAATACCACTCCTGCACGTATAAAACCATTTATGGATGTAACAATAGGCGGCCGCTATCTTGTAAGTTTTACAACTGAAGAAAAAGGTTATGCAGGGGTTCTTTTGCTGAGATCGGTTGATGTGGCAATAGCGGCTTTCAGCAATGGTAATGTCAATTCCAATGCTGATTATAAAATACGGGCGGAGTATGGCAAGGTATCAATGCTGGGATCCCTTTCGGGAGGGTTGATGCTGGTTGACAAAAAAACAAAATGGGGTGGTTTTACCTGTAAAGGCAGTTTACAGTTTGGAACAACAACCCGTTATGCAAACCGGAGAAAATTAAGTGAAGACTTTAGCAATGTTTTTTATTATCCCCTCAAAACCGGCAGCGGCATCATGTACACTTTCCAGTTGGGATATACAGTGCGGTGATGTTTTTCAGAACGCCACTTTCAAATGGCATTGTTTTTCCCGTTATCAGGCAGCCACAACAAATTATCATTAAACCCGCCCTGATTCACTTTTTTAAAATATATTCCATAAAAATTAACCATGCCTCAGTATATCCTTTCCTTCGATCAGGGCACTACCAGTTCCCGGGCTATCGTTTTTGATCATTCAGGCGCAATAGTTTCTGTTGCGCAAAAAGAATTCAAACAAATCTTTCCTCAGCCCGGATGGGTGGAACACGATGCCGCTGAAATATGGAGCACACAACTGGGTGTTGCCGCGGAAGCCATTACCAAAAAAGGATTAACGGTAAAAGATATTGCAGCAATTGGCATTACCAACCAAAGGGAAACTACTGTGGTATGGGACAGGAAGACCGGGCAACCAATCCATAATGCCATTGTATGGCAGGACAGGCGTACCGCCTTTTTTTGCGATGAACTGAAGAGAAAAGGCCTTGATAAGATCATTCAGCAAAAAACGGGTTTGGTGGTGGATGCTTATTTCTCTGCTACCAAAATAAAATGGATACTGGATAATGTAAAAGGCGCAAGGGTCAAAGCGCAGAACGGGGAATTGTGTTTCGGTACCATTGATACCTGGCTTTTGTGGAACCTCACAAAAGGAAAAGTTCATGCAACTGATGTAAGCAATGCATCAAGGACCATGTTATTCAACATCCATACGCTTCAATGGGATGGTGAACTTGAAAAAATATTTGATATACCGGGCAACATGCTGCCTCAAATAAGAAGCAGCAGTGAAGTATATGGCCACACACAAAATATACTTACGGCTGAAAATATTCCTATTGCGGGAATAGCCGGGGATCAGCAGGCTGCATTGTTCGGGCAGATGTGCACACAGGAAGGAATGGTAAAGAACACATATGGCACGGGATGTTTCATGCTGATGAATACCGGTGAGATACCGGTTACTTCTACCAATAACCTGCTCACAACAGTGGCATGGAAAATTAACGGTATTACCCATTATGCGCTGGAAGGCAGCGTTTTTATTGCCGGCGCTGTAGTGCAATGGTTAAGGGATGGACTTGGAGTTATAAAAACATCGAAAGAAATTGAAGAACTCGTAAGCAAAGTAAATGACAGTGAGGGTGTTTATATTGTTCCCGCTTTTGCAGGGCTGGGTGCGCCACACTGGAACCAGCATGCAAGGGGAACAATGGTTGGTTTAACAAGAGGTTCGTCCGCTGCACACATTGCCCGTGCTGCGCTTGACAGCATTGCCTATCAGACAATGGATGTATTGCAGGCCATGGAAGCAGATTCAGGAATTGCCATTAAAGAATTAAGGGTAGATGGCGGCGCTACTGCAAATGATATTTTAATGCAGTTTCAGAGCGATATACTGGATGTAAATGTAGTGAGGCCGGAGATTACAGAAACCACGGCATTGGGGGCCGCATATTTAGCAGGCCTTGCAACAGGCTACTGGAAAAACATGGATGATATTCAGCAGCAATGGAAAGCAGATAAAACTTTTAAACCTGCAATGGAAGAAGAAAACCGCGAACAATTTGTAGCAGGATGGCAAAGGGCCGTTAAGGCGGCAAAAGCATGGGCAGGGGAGTAGTTGATTTTTTTGCAGCCTGTAGTTCCTGACGGGACTTGCGGAGGCGGGATGCTGTTGAATGTTTACATTATGTATGAGCCCGATAGTCTGATTAAATTGCAGCCTGCGAAAATAACTTCTGATTTATGAAGAGAGCGGAAATGATATCAAAACTGAACGAAGAAAAAGAATGGGATATCATCGTAATTGGAGGCGGCGCAACAGGCCTGGGTATTGCTGTTGATGCAGCTTCAAGAGGTTACCAGACGGTTTTGTTTGAACAATACGATTTTGCAAAAGGCACATCGAGCCGTTCAACCAAACTGGTTCATGGGGGCGTTCGTTACCTGGCACAGGGTAATATTAAATTGGTGAGGGAAGCTTTATATGAAAGGGGGTTATTGCTGAAGAATGCGCCCCATCTCACACGCCGGCAAACTTTTATTGTACCTTCCTATCACTGGTGGGAAAAATGGTTTTATGGCGCGGGACTTAAGATATATGACCTGCTTTCAGGTAAGCTCAGTTTAGGCAAAACAAAATTTCTCTCCAAAAAAGAAGTGCTGAAATATTTGCCTTTTGCAGAAACAAAAAAGTTAAGCGGTGGGGTGTTGTATTACGATGGCCAGTTTGATGATGCAAGGCTTGCTGTAAACCTTGCACAAACAGCCGCAGAGCAGGGTGCTGCCATAATCAATTATTGTGGCGTGGAATCATTGATAAAAGACAAAAAGAAAGTAAAGGGTGTTGTTGTTAAAGATATACTCAGCAATAAAGAATACAGTATAAAAGGGAAGGCAGTTATCAATGCCACCGGTGTATTTGCAGATGATATCCTGAAAATGGATAACCCGGAATCACCTGAAATGATATCTCCTTCACAGGGGATACATGTGGTGCTTGATAAGAAGTTTTTTCCGGGAGATTGTGCGCTGATGATACCCAAAACAGATGATGACCGTGTTTTGTTTGCCGTGCCCTGGCATGATAAGGTGGTGGTGGGCACTACTGATACGGCAATTGAAGAAATATTATCAGAGCCTGAACCGCTGGAAGAAGAGATTGATTTTATAATCCGGCATTTCAATCATTACCTTACTGCAGATATTAAAAGAAGCGATGTAAAAAGTGTATTTGTTGGTTTAAGGCCCCTGGTAAAATCGGGGAATGCAAAAAGCACAGCATTGATTTCAAGGGACCATACCATACTGGTTTCACCAGCGGGATTAATAACTGTTACAGGCGGAAAATGGACTACATACCGGAAGATGGCAAAGGATGCCGTGGAAAATGCAGTTTTCATTGCTAAAATTCCCCGCAGCAATTGTGTAACTGATGAATTAAAATTGCATGGCTGGACTGAACAGCAGGATGAAACGGACCCGCTTCATATTTATGGTTCAGATGCAGCGGGCATCAGAAAAATAATGGCTGAATTTCCGGAGACTAAGGAAAGGCTGCATCCGGCAATGCTTTATACCAAAGCAGAAGTTGTGTGGAGTGTACAGCATGAAATGGCGATGACGGTAGAAGATGTGCTTGCAAGAAGGATGCGGATGTTATTCCTCGATGCAAGAGCTGCGGCAGCGTCAGCAAAGGTTGTTGCTGAAATAATGGCAAAGGAAATGAACAAGGGTGAGGAATGGATAAAAGAGCAGGAGGAAGAATTTAAACAACTTGCAGAGGGATACATTTTGTAAACATCATGTTGTATCTTTTCATTCAACTTCAAACTCCGGCATATGTCAGCGATTCTTGCAGAAATCATCGGTACAGCATTACTCATTATTTTGGGCGATGGCGTTGTTGCCAATGTGTTGCTCAATAAAACAAAGGGAAACAACAGTGGGTGGATTGTAATTACTTTCGGGTGGGCCATAGCTGTTTTTACGGGTGTATTTGTTTCCGCTCAGGCAAGCGGGGCGCATCTCAATCCTGCAGTTAGTATCGGGCTTGCAGTACAGGGAGGTTTTGAATGGGATAAAGTGCCCGGGTATATTGCTGCACAATTTATCGGCGCCATAGCAGGCGCAATAATTGTATGGCTTACCTATCGTCAGCATTTTGCCGCCACACAGGACGCTGATGCAAAGCTGGCTGTGTTCTGCAATGCCCCTGCAATAAGAAACACTGCCCATAACCTCATTACAGAAATCATCGGAACATTTGTTTTGTTAACAGGCGTATTGTTCATGTCGAAACCTGAAATGAAATTGGGTGCGCTGGATGCGTTACCTGTGGCCCTGCTGGTATTGGGAATTGGCCTGAGCCTTGGCGGCCCTACAGGTTATGCCATCAACCCTGCAAGGGACCTTGGGCCGAGAATTGCACATTTTATTTTACCCATTCCGGGAAAAAGAGACAGCGACTGGGGCTATAGCTGGATACCTGTTGCCGGACCAGTAACCGGAGGGATTCTTGCCGCATTGTTTTATAATGCTATTCATTAGAGGAAACATACAAAATCAACAATGTCTTCCGGCGGCAAAAAATTTTTCAGCGTTCCCAATCCTTACCCGTTAACGATTGCAGGCCTGTTTGCTGCAATGGGCCCGCAGGCTATTAATCTTGGCCTTTCTGTTGGCGCCGGTGAAACTATGCTGATCCCCAGTTTAACAGCACTTGGCGCTACCAATTTATTCTGGATCATTATCGTTTCAACAATAGTTGAAACGGTTGTAACTGCAGAATGTTTAAAATACAGTTTAATAACCGGCCGCTCATTTTTTTCTATGACAAGGGATATTCCTCCCTTTGGTTCATTCTGGCCGTGGTTCTGGGCCATAACATCACTGGTCACTTTCGCCTGGCCCTTTTGGTTAGGAGGTGCTGCAAGCGCCATGTTTAAGTTATCAGGCTGGGGTACGTATTATTTGTGGTGTGCAGCGGCGCTTATTCTGATCTTATTGGTTTTTGTTTTCTCTAAAACAATTTATAAAAACCTTTCCAGGCTGTTTCTGTTCATCATGGTAATTAATGTGGTTACCATAGTCGTGATAGTGGGTTTAATAGCATCCGGGGATGATTATATAGATGTTTTATGGGGATATTTCAATTTCGGATTGGCTGAACCGCCAAAAGAAATTTCATGGAAACTGATAGCAGGTTTATACAGTCAGCCCGGCGGCAGCATGATGTGGGTGACCTTTTGGGTGCTTGAAGCAGGATGGGGCATGGGCCGTTATTCAGGAAGGGTAACCGGTGCGTTACGGCCGCCTGAACAAATCAATAATGAAGTAATGCAGTGGGATACATCTGATGAGAACGAAGTAAAGAAAATGAAAGGGTGGATTAAAATCAGCAACCGCAGCCTTATTATCTGGTGGAGTATATTGGGCGGTGTAGTGATGACCTTTTTATATGCAACGGCAGGCTATTCTTATTTATATAAAAAAGGAATTGTGGCAAGTGGCCTGGATGTACCCTTACAGATTGCTACCATTGTCGGGGGAACTTTTGGTCCTGTGGCTTTCGGGATCTTCCTTGTGTTTTTATTTTTTACATTGTACGATGCAGGTTTTGCATACCTCGATACCTATATCGGGAGAACGACTGCAGATGCGGTTGCTTCCACACCAGGGTTAAAGAAAAAAAGATCATACCGGTTCTATTATTTCATTACTATTATCATTGTAATTCTTGCCGGGTTTTACCTTGTAACGGTTGATCAGCCTTTTGTGCTTTATTTATTTGTCACTACTTCTGCGGTATTGCTGCGTGGTATCGGGGCCATTCAGATTTTGTATGTCAATTCAAAACAACTGCCGGAAACTTTTCGTCCAAAGCTTATTGCAAAACTTATTTTGTGGTTTGCTTTTATCAGCGGAGTTGTATTTTTTATGATGAGTGTATGGGATCATTTAAAAACTGTATAAAAGCAAGTTTGTTCAAGCGCAGATTGAATAACGAAGGATAATTTTTCAGAGCACCGATTTCCCCGCCCACCATATCAATGCAAGCCATATCAGCCCTTTGATTAGGAAGAATAAAAAGCCGGCCCATCCCAGGCGCTTAAGCCATTTCTTCCATTTGTTTGAAGCTTCGTTCATAACAAAAGCTGGTGATTAAATTTTACCGGGTCAGTACTTTGTAAGTTTTAAACACAGATGTCATGGGAGGTTCCAGTCCTTTTTGCCTCGCTTCGGCCACATCTGCAAAGCCGCGTTTATGGCCTTCAATAAATTCGGGTGATTTCATCCATCCTTTAAATGCATCTTCGTTTTCCCAATGGCTCATGATAAGATAGTTGTCTGAATGGTCTTCAGGTTTCAGTACTTCCATGCGGATAAACCCGGGGATGCGGTCAATGGCATGTGCACGGGTGGAGAAAAGAAATTCAAATCTTTCGCGGTAATCATTTTTACAGCTGATGTAATTAATGGCTACGAATGGGGTGGTCATGCTTTTGTAAGTTTACTGCAAAAAAACTGTCATTTTTTGTTTCCTGTTTTTAAAATCAGGAAATGGATTTACGGTGTCGGGAAAAAACTTTGACGTAAATTGTCTGATACTATAAACTTAAAATGGGTTCACAACAGCTCAACCGTTCTTTGGGATTAAGTATGGTTATCGTAATGGTAATAGGTAACATACTGGGTTCAGGTGTGTATAAGAAAGTGGCGCCGATGGCCGCTGAGCTTCATTCTTCAGGCTGGGTGCTCATCTGTTGGGTGCTTGGGGGTATCATCAGTTTATTTGGCGCTTTAAGTTATGCTGAAGTGGCGGGGCTGCTTGCCGATACAGGCGGTGATTATGTTTACTATAAAAAGATATACAATAAATTCTTTGCCTTTCTTTTCGGCTGGTCGGTTTTTACCATTATACAAACGGCCGCCATTTCTTCGCTGGCTTATTTGTTTGCACACTCATTGCACAACATGGTTCAGTTGCCTGTAGTTTTTTCCTCGCTGAATGATTTTAATATAGCTGGTATTTTTTATCCTTTTGCAGATTTTAATGTCAAGCTTACTGCTATCATCCTTATTGTATTGCTCACCATTATTAATTCACGTGGTGTTAATACAGGTGCATGGTTCAGTATGGGCATACTGGTGCTGGTACTTATTGGTATTGTTTCCATTATTGTTTTAGGGGCAGCCAGCAGCTCTTCAGATTGGAGCAGGGTTTTCAGTATGCAGGCCAGCTCTTCAAAACAGGTTGGCTTCAGTGCGGTGTTTACTGCTATGCTTGCTGCTTTCTGGGCTTACCAGGGTTGGGCATCTGTGGGGTATATAGGTGGTGAAATAAAAAATGCACAACGCAACTTACCAGTGGGTATTGCAACCGGCATTTTTGCAGTCATTGCCCTGTACCTTTTGGTTAACAGCATTTACCTTTCCCTTTTACCTGTACAAACGCTTGAGGAAATCCACTATTCAGGAAATAAAATTGCTGCAGTGGAAGCCATAAGGGTATTTGGCGGCAATAACGGGGCACTGCTTATTTCCGCCCTTATTATGGTCACTACGCTCAGTTGCACGCATGCAACCATACTGGTAAGCTGCAGGATGTATTATGCCATGGCAAAAGAAGGTATGTTTTTTAAGCCTGTTGCAAAACTCAATAACAAACAGGTTCCTGTTAACTCGCTTTTACTACAGGGTATCTGGGCCTGTATGCTGGTATTGTCAGGCACATTCGACCAGCTGACTGATATGATCATCTTTGCTGTATTTGTTTTTTATGGCGCCACTGCATTGGGTGTTTTTATATTGAGGAAGAAAATGCCTGAAACACCAAGGCCTTATAAGGTATGGGGTTATCCGGTTGTGCCTGCTGTAGTAATTTTGTTCAGTGCAGCATTGTTTTTTAATACCATTTTTTCAAGGCCACGGGAAGCAGGAATTGGAATGGCGCTGATGTTTACCGCCGTGCCCATGTATTACTGGTTTAAGAAAAGCAAATCAACTTAAAATGCGAACATGAAAAAGTCAACGGTTATTTGCCTTTTGTTCTGCGCACCAATATGCAGCAACAATGTTTTTGCGCAAAAAACTAAAGCAATACTCAACCATATTGCAATTTTTGTGGTTGACATTAAAAAGAGCGGGGATTTTTACAGTAATGTAATTGGCCTTGATACCATTCCCGAACCTTTTCACGATGGCAAACACATCTGGTACAGAGTGGGGCCGGTAAGCCACTTGCATTTAATTGAAGGCGCCAGAGAGCCTAAAAATTATTTCAAGAACAACCATATCTGTTTCAGCGTACCTTCTGTTGAAGAGTTTATCGTCAAACTGCAAAAGCTCAATATTGCTTATGAGAATGTAGCAGGTGAAACGGGCAAGTTTACCAGGCGTGTGGATGGTGTAACGCAATTCTGGATGAGGGACCCCGACGGGTACTGGATAGAGATTAATGATGCGAAAGATTAAACTCCTTTTGGCGCATGTAACTCCTGCCGGAACAATTATTACTGAAGTTTCATTACAAACGAAAGACCCGCCCCTTTTCCGGGCTGGTAATAAGGCATCAGCATGGAATTGACCGGTTTATCATGAAATAATTTTCTTTTAATAGCAGGATAAAGCCAGTAGGCGGCACGTGTGGAGAGTATCCCGATTCCCGCACCCGCCACCACATCACCCAGCCAGTGTTTGTTATTGTACATTCTTAAATATCCCGTTGCTGAAGCAGCCGCATAACCCGCAATACCATACCACGGGGAAACATCTTTGTATTCCTGCCTCATGAATTCCGCTGCTGCAAAAGCCGTGGCAGTATGTCCTGACGGAAAAGATAAGTAATCAGAGCCATCAGGCCTTTGTTCATGTGTTATCCTTTTAAGCGCAAAAACAGAAGATGACATAATAAGATTGGAAAGTGTATAAATCATTGTTCTGTCGCGTAAATTGTTCTTGCCTTTTACCCCTGCAATATTCAGGGCATAAACAGCAATGGCAGGCGAGAACTGAAGAAAATTATCAACACCAGCTTTTTTATGAGGTTCCTCAATCCATAACTCTTCTCTTATTTTATGGTTAATGGTTTTTAGGCCTTTATTGTTTAAAGAAATTGCCCCGAAAGATATCATCGCTGCCGGAAGAATTAATGATTTAACCGGAAGGGCATTTTTAGCCTGCATAATCCGGATTCTCCCGGTATCGGCTAATGAACCGGAATAACTTTTTTCTTTTAACATACTGTCCGTTTGCCCTTTACAAGGGGATATGGAAATATGCACCAGCAGAAATAGGGCAAAGCCCCGAAAAATTCCGGTAATGCTGAAGAGTCTGGTTAATTGAAAATTCTGAATGATAAAATAAGGTTCAGGTAGAAGTCGGGTATGTGTGAAATAGTTTGTTGATGAAAGTTGTTATATGATACAGAGTTGTAAAAGTATTGCCTTGCTGCTGGTTTTGCAATTTGGCAAACCGGAATGGCAGCGACTTAACAAATATTTGTGGATTGGATATAACTTCCGGACTTACAAACTAACCGGTAAATAAAAGGAATTTCTAAGTCCGCTTTTTATCAAATTGATAATGCATTCATAACGGGCTTTTATATGCAGCAGCAGGGGTTGGCAAACTTTTTCACACACTTATTTTAACTACGGAATTCTTTATTTTTCATTTCACATTTCCCCCCCGCCCCCTTACCTTTGCGCCACTAATCAAACCTCACTTTAAATAATACTTTCATATGGCCAAACAGGGTAAAGTAAAACAAATTATCGGTGCGGTAGTTGACGTGCAATTTGAGGGCCAGTTGCCCGAGATTTATAATGCTTTGGAGATAAGAAGAGAGAATGGTGATAAGTTAGTTCTGGAAGTTCAGCAGCACCTTGGAGAAGATAGTGTTCGCTGCATAGCAATGGATGGTACTGAAGGCCTCGTAAGGGGAACTCCCGTAACAGATACAGGAATAGCAATAGCCATGCCTGTTGGTGAAGAAATCAATGGCCGTTTATTTAATGTAACCGGCGATGCCATTGACGGACTGCCGCAGGTAAGCAAAGTGGGCGGCCGCCCCATTCATGCCATGCCTCCTGCTTTTGAAAACCTCAGCACTGCGTCTGAAGTATTATTTACCGGTATTAAAGTAATTGATCTGATAGAGCCTTATGCAAAAGGCGGTAAGATTGGTTTGTTCGGTGGCGCCGGTGTGGGCAAAACAGTATTGATACAGGAACTCATTAATAATATTGCAAAAGGTTACGGTGGCCTTTCAGTATTTGCAGGGGTGGGCGAAAGGACACGTGAAGGAAATGACCTGCTGCGTGAAATGATTGAAGCAGGCATTATGAAATACGGCGACGCTTTTAAGCACAGCATGGAAGAAGGCGGGTGGGACTTGGATAAAGTGGATATGGAAGGCTTGAAAGACTCAAGGGCAACATTTGTTTTTGGCCAAATGAATGAACCTCCCGGCGCCCGTGCACGTGTGGCATTAAGCGGTTTAACTATTGCAGAATATTTCCGTGACGGAGATGGAAAAGGAAGAGGTAAAGACATCCTGTTTTTCGTAGATAATATCTTCAGGTTTACACAGGCGGGTTCTGAAGTATCAGCGCTGCTTGGCCGTATGCCTTCAGCAGTGGGTTACCAGCCAACACTGGCTACTGAAATGGGCATCATGCAGGAGCGTATCACATCAACCAAGAATGGTTCTATTACATCCGTTCAGGCGGTGTATGTACCTGCGGATGATTTAACTGACCCTGCTCCAGCAACAACATTTGCACACCTTGATGCCACAACAGTATTGAGCCGTAAGATTGCCGATCTGGGTATTTATCCTGCTGTTGATCCGCTGGATTCTACTTCAAGGATTCTTACCCCGTTAATTGTGGGGCATGAGCATTACAATTGTGCCAACAGGGTTAAATTGATTTTACAGCGTTATAAAGAATTACAGGATATCATTGCCATTCTCGGTATGGATGAATTGAGTGAAGATGATAAGATGACAGTGCAGCGTGCAAGGAAAGTACAGCGTTTCCTCAGTCAGCCCTTCCACGTGGCAGAAGCCTTTACCGGTTTAAAGGGTGTGTTTGTAAGTATTGAAGACACCATCAAAGGGTTTAATATGATTATGGATGGCGAGGTGGATGAATATCCCGAAGCGGCGTTTAACCTGGTAGGTACTATTGATGATGCGATAGAAAAAGGCAAGAAATTGCTGGCGGCAGCTAAGGGATAATCAGCCTCCCTAACCCTCCAAAGGAGGGAATAAAAAGGCAACATCAGGATTAATTTGAAGCTGTTCTTTATTAAAAATAATTGAATAACCTACTCAACCTTCTTTGGACCTGTTAGCAGGCGGGTTGGTAATAAAAAATCCCCCTTTAGGGGTTAGGGGTATGGAATTAGAGATATTGACTCCCGAAAAAAAATTGTTCAGCGGCGATGTTTACGGGCTGCAATTGCCCGGTATAACCGGTTCGTTTGAAGTGCTGGATAAACATGCACCGCTGGTAAGCGCTTTGGGAAAAGGAACTGTAAAAGTGCTCCATGATAAAAGTGCTAAAGAAACAAGCAGCTATACCATCAGCAGCGGTTTTATTGAAGTGCTGAACAATAAAGTAACTGTGCTGGCGGAAGGTGCAAAAGAAGAATAACTGATTTCAATAATTTCTTTACCATATTAATTTAAATGCCCTCAGATAACATGGGGGCATTTTACTTTGCAGGTTAATTAGCATGGCACAGGGAAAAAAAATACATCGCATAGCAGTTGGGGCATACTTCTTTATCTGCGGTTTTATTTTTGCTTCATGGGCTTCACGTATCCCCACCATTAAAGACCGCTTCAATTTAAACGAGGCGGAACTGGGGGCCATTCTTTTTTTATTGCCGGTTGGTTCTTTTATAGCATTGCCGTTTGCAGGATGGTGGGTGGCAAAACTGGGCAGCCGGTTCATTACTTTTATTTCGGCATTGGCATATGCTTCCCTGCTGCTGGGGATAGCGCTCAGTAATAGCAGCTTTGTTTTGGGGGTAATACTTTTTTTCTTTGGTTTTTTTGGCGACATGCTGAACATATCCATGAATACACAGGCGCTGGATGTTGAAAAAATTTATCAACGCCCTTTGATGTCTTCTTTTCATGGCATGTGGAGCGTTGGGGCAATGGCAGGTGCGGTAGCAGGCGGATGGATGATGAAAAGGGAAATGACAACAACTGCACACCTGATGTATATAGCTGCTGTTGCGGCCTTTATTGCGCTGATGATGTTTTCATTTCTTATTAAAAAAGACCATACGGCATCAAAAAACCAGCAGTTGTTTGCTTGGCCTGATAAGGCATTGCTGTTGCTGGGCGCCATTTGTTTCTGTTGCACCTTGTGCGAAGGTGCAATGGCGGACTGGAGCTCCTTATACTACCGCCAGGTAATGAATGACAACAGTAAGGTAAGTACAACAGGCTATACTGCTTTTACTTTTATGATGGCCTTCGGAAGGCTGGTGGGTGACAAGATCATTCATTGGGCGGGAAATAAAAAAGTACTCATGGCTGACAGTTTACTGATAGCAGGCGGGCTGGTATTGGCATTGGGCGTGCAGCAACAGTTTGCTGTAATTGCCGGTTTTGGTTTGGTTGGTTTTGGTGTGGCTACTATTATTCCTATTGTTTACAGCCTTGCCGGAAGAAACAAAACCATGCCTGCAAGCGTGGCCCTTGCCGCTGTAAGTACCGTTGGGTTTACAGGGTTTTTAATAGGCCCGCCGGTAATAGGTTTTATTGCACATGAAACCGGGTTGAGAATAGCGCTGGGTTTGGTATTGCTGTTAGGGCTTGTAATATTTGTTTTGTCGGGTAAAGTAAAGGAGGAAAGAAGTTAATTCAGTTGCGGGTCAGTCGGGAAGTTGATCATCATCTCGTATTCCCCGCCCAATTGCCTGAGAGAGTCTTTCCATATTTCATCAATACGTCGGTGAAATATGAGTTTACGGCTGGCATCTGTAGTAAGCCAGCTTTTCTCTTTCATTTCATCATCAAGCTGCCCGCCGCTCCAGCCGGAGTAACCAATGTAAAAACGAATTTTATTGATATCAATTTCTTTGTTGCGTAAAAGGCCGATTGCAATTTCAAAATCCCCTCCCCAATATACGCCTTCAGTAACCTGGTAACTGCCGGGTATTTTATCGGGGTACTGGTGCAGGAAATGCAGGGTATCCATTTGCACCGGCCCTCCATAATGCACAGGTAGCTTTATTCCCTCAAGGTCGGGTACCAGTTCATCTATGGTGCGGTTAAAATCACGATTCAGTACAAAACCAAAACTCCCTTCGGTTTGGTGTTCGCACAACAAAACTACCGTTCTCATAAAGTTGGGGTCTTTAAGAAAAGGTTCTGCTATCAGTAATTTACCGGGGCCAAGTGCTTCCATTATTCCTAAGATAATGCAGAAATGGAAATTTCACAATTCCTGTTTAAAAATTTACATTAGGCCCGGGAAGCAGGGTTCAGGAGTATAGTTAAGCTTTGAATGGCTGATAAACAGCGGCTGGTTTTCTACTAAACCTTAGTTAAATAGTAAGGCCGATTAGTGTGTCAGGGGCCATACCATTAATTTTGCAGGCGCATGAAAAAAATCTTTACTGTTATTACTATACTGATTACGCTCTCTCTCATTGGCATCATTGTCATACAGAT
This sequence comes from Chitinophagaceae bacterium, assembly GCA_033763355.1. Taxonomy (GTDB): domain Bacteria; phylum Bacteroidota; class Bacteroidia; order Chitinophagales; family Chitinophagaceae; genus JANRKT01. The sequence continues at coordinate 16,862 of JANRKT010000233.1, read as the reverse complement.
GTCGTGGATAAAGAGTATGCTGGTCATTAAGGAGGAGCAGGTAAAGGAGCATATTGACGTTTCAATTTTTGAAGTGGTGGATGAACTGGTAGCGCAGAAAAGTAAATTTCCTTCTTTGGTTTCCCCGCAGATTATTTCAGAATGGCCAAAGGATAAATTGCTGCAGTTTCTTAAACCTCCCACGGTAGCACAACGCTATACTGTTTTTGGCATTCAGGAAAAACTAAAGAAGTCATTTGAAAAGAATAATGTTCTTGAACCCCATTTTGAATTTGCTATTATTTCCGCTACCAACGTATTTGGCTACGAAATGCAGTCGGCCAATTTTGAAAAAAGGTATGAGATGGGGCTGGATGATTCGCTTAATTACATGATCAGGGTTTACCCCCTCATTTCACTTTCCGGAAGCGAAACAGAAAGCCTTTCGCCTGATGAAAAATTAATTGTGGTAATGTGGGACCTGAAGAGTTTTGTGCTCCGCTCACTGGGATGGATGATTGGCGGGGCTATTGCGTTTACATTAATTATCATTACCGCATTTTATGTTACCGTCCGTACACTGCTCAGGCAAAAGAAACTGAGTGAGATCAAATCCGATTTCATCAACAACATGACCCATGAATTTAAGACCCCATTGGCTACTATTTCTCTTGCGGTAGATGCTTTAAAGAATGAGCGGGTTTTGCAGGATAAAGAAAAAGTGGATTATTTCAGCAGCATCATTAAAGATGAAAACAAACGGATGAACAAACAGGTAGAAGCCATTTTACAGGCGGCGCTGCTGGATAAGCAGGAAATACAGCTCAATCTCAGGCCTGCGAGTGTTCATGACGTGCTGAATAAAGTACTTGATAATTTTAAACTGCAGCTGGAAGAAAAGAGGGGAAGCGCAGAAGTGCAGCTCCAGGCAACTAAAGATAAAATCAACGCAGACGATATCCACTTCACCAACCTGCTGAGCAACCTTATTGATAACGCCATTAAGTATTCAAAGGAAGATGTACCGCCTAAAATAAAAATAAGTACGCAGAACACGGGTAAATACATCCGAATAAAAATTGAGGACAATGGCATTGGCATGAGCAGGGAAACAGTGAACCGTATTTTTGAAAAATTTTACCGTGCCCATACCGGCAATATCCATAATGTAAAGGGTTTTGGGCTCGGCCTGAGTTATGTAAAAGTGATGACAGAAGCACACCATGGAAAAATAAATGTTGAAAGTGTCCAGGGAAAAGGGAGCCAGTTTACCATTGATATGCCGCTTACTAAATAAAAATCAAACACCCGTCTCCGTAACTGAGAAAACGGAAATCTTTTTGCAGGGCATATTCATAAATCTTCTTCCAGTTGTTGCCCGCAATGGCGGCAACCAATAATAATAAAGTGGATTGCGGCTGATGAAAATTGCTGATTAAACCTGTTATGGTTTTGCATGAATAACCCGGAGCTATCAGTAAACGCGTTTTGGTTATTAACCTATTCATGTTATTACCTTTCATCCATTCAAGCAGGGCATGAAGTGCATCCTGAACAGAAATTGTTGCCCGGTGCTGCGGCAATACATCATAAGCTTCCCATTGCTTCAATTCAAGCTCACCCGGTGATATGACGGGATTCAGTTTTGCTTTAATGCCCATCAGGTAAATGCTTTCCAGTGTGCGCAGCGATGTGGTTCCCACTGCAAATATGTTTTTATCCTGTTGCAGTAACCTGTCAATTGTTTCAGCAGATACATCTATAAACTCCGGGTGCATATCATGTTCCTGTATGGTTTCACTTTTAACCGGTTTAAAGGTCCCTGCGCCAACATGCAGTGTCACAAATTCATGATGAATATTTTTTTTAAGAAATGATTGAAAAATATTTTCTGTAAAATGCAGCCCGGCAGTTGGCGCTGCAACAGAACCATCATGTTGTGCATAAATGGTTTGGTATCTTTCAGCATCACCTGCTTCAGCTTCTCTTTTAATGTAAGGTGGTAATGGTATTATTCCGGCAAGATGTAATATTTCAGCAAAAGATAAATCCTGCGGTTGCCAGCTGAACTCAATCAGGAAACTGTCAGTAAATTTTTGTTTAATAGCTGCCTGAATAATGACATGCCCGTTACCTGTAACCACCTTCTTTTCCAATAGCTGCCTGTGTTTCCATTTTGATGCCCCGCCGATCATGCATTTCCACAACACCTTCTGTTTTTGCAGCATGGCAGCGGTAATATCCGCATATTCATCTGCAGGTTCCAGCGCAAATATTTCAATAACCCCGCCGGTTTCTTTTTTAAATAAAATTCTTGCTTCTGTTACTCTTGTGTTGTTGAACAGCAGCAATGAACCTTCGGGGATATAACTGGCAATATCTCTGTAAATACTTTCTGAAATTTTACCATCACGGTAAATCAAAAGCTTTGAAGCATCCCTTTCGGCAAGGGGATATTTTGCAATTTTTTCCTGCGGAAGTGTGTAGGTAAAATCTTTTATAGCTAAAAGCCTCGGGTTCATATTTTGTACAGCCAACTGCTGTAATTTGATCAATGAATTATTTTCTTTTGGCAACAGGCACCACCAGTTTCAAACCGCTCCATATATCGCTTACTGCACAAACTTTTATGTCAATAAGGTCATGTTGCAATGCATAATTGCGGATAACATCTTCTGTAATATCTGTGGGTATTCCTGCACTTTTTTTATACCACGATACCCATATGCTGATGTTGGGATTTTTTTTACAATAGGCTTTTATTACTTTCATTTCTTTTGTAAATGAAGTATTGTTCTTTACAAAAAGATGTATGAGGTCAGGCGTATTATTTTTATTGCACAATTGTGGGGTGATATCTGTTTCAAGCAATTGAAAATAATTAACGGGTTCGTCAATAAGTAAAACTTTCATTTCAGGTTTAATCCCCAATTTTTTAAGTAAAGCTGTTCCTGAATATCCCGCTGGAGGCATAAAGCAATTTAATGTTGGTTTTTACTTTGATAACAGGGTTTAATGTTTCTTATTTCCCAATCCACAGCTTATCCACTGCAATCCACATCCAAATCACATGGCATGGTTTATTTTTTCAATCAAATGCAATGCTGTCCTGATTTTCTTTTGTGGAAAAATTAAATCGGCAAAAAATTTGCTTATAAAGTGGGAAAATGTGTTATTTTGTGTCATTAAGAGTCTTTTTTCGTCTTATCCCTTGTAAATGATTGGTTTTCTTGGTGAATACGAAGCTACTTTGGATGCCAAAGGACGATTTCTTTTGCCGGTAGGGTTTAAAAAACAACTGCCGGAGGGGGATAATACCCGCTTTGTGCTCAACAGGGGATTTGAAAAGTGCCTGAGCCTGTATCCGGTGAAAAGCTGGGAACCCATATTTGAGGAAATCAGCAAACTGAATGATTTTGACCCCAAAGTTCGGGAATTCCGCCGCTACTTTTTAAACGGGGCCATTCCGCTTGAACTGGACAGTGCAGGGAGGTTGCTGGTACCCAAAAACCTGATGGAGCATGCCAGCCTGGAGAAAGACATTGTTCTGGTTGCAGCAGTAAACAAATTGGAAATCTGGGATAAAAGTAAGTATCAGCAGTTCTTTGAATCTTTTTCACCCGAAGCATTCAGTACCCTTGCGGCTGAGGTAATGGCAAAAGCAAACAACAACCCGCAATCTTAAAATGATGGCATGGGTAAAAAAAAGAAGATAGTCATCAATGATGAAGAGTCAGCTGATTATTTATCTTCTGAATACCACATACCGGTTTTGCTGAAGGAGGCGGTTGACGGTTTGCAGGTAAGGCCAGGTGGTATATATGTTGATTGCACTTTTGGTGGCGGGGGTCACAGCAGAGCTATACTTGAACGGTTAGGCGAAAACGGGAAACTGATTGTTTTTGACCAGGATGAAAGTGCCAGGCAAAATTTACCGGATGATGAACGTGTTGTATTTGTGCCGCATAATTTTCGCCATCTTCAGCGCTTCTTACGGCTGCACAAAATTCAGAAAGTTGACGGGGTGCTGGCCGATCTTGGCGTAAGCAGCCACCAGTTTGATGAAGCCGAACGAGGTTTCTCCATCCGCTACGACGCTGAACTGGATATGAGAATGGACAGAAGGCAAAACCGGACTGCTGCTGATTTATTAGAGGAACTTACTGAACAGGAACTGCACAGGCTTTTTGAGCAGTACGGCGAAGTAACCAACTCCAGGACTTTAGCCAAAACGATTGTTCAGCAAAGGCAGGCCAGCCCGCTAAAAACAATTCAGCAATTTAAAAATGCGGTACAGCAGGTGGTGAAGGGGAATCCCAATAAATACTTTGCCCGGGTATTCCAGGCGCTGCGCATAGCAGTTAATGATGAGTTAGGCGCCCTGCGTGAAATGTTGCAGCAACTCCCTTCAATCCTGAGACCGGATGGCCGGATAGCCATTATTACATTCCACAGCCTGGAAGACAGGATCGTTAAAAATTTTTTCAAATCAGGATCTTTTAACGAAAGTGAAACAGACAGCGTGTATGGCGGCAAAGCTGAAAGTCCGTTTATTATTATCACAAAGAAGCCGGTAGTTGCTTCTGATGAAGAAGTAAAACAAAACCCGAGGGCAAGAAGCGCAAAGCTGCGCATGGCCTCGTTAAAATAGTAGTTGTAGATGGTTTTTGATGTAAAATCTAATATCCTTAAAAACCGGTTTAACAAAAAACCATGCAGGAACAACAGAAAGAACTGAAAAGGGAGTGGAGAAGATTGCTGCTGAATTATCACTGGATTGTCAGGAACATTCCGTTCTTTTTATTTCTCTCGTTGCTGGCAGTTGTTTACATCTACAACGGGCACTATGCTGAAAAAACAATCAAGAACATTAACCGTACCGCAAGGGAGCTTAAGGAATTGCAATACGAATACAAAACTGTGAAAAGCGAACTGATGTTTAAAAGCAAACAGAGTGAAGTAGTAAAGGCTGTGGAACCACTGGGGTTAAAAGTGCTTTTACAACCGCCGGTTAAGATCGGGGATTCTGTTATTGTTAAGTAAGCTATATCAAAACCAGAAACACAAAAACTAACCGTAAAAGATCCGCACAATTTGGAGGTTAAAAAAGACATACTGTGGAGAGTGTACCTGATTTTCCTGGGTATTGTGGGGTTAAGTATTTGGGTTTTGGCCAAGGCGGTTTTCATTCAGCACGCCGAAGGTGATTACTGGAAAGGGTTAAGCGACAGCCTGCACCTTGAATACCGGGAACTGGATGCCGAAAGGGGGACTATTTACAGTGAAGACGGCAGCATGTTAAGTACTTCCATTCCTTTTTTTGATGTGCACATTGATTTTGCAGCAGATGGCCTAAGGGAGAAGAAGGGCAAACGCTTCAAGGAAAACCTTGATTCACTGGCCTTGTGCCTTGCCGGTTTATGGAATGATAAAAAACCTGCTGCCTACAAAAAAGAACTGATGACTGCTTACCGCAACAAAGACCGTTATTACCTGCTGAAGAAAAACATCAGCTTCAGGCAATACCAGTTGTTAAGGGAGTTTCCCCTTGTGCGGGCAGGAAGAAACAAAAGCGGGTTTATTATAGAAGACAAAGAAAAAAGACTGGTACCCTTCGGATTGCTTGCCAACCGTACCATCGGTTTATCACGAGAATACATTGATGGTGCAGGGAAAACTGTAAATAAAAATGTGGGCCTTGAAAAAACTTACGACAGCCTGCTGAAAGGTGTAACGGGTAAACGGCTTGTAAGAAGAATTTCAGGCGGGGCATTTGTGCCTGTAGAAGGATCGGAGATTGAACCCGAAAACGGAAGGGACATTATCACCACCATTGATGTAAACATTCAGGACATAGCGGAGAATGCTTTGATGAAAATGATGGTGGAGAATGAATGTGAACACGGCGCCTGTATTGTAATGGAAGTAAGCACGGGGAAAATTAAAGCCATTGCCAACCTGGGCAGGCAACCCGATGGTACTTATTATGAAGACCTCAATTATGCCATCACCAAATCCGAGCCCGGGTCCACATTTAAACTGGTTACACTGCTTTCAGTACTGGAAGACAAATTTGTTACGCTTAACGACCAGGTGAACCTTGAGGGAGGCGTTTGGAAAGTAGCAGGCAGAACAGTTTATGACAGCGAAAAGCACAACAGGACGAATGTTTCGGTTAAAGAGGCGTTTGAACTCAGCTCTAACGTGGGTATGGCCAAACTTGTTACTGCTTATTATTACAAGAAGCCTTATGATTTTCTTAATCACATCAGCCGCTTAAAATTGGATGCATCAACGGGTATTGATCTTTTGGGAGAGAGCAGGCCTGTTATCCCCACACCCAAAAGCAAATACTGGAGTGCACCAACTTTACCGTGGATGGGTTTTGGATATAACCTTTCCGTTACGCCACTTCACACCCTGATGCTGTATAATGCTGTTGCCAATGATGGTAAAATGATGAAGCCTTACCTGGTGAATTCAATTGTAAAAGACGGCAAAACCATCCGTGAATTTCAACCGGAGACAGCAATGGAAAAAATATGCAATGAGGCTACATTAAAACAATTGCAGGAATGTCTTGAAGGTGTAATTACAGACGGTACCGGAAAAACCCTCGGTAACCCGTATTATAAAATAGCCGGCAAAACCGGAACAGCGCTTGTTGCAAACGGAACAAGGGGATATGCAGATCATATTTACCAGTCTTCTTTTGCGGGTTACTTTCCTGCAGATAACCCGAAGTATTCATGTATTGTGGTAATAAAGAATAAACCTTTTGCCCATAAGTATTATGGCGCACTGGTAGCAGGCCCGGTGTTTAAGGAAATAGCCGACAAACTCAATGCATTAAATGCAGAAGGCTATGCCAGGTATCAGCCTGCAGCAAGGCCGGACAGTTCAGTGTATTTGTGGAGCGGATGGAAAAGTGATTATGAACAGGTGTTTTCTGATGTGAGCATTGCTTACCGTGATTCGGCGGCAAAAAGCAAATGGGGTTATGTAATTAACCAGGACCATCAGCCGACAGCAAGAGGTTTAAATATCGTGCAGAAGCAAATGCCCAATATAAAAGGAATGGGTTTGAAAGATGCATTGCATTTGCTGGAAAACATGAACCTGAAAGTGGTGGCAAGGGGCAGGGGGAGAGTAAAGGAACAATCGCTTAAAGCAGGAACATCAATAGCAAAAGGCCAAACAGTTTATCTGGATATGGATATACGTTGATTGACACTCCGGTTTAAAACCGGGACATAACATTGAAAAGAAATTTTATTTCCCTTCAGGGGATAAAGCATGGGTTTATTACAGGACATATTGTATAAAGTAAGTATCCGGTCGGTGCAGGGAAGCACAGCTGTACAGGTAAAGGATATACAAACCGACTCACGTAAAGTGGGTACGGGTTCCTGTTTTATTGCCATTAAAGGAACTGCAAGCGACGGCCATCAGTTTATACCTGCTGCTATTGAAAAAGGAGCAGTTGCAGTAATATGCGAACAACTTCCTGCTGAATTTAAAGACGCTGTTACTTATATACAGGTTGAAGACACTTCTTCAGCCGCAGGTTATGTTGCGCATAATTTCTACGGCCAGCCTTCTGCAAAACTGAAAGTAACAGGTATAACCGGAACCAACGGCAAAACAACCATTGCCACATTATTATATAAACTGTTTACAGGCCTTGGTTATAAATGCGGGCTTATTTCAACTGTTCAGTACCATATTGGCGAAAGGGTTATTCCCTCTACACATACCACACCCGACCAGATCAGCCTGAATGAAATGATGAAGCAAATGCTGGATGAAGGCTGCACCCATGTGTTTATGGAATGCAGCAGCCATGCCATTCACCAGCATCGTATTACCGGCCTGCATTTTACCGGCGCTGTATTCAGTAACATTACGCATGACCACCTGGATTATCATAAAACATTTGATGAATATATCAGGGTAAAAAAATCTTTTTTTGATTCACTTTCTTCAGATGCTTTTGCCATTACCAACCTTGATGATAAACGCGGTACGGTGATGGTGCAGAACACCCCCGCAAGAAAATATTATTACAGCCTGAGAACAATGTCTGATTTTAAAGGAAAGATTTTAGATAACAGCCTGAATGGCCTGCAGATGGTCATTAACGACAGGGAAGTAAACTTCAGGCTGATTGGCGAATTCAATGCATACAACATCCTTGCTGTTTATGCTGCTGCCATCAGTCTTGGCGGGGATAAACTGGAAGTGCTGAGGGTGCTGAGCAACCTGAGCGGCGCTGAAGGAAGGTTTGATTACATGGTTTCAGCAAAAGAAAACATTGTAGGCATCGTTGACTATGCCCATACGCCTGATGCATTGCTGAATGTACTTGCTACCATAAAAAACCTGCGGAAAGGAAATGAACAGGTAATTACTGTTGTGGGCTGCGGTGGCGACCGGGATAGAACCAAACGCCCGGTAATGGCGGCAGTAGCCTGCGAACACAGCAACAAAGCCATCTTTACTTCTGATAATCCCAGGAGCGAAGACCCCGTTGCCATTCTGAAAGAGATGGAAGAAGGCATAACAGCATCGGCCAGGCGAAAACACATTTCCATACCCGACAGAAAGGAAGCGATTAAAACAGCTGTAAGCATGGCAGGCAGGGAAGACATTGTGCTGGTAGCAGGAAAAGGCCACGAAAAATACCAGGAAATAAAAGGGGTGAAACACCCATTTGATGATAAACAAGTGCTGAAGGAAGTATTTGAGTTGTTGGGAAAGTAAAAACCGGTTACTGGTGACATGTAACCTGTAACCGGAACAAATAATATTTTTTGAATTTATTTATGCTATATCACCTGTTTGATTGGTTAACAAAAGAAGGTTTCAGTTTCCCGGGCAGCGGACTGTTCAGGTTTATTACGTTCCGGGTGCTGATAGCGGTATTGCTTTCTCTTGTTATTTCAACGGTATATGGTAAAAAGCTGATCGGTTATTTAAATAAAAAGCAGGTGGGTGAAACAGTACGTGACCTGGGTTTGCAGGGTGAGCAGCAAAAGAAAGGTACGCCTACTATGGGAGGCTTCATTATTATTCTTGCTATTCTTATTCCCACCCTGTTGCTGGCTGATTTAAATAAAGCCTATATACGTTTAATGGTATTTGCAACAGTATGGCTGGGTATGATTGGCTTTATTGATGATTACCTGAAACTGCGTGCAAAACGGTTAGCGCAGCAACAGGGCGTTGCTTACAAAAAAGGAGACAAAGACGGTTTGGCAGGCTGGTTTAAAATTCTCGGCCAGGTGGTATTGGGAGTTACTGTAGGCGTGGTATTGCTTTTTAATGACAATACCAAGGTGTGGCGGGAATATACAGGCAACGTAAAGCCGGGTGATACCACCACAATTGAAATAAAAATGGATGGCAAGTCAAGATATTTTGTAGAGGCTAATGAACCCATCACCACTATCCCATTCGTAAAGGGCCACGAATTTAATTATTCAAAATTATTGCCGGGTGGCTTAAGGTCATTCACGTGGTTGCTCTATATAGCAATTGTGATTTTCATTGTAACTGCTGTATCCAACGGCGCTAATATTACTGATGGCCTTGATGGTTTGGCAACAGGAGTAAGCGCCATTATTGGTTCATGCCTTGGCATATTTGCTTATGCCAGCGGCAACTTCCGTTTTGCAGATTACCTCAACATTATGTACATACCCAACCTCGGGGAGTTATCCATATTCATCGGCGCATTCATCGGTGGTTGCATAGGGTTTCTTTGGTACAATGCATACCCTGCGCAGGTGTTCATGGGCGATACCGGAAGTTTGATGCTGGGAGGGTTAATTGCAGCATTGGCCATTATTGTGCGTAAAGAACTGCTGATACCGATTTTCTGCGGCGTGTTCCTGGTAGAAAATTTAAGTGTGATGCTGCAGGTAAGTTATTTCAAATACACAAAAAGAAAATACGGGGAAGGAAGAAGGATTTTTCTGATGAGCCCTTTGCACCATCATTACCAGAAGTTGGGTTATCATGAAAGCAAGATTGCAGTGCGTTTCTGGATAGTAACGGTGCTGTGTATGGTGTTTGCAATATTGTCTTTGAAAATAAGATAAAGAGTTTGCTCTGCCGCCGGGGCCGAACGAGTCTACTGAAAAACCAAAACTAAGCGTAAGCTATGGAGAACGTTTACAGTTTGTGTTTCTCGTAGGTGTTTAGGGAAATCATCCCTTGAAAAACCAATTTTTTTAAAAAGGGCAGATGAGCAATAGAATGGTCATACTGGGCGCTGGTGAAAGCGGTGTGGGTGCTGCCATCCTGGCAAAGCAGCAGGGATATGAAGTTTTTGTTTCCGACGCCGGTAAGGTAAAAGATCAGTACAGAAAGGAAATGGAAGAGCATGGAATTATTTATGAAGAAGGAAATCACACGGAAGAGAAAGTTCTTAAAGCAGATGAAGTGACGAAAAGCCCCGGTATTGCTGAAAAGAGTGAAATGGTAAAGACGATAAGGGCGAAGGGGATACCCATTATCAGCGAAGTGGAGCTTGCATTTCGTTACAAAAAGCAAAGCAAGATCATTGGCATAACGGGAAGTAATGGTAAAAGCACAACAACTGCACTCGCTTACCATGTCTGTAAGCATGGCGGCGCTGATGCGGCATTGGTGGGCAACATTGGTTATTCATTTGCAAGGCAGGTGGCGCTTGATCCGAAACCATTGTATGTGGCGGAGATCAGCAGTTTTCAGTTAGATGATATTAAGACATTCAGACCGGACATTGCCATACTGACCAATATAACCGAAGACCACCTTGACAGGTACGATTACCTTTTTGAAAACTACATCCGTTCCAAATTCAGTATTACTAAAAACCAGACCGGTGCAGATTATTTTATTTATTGTGAAGACGACCCTGTGACAATGCAGTACATCAGCCATTTTCCCTTTACTTCTAACCCATTGCCGTTTACTATGAACAGAGAATTACCAAAAGGCGCTTATGTAAGGAACAGCCAGATGACGATAGCGGGTGTGCAGGAACAGTTTGCAATGAGCATTTATGATTTTGCACTGAAGGGAAAACATAACCAGTACAATACCATGGCTGCATGTGTAGCTGCTGCTGTGTTCGGTATCCGTAAAGAAAAAATACGGGAAGCCGTAAAATCTTTTGAAAGCCTTGAACACCGCATGGAAACAGTTGCAACCATCCGCGGCGTTGAATTTATTAACGACAGCAAAGCCACCAATGTAAACAGTACCTGGTATGCTTTGGAAAGCATGACCAAACCGGTAATATTAATCCTTGGCGGAATAGATAAAGGAAACGATTATTCATTGATCCTTGACCTGGTGAAAGAAAAAGTAAAAGCAATTGTATGTATGGGGGTTGACAATACCAAAATTCACAAAGCCCTTGGTAATGCAGTGGAAGTGATGGTTAATACTTCAGGCGCTGAAGAAGCGGTGAAGGCGTCATTTCACCTGGCAACCAAAGGAGATGTGGTGTTATTGAGCCCGGCCTGTGCAAGCTTCGACCTCTTTAAAAATTACGAAGACAGGGGAAAACAATTTAAACAGGCAGTGAGGGAGCTCTAACCTCACTTTCTGTTACCCCTGTAAAAAATTTTAAGTAAACAAAAGAGCGCTAATAAAGAAAAAGAGACTTTGGCAAACATTGAAACAAATATTAACCAGCCGCAACAGGCAGCCTCCTTCAGGGGATGGGGCCACACCAAAGGCGATAAGGTAATATGGGCTATTGTGGTATTGCTTACGCTGATGAGTTTACTGGTGGTTTACAGCAGCACGGGGACACTGGCATATAAAATGTCAAAGAGTACAGAGTCTTATTTGTTCAAACAGATAGTATTTATTGCCATTGGTGTATTGATCATTTACTGGGCGCACAGGGTAAACTACTCTATTTATTCAAGGGTGGCATTGATACTGTTTTTGATTTCAATACCTCTTTTATTATATACACTTTTTTTTGGTGATGCCATTAACCAGGCTAACCGGTGGATTAAACTGCCGATCATCAACCTTACATTTCAAACCTCCGATATGGCCAAGCTGGGTTTGTTCATGTATTTATCAAGACAGCTCAGCCGCAAACAGGAAGTAATAAAAGATTTTAAGAAAGGGTTCCTGCCTTTGATTATTCCGGTAGCAATCATTTGTGTTCTGATTGCCCCCGCTAATTTATCTACTGCATTATTAATTGGGGGCACCTCTTTGTTGCTGATGTTTATCGGCAGGGTAAGTATGAAACACATCCTGGTGGTTGTTGCGGCAGCAGCAGTACCTGTTATTATACTGGTATCAGTTGCCACATCTTATTACGATAAAGAAGAAGGAAGGGCAAAAGAACTTCCCGGTATATTGACCATCGGCCGTACGGAAACATGGATAAAAAGGGTGCAGAATTTTATTTATGCAGACAAAGAAGAAACTGCTTACCAGGTGCAGCAGGCAAAGATTGCCATTGCAAAAGGCGGCTGGTTTGGATTAGGTCCCGGTAACAGCGAACAACGGAATTTCCTTCCGCACCCCTATTCTGATTTTATTTATGCCATCATCATCGAAGAGTACGGCTTGCTGGGCGGGGCATTTGTGTTGTGTATTTATTTACTGTTTTTATTCCGGTGCATAAGGATTTTCAGGAAATGCCCTTTTGCATTCGGCGCTTTTCTTGCGTTGGGACTGAGTTTTACACTGGTGATACAGGCCATGGCCAACATGGCTGTGAATGTGAATTTGTTTCCTGTAACCGGTGTAACACTGCCACTGATAAGTATGGGTGGAAGTTCTTTTTTGTTTACCTGTTTGGCAATAGGCATCATATTAAGTGTGGCAAGAAATGTGGAGAAAATGGAAGCCCCCTCTGACTCCCTCAAAGGGGAAAATGCGGAGGCTGCAGGATAATAAATTTTAAATGTGATGAATGCTACAGGCGATGAAGCAAGCTACGTAAAATCCCACTCCATTGGAGGCCGGATTATTATAGCAGGCGGCGGCACAGGCGGGCATATTTTTCCTGCCATTGCTATAACCAATGCACTGAAAAAATTTGATCCGTCCCTTGAAATACTGTTTGTGGGTGCAAAGGGAAAAATGGAAATGGAAAAAGTGCCGCAGGCAGGTTACAACATAGAAGGATTGGATATAACGGGTTTCAACAGGAGTTCTTTGATAAAAAATATCGGGTTGCCTTTAAAACTGGTAAAAAGTTTTTTCCAGGTGAGGAGGATATTTAAACATTTTCAGCCTGCTGTTGCCATTGGCGTGGGAGGGTATTCAAGTTTTCCCGTGCTTAAATATGCACAGCAAAAAGGTATCCCCACTTTCATTCATGAAAGCAATTCATTTGCAGGTAAATCAAATATCCTGCTGGGGAAAAAAGCAACCAGGGTTTTTGTTGCAGGCGATGGAATGGAAAAATTCTTTCCTGCTGATAAGATCAGCATAACAGGTAATCCCGTAAGAAGCAGTATTGTAAACAACATCATAAGCAGACAGGAAGCTGTAAAGTTCTTTGGCTTAAATGCAGAAAATAAAATAGTACTGGTAACGGGCGGAAGCCTCGGCGCAAAAGGAATCAATGAAGCAATAGATGAAGGTATTGATGAGTTCGGAAAAAATGATGTGCAGTTGATATGGCAAACCGGCAAACCCTATGCTGCAAGAGCAAAAGAAGTTTGCGCAGGTAAAACAGGAATATGGACAAACGAGTTCATCACACAAATGGAATATGCTTTTGCAGCAGCTGATGTGGTGGTATCAAGGGCAGGGGCAATGGCCATTGCGGAATTGTGTGTGGTGAAAAAGCCCGTGGTATTTGTGCCATTTCCTTTTGCGGCAGAAGACCACCAGGCTGTAAATGCAATGAACCTTGTAAATAAAGAAGCAGGGTTAATGGTAAAAGACAGTGAAGCAAAGGAAAAACTTACAGCAACCGTGATTGCGCTGACAAAAAATGAAGTAAGACAGAAGCAATTAAGTGACAACATCGGTAAGCTGGCCATAACTGACGCTGATAAAAGAATAGCAGAAGAGATTCTGAGGTTGATTTGATTAAAGTGATGCAGCACCCCTCTCCTTTAGGAGAGGGGGCAGGGGGTGAGGTGACGCTGACAGGAGAATAGCGGAAGAAGTGCTGAGAATAATAAGTAAATGATTTAAAAAAAAGATAAATAAATATTTCAGTTGGTAAATATTAAAACCATAAAGAAGATTTATTTCATTGGGATTGGCGGTATTGGTATGAGTGCACTGGCACGCTACTTTAAATTTCACGGCAAAGAAATAAGCGGTTATGATAAAACGGAAACAACATTAACCAAGGAATTGTCAGCAGAAGGCATAGCTATACATTACGACGAAGACCTGGAAAAAGCACCGAAAGATGCAGAACTGGTTGTATATACGCCTGCAGTACCCCGTGAGCATAAAGAATTGCTTTATTACCAGGCAAACAACTATCCTATGATGAAGCGCAGTGAAGTGCTTGCCGCCATCACCAACAGTTCTTTCAATATCTGTGTGGCAGGTACCCATGGCAAAACAACCATTACCACCATGATTGCACACATCCTTCGCCACAGTGGCTATGGTTGCAACGCATTTCTTGGCGGAATTGCTGTTAACTATAACAGTAATTTCTGGAGCGACGAAAGGGATGTGTGTGTAATTGAAGCGGATGAATACGACAGGAGCTTTTTGAAACTGAGCCCCTACATCGCTGTTATTTCTGCTATGGATGCAGATCACCTCGACATATATGGTTCGGAAGCGGCCATGCAGCAGGCGTTCATTGGTTTTGCGGGTAAAGTAAATGCAGATGGTTTGCTGCTTGCAAAATCAGGTTTACCCAGAAGCAGGGAACTGAAAGCGAGACAGAAAAAAATATACAGCCTGGATAATGACAAGTCGGATGCGTATGCATTAAACATCAGGCTGAAGAACGGAAGTTATGAATTTGATATAAAGGCCAATGACAGGGTGCTGAACAATGTAACGCTGCAAATGGGAGGTATGCACAACATTGAAAACACTGTAGCGGCGGTTACCATTGCGCATCACCTGGGCATAGAAGATGACAAAATAAAAAAGGCGGTTAAGGATTTTAAAGGTATTAAAAGAAGGTTTGAGTACATCATCAAAACGGAGCAAAAGGTATTTATTGATGATTATGCCCATCACCCGGAAGAACTGAAGGCCTTGATAACATCTGCAAAAAATTTATTTGCAGGTAAAAAATGTACAGTGGTTTTTCAGCCGCACCTGTACAGCCGCACAAAAGATTTTGCAGATGGTTTTGCGGCAAGCCTCGATCTGGCTGATGAAGTATTGTTGTTACCCGTTTATCCTGCAAGGGAATTGCCCATTGAAGGGGTGAACAGCGGAATGATTATAAGCAAAATGAAAAATGTAAATAAAAAACTGGTAAGCAAGGAAGAGCTGGTTGACGGGTTTAAGAAACAAAAACCGGAAATGCTTATTACCGCAGGGGCAGGTGATATTGACCAGTTGGTGGACCCCATTAAAAAAATTCTAAAAAAAGCCTGACATGCCAAGCAAAATCAGAATATGGAAATGGCTGGCGCTAAGCTTCTGGATCATTCTGGGAGTAGGCGGTTTAACACTGCTGGTAGCAGCCATACAGTCAAAAAACATCCGTACCTGTAAAAATGTATTGGTAGAAATAAAAGGGGGCCAAAAGAAATTTTTTATTGATGAAAAGGAAGTAATGAACCTCCTTGCTGCAAACCAGCCTGTAACATTTAAAGGCAAGCCCCTCCGTGAGTTTGACCTGAAAAAACTGGAAGGCATCCTTGAAACAAATGCGTGGATCGAAAATGCAGAACTGTATTTCGATAATCAGCAGGCGCTGCATATAAAAGTGCAGGAAAAAATACCCGTAGCAAGGATATTTACTTTAAACGGAAACTCTTTTTATGTAAGCAATAAGCAGGAAAAATTGCCACTCAGCAATAAGTTTTCCGCAAGGCTGCCTGTGTTTACAAATTTCCCGTCTGAAAAAAATAAATGGCGTGGAAAAGACAGCATACTGATGGAACAGGTAAAAGCCATCAGCGCCTACATTCAGCAGGAACCCTTCTGGATGGCGCAGATAGAACAGGTGGATATCCTTCCGGACAAAACATTTGTAATGATACCCAAAGTAGGCAACCATGAAATACATTTCGGCGATGGTGAAAACATCGCTGCAAAATTCAACAGGCTGATGGTATTTTATAAAGAGGTATTGAGCAAAACAGGATGGAACACTTATACTTCGGTAAACATACAATACAAAGGCCAGGTAGTTGCCGTTCGCCGCGATGCAAAGACAATTAAAGCAGATACAGCCCGTACACACACGTGGGTTAAAAAAATATTTAACAATACTCAGCAAGAGGTGTTGGACGACACCCTAAACCGTGCCCGACAAAACTCAGGGGCGTTTAAGCCCTTAATTGAAAACAATCCGGATACCCACTCTATGAAGATGTCAGCTTCAAAAACAAATCCTTTTCCCGGGAAGCTTAATAATGAGCCGGGAACAAAAGGTTCCGTTTCCGCTGAAAAGCCAAAGCCAAAGGCGCTGATGCCCGAGGTAAAAAATTGGTGATGCATCAGCAGTAGCTTGTTGGCAGTTCGCATGCTCAGGGGTATAACTGCAAATTGCCAACAGCTCACTGCAAAACGGATATATAAAAACTGAAAAACTTACACCATCGAAAACATACAACTATGAGCAGCGAACAACCAATCATTGTGGGCCTCGACATCGGAACCACCAAAATTGCCGCTATTGCCGGCAGGAAAAATGAATTCGGGAAACTGGAGATCCTCGGCTTTGGCCGTGCCAACAGCAATGGCGTACA
>JANRKT010000232.1:0-10183 GCA_033763355.1 Chitinophagaceae bacterium | reverse complement strand
GATGAACAAAGCAGGCCCGAGGAAGTAGTTGATGAATATTTTGATATTTTTGTTCAGTGGTTTCGTTTGTCGCTTCAAAAATAACTTCTCCTTGCAAAAAACTTCCAAAATTATTTTAGGTGTTGATCCGGGAACCCTTGTTATGGGTTACAGCATACTTGAAATTTCAGGGCAGCAGTTGCAGGTGATTGAAATGAATGTGCTCAAACTTTCAGGAAAGAAAGATGCGTATGAAAGATTGCGGATGATTCAGCATAAAATGAATGAAGTAATTGAAAAATTCCGGCCGGTTGAACTTGCCATTGAAGCCCCCTTCTTCGGAAAAAATGTACAGAGCATGCTGAAATTAGGAAGGGCACAGGGTGTTGCTATTGCAGCAGCCATGCAATGCGGTTTGCCGGTAACGGAGTATTCGCCAAAAAAAGTAAAGCAATCCATTACAGGAAACGGCAATGCAGATAAAGAACAGGTGTGGAAGATGCTGCAAAGGTTAACGGTTGTTAAACACAGTTCCAAATACCTTGATGCCTCAGATGCGCTGGCTGTGGCCGTATGCCATCATTTCCAGTCAAAAAACGGGCATTTTACAGGCGATAAAAAATTAAAGGGCTGGGAAGAGTTTATTAAGAAGAATCCGGAACGAATAAAGCTCTGAGCTGCGGGCTGTGAGCGATGAGCTGCGAGCAGTTGATACGTAAAAAAAACCTTGTCTATTTTCCCTGGCTTGTATTTATTTGCTCCTGGCTCACAGCTCATAGCCGATAGCTCGCCGCTGTGTTACTTCATCTTTTTATAATAAAACAAAAATGCAAAAGCCGGTACAAGCAATAGCAGCTCCCACCAGGTAAATGCTTTTACCCAAACATCAAGCGACAGTTTTAAAGCTATAACAACTGCAAACAGCCATGTGCCCCATTTCTCCATGCCCCATACGCCTGATAAAGCCGCAAATGTTATGACCAGCAGCAATACATTTCCTGCTGAATACAATAACCCGTAAGGGGCAAATGCACCGGTAAAAGTGTAGAAAACAGTGAAAAGGCCAATGGCAAAAAGTGCAACACATAATGCAGTGATGATAACAGGGCGCTGAACGGGTGTATCGGGTTTCATCTGAAAACTTTATTAAAACCTCGCTGGTTTTAAATGGCTTTAATTGAATATCACTTCATATTGGCAAGTATCTTTTCCTGCGCCGATTTTAATTGTTCCGATGTCATTTTTATTTTACCCCTGGTAAAATTCAAATCGTCAGCAGTATTAATGGGCACCAGGTGCAAATGGGCATGGGGCACTTCCAGGCCAATAACAGCAATGCCGCAGCGATTGCAGTTAAAAGATTTTTCAATAGCTTTTGCAATGGGCTTTGCAAACACGAGGAGCTCTTTGAGGTAATCATCCGGCACATCAAAAAACTTATCAATCTCCTGTTTGGGCACCACCAGCACATGCCCTTCCGTTAAAGGAAAGATATCAAGAAAGGCAAAAAACTTTTCACTCTCTGCAATTTTATAAGAGGTGATTTCGCCTGCTATGATTTTTGAAAAGATGGTCATAATAAAAAAATAAAGCTTACTACCTCAAAAGTAAAAGGCAGTATGTTAACAAATAAATATTATTTCAATAATACAAGTCTGCCATTCCCTGAGACAGCGACACCAATCCCATCCTTATTAAAAGACATATCTTCGAAATTCCCCCCTGCAATTTCAAATTCTTTAATCCAGCTTACCCCTCCGTCAGTAGTTTTATAAATAAACTCAAGTCCTGCCATATATCCATTGTCATGATCTAAAAAATGTACAAATACTGGGGGGATCGGGCAACTAAGTAAAATTAATTGCCATGAATTGCCGCCGTCACTTGTCTTATAAATCTCCTTTTTACTATTAAAAATATACCCTGTATCATCATTTATAAAAGACATGGAGATAATATCGCCGACATCATTTTTTATTATTTTCCAGGATTCTCCACCATCTGTTGTTTTACAAAGAAATCCAACATTGGTAAAATCATGAGTTTCTCCTGCAGAAATATATCCTGTGTTATTTGAAGGGAAAATAATATCACGAAAATATCCGGCATATGGTGCAGTGAATTTAACCTGGAAAGTAATCCCGCCATCATAAGTTTTCAATATTATATCAGGCTGTATAACAATTCCGGTTTTTTCATCAAAAAAAATTCCTTCTTTAATTCCCCGGATATTGTTAATAAGTTGCCAGTTAGCAAGAGATGCTTCTGACTTGAAAAAACCCAACGCCGTCCCGTATAATTTACTTTTATTTACAGGAAAAATATTTCCTATTCCTCCTTCAGACGGTCTGGGAAAGCTGGCAGATTTCCAGGTATTACCCTTGTCATACGAATAAAAAATTACTGTTTTAGTATAATCATTTACGTGATCTACACTACTTAAAACATAGAAAGTATCATTGCCTGCTGTTTTTACTTTTGTTAACGGGCTATTGTAATTAAGATTAACTTCTTTCCAGCCTGGCGGTTGCGGTGGTTGGGATTTTTTCGGCTTTTTGCAGGAGTATATACTTGTGTTGCCAAGAAAAGCAAGCAAAAGTATGATAGTTAGCTTTCTCATAATGTTTTGCGGGGTACTATTTGCTTTGGTATGTGCTGTCTTCCGGAAAAAAAGTATTAATAAATTACAAACTATAAAGGAATAAACCAAATTTTTGTACCTGCATTAACGCAAGCAAAAACTTGTAATCGCAATATAAAATCAAAAAAGTCCCGGTTACGACAGGACTTAAATTTCTTATCTCATACTTCTTACTTCATGCTTCTTAATTCAGCATCACGCCGTAATCTTTTCAATCTTAAATTTAATCAGCCCGTTAGGCGCCTGCACTTCTGCAACATCACCGGGTTTTTTACCCAACAGGCCTTTACCGATAGGAGATGTAACAGAAATCTTTCCCAATTTCAGGTCAACCTCTTTCTTTTTTTGATAGCAGGCAGGTTTTATTCGATAAGTATTTGCCTTACATCAGTATTATTATTACCATAACTGATTCTTAAAACGTATTGCCCGGGGTTAAGCCCGACTACATTCATTTGAACCTTCCTGTTACCCTTAATATTTTTCACCTGTCTCACCAAAGCGCCGGTATTGAAGTTGAATAACCTTGCAGTGTATTCCAAATCACTTTCCCCTATAACATCATTTCCTGCATAATTTTGATTTTTTAAGGCCTCTATATCAAGCACGGTTTTGGCAGGATTCGGGGATGCCCTGAAACCATACATGCTGACATAAAAAGTTACGCTTTGAGAAACTATACAAGTTGATGTTGTACCCATGCTAAATGTAGCGCTCTGGTTACTGCTTAAGTTAAGAGACAACACATTTCCACTAAAAGACCATGTACCACTGCCTGAAGTTCTTGTGCAGGTAAATGTTACGTTACCCGGGTAGGATAACACAACTGTTGCCGGCCCTGTTTTAATCCCATTAGCGGAATACATTGGTTTATCAGGCTGGCCTGGCTGTTGTATTGTACCCGAAATAGTTGACGGAAAAATTTCCAGTGTTGCCGAATTGCTTGCCGAAACACCACTGTTTGTAACCGTTAACGAAACTGTAGCATACCCTAAACTTTGCGGCGCAATTGTAACCTGACTCGTCCCCTGGCCGCTTACAATAGACATATTACTTGTTACGCCCCAGTTATAAGTGGCCCCCGGCACTACGCAAGTTGAATAAACCCTATTAATACCGGTACACCAGTTTGTAAAATCTCCATTTATTTGGGGTGGGTTGGACGCTGAATAAGCTGCCCCAACCCCTACCGCATACCAGGCATTAGTCACGGATTGCGTTTCACAAGAGTATTGCCCAAATAATTCTGTCGATGCTGTTAATGAAGCCGCTCTAGCATCTGCAAAAGTGGAGTTATAAAGTAAATAATATTGTTCCATTCTATAAACAATCCTTATTGCTTTATCTATTCCAATACCATTGACGTGGTATGAATTTGCTATATCGTTTACGCCACTTCCTCCTTGTACCAACAGGTAATACCAAAAATTCAGAACTCCACAATTATAATGTACTCCCCCGTAATCAAAAGAAGAAGCTGGATTAATCCAAAGATTACCTCCATAAGTGTCTGCCCCCGGTTGCACGACATTAGGGTCATTTGGATTTTGCATATTCCTTGCTGCAACTTTATTCGGTGCCTTAATAATGTCTTCTCCCATCAACCATGTCTGCTTGCCTGTGACAGAATACTGCTCTATTGTGGCCCCATAAATATCTGCAAGCCCTTCCCCTATAGCACCAGCTTCGCCATTTCCCAGCAAAGGCTGGCTCATAATAGGATAATCATTAATTCCGTGACTAATTTCATGTCCCACTACATCTAACGCAGCTATAGGTTTAAAATTTGCACACCCATCAGCAAAAAGCATTATTTTAAAACCTGGATCCCACTGAGCATTATCATTATTATTTTGGCTACAACCACCAAAATCATAATGTACAAAACTCTTAATAGGCATGCCAAATCTATCAATACTATTTCTACTATGCACATTTAAAAAATAGTCATAAATCTTTTCCGCCGCCCAGTGAACATCAAGTGCAGCATTATCAAAATTAGCATTATCGTGCTCGGCTGCAGTCCAATTGTTGTCATTATCTGTAAAATCAACTGCATCAAGAACAAACGTCACATTTCGTGCATTTTTAGTTTCAATACTTACACCATTCCTATTTTCTATCAACCTGTAACCTCCTGCATAAGAATCAGTAATTAAATTTTGGCTGCCACTATATCTTGTTTGGGCTGTACCCGGTGAATTACTTAAATGTGTCAATAAGTTTTCATTAATAATTTCACCAGTAAAAGCATCTACATAAATTTCTTTTACAAAAAAGGGATCAGCAGCTGCAATTGTGAATTTATAAGAAAACCTATAGCCCGAATTTAATTTGTCATAAAAGAATACCATCTCCGCTTTTGGATAAAAGCTTGTATCTTGATTTTTTGTTACTGTTTTTAAAAATAACTCAGCTTCTTTAATTTCCCACCTATATTTATTCGCCTTACAATATCTAATTGCACTTTGCAATGCCGAGATTTCGCCGATCCCTTTATCAACACTAGCCTGTATTATCCCAAAATCACCATTAATGGTTTCAATAATCCCATTTCTTGAGTGTACAGCAAAAGTGTGCTTATCAACTTTAACATTAGCATAAAACTGCTGATACAAATCATGTTGAAAACCCAATTCGTCTATCACAGATTTTACAAGTCGAAGTTCATCATTGCTATTCAAACCCAAAACGGTCCTTAGCATATGATGAGCATTAACAGTTTTAACTGCACCAATTTCTGTATTAAATTTTGCAAAACGAAGCCTACCATCATTACTCATGAGTGTATCAACAAGTACCTGAGACTTAACATTAAAAAATGATAAGAGAAATAAAATTATTGGCAAAAGCCGTAAGTGTTTGTTCATAAGTATATACATTTAAATTCCTGAAATTATTTTCTGACCATAAGTTTACCATTATTCGTAACAACTACACCAACCCCGTCTTTTGTGAAACCAATATCACCAATATTACCTCCTCCTGTTTCGAATTCTTTATGCCAATTTAATCCGCCATCCTTAGTTTTATACAACAATTCCCCCGAAGCCATATATCCATAGTTGATATCCAAAAAATAAACTAAATCAGGGGAAACCGGACAATTTGAAGAAACGAGTTGCCATGATATGCCTCCGTCATTTGTTTTGTACATCTGTCTTTTACTGTTAAAAATATACCCGCTATCAATGTTCGCAAAAAAAACAGAGGTTATATCACCTACATCACTTTTTATAACATTCCATGTTTCGCCTGCATTTGTCGTCTTACTAAGAAAACCAACATTTATATTGTCATGAGTTTCACCTGCGGCTATATAACCGATTGTATTGGAAGGAAAGGTAATTTTCCTAAAATATCCGGCAATAGGGGATGTAAATTTAGGTTGGAAAGAAATGCCTCCATCAGTAGTTTTTAAAACGGTAACAGGTTTTATAATGATCCCTGACTGTTCATTAAAAAAAAATCCATCATTAACAGTGCCTCCAAGACCCGCTCCCTGCAACGAATCTAGCATTTTCCAATTAGTGAGGGAATTTTCGGATTTATAAAATCCGGAAGTAGCGCCGTACATTTTAATTTTGGTAACAGGGAAAATATTTCGTAATCCTCCTTCAGATGGCCTGGGAAATCTGGCGGACTGCCATGTATTTCCTTTATCATAGGAATAAAAAATTACTGTTTTAGTAAAATCATTTACAATATCTAAATAACTTAAAATGTAAAAAGTGTCGTTTCCTAATATTTTTACTTTTGTTAATGGGCTATTGTAATTGAGATTAACTTCTTTCCAGCCTGGTGGTTGTGGCGGTTGGGATTTCTTGGGTTTTTTGCAGGAATATATACTTGTGTTGCCAAGAAAAGCAAGCAAAAGTATGATAGTTAGCTTTCTCATAATGTTTTGCGGGGTACTATTGCCTTTTGTATGTGATGTCTTTCTAAAAGAAGTACTAGTAAATTACAAACTATAAAAGAACAAACCAAACTTTAATATCCACATTAACGCTAAGTGAAAACATTTACAATCAATATAAAATCAAAAAAGTCCCACCGGTGACAGGACTTTATTTATCAATTCCTATTTCTTGTTTCTAATTTATGCAGTGATATTTTCAATCCTGAATTTAATCAACCCATTGGGCGCCTGCACTTCTGCAACATCACCTGGTTTTTTACCCAATAGCCCTTTACCGATAGGAGATGTAACAGAAATCTTTCCCAATTTCAGGTCAGCTTCTTTTTCTGAAACCAGCTGGTAGGTGATGGATTTTTTAGTGGCAAGATTGGTAATGGTTACTTTGGTTAAAATAGATACTTTGCTGGTATCAATATTGTCGGTATCCAGTATCCTTGCATTGGCAATATCGCCTTCCAGTTTAGCAATCTTTGCTTCCAGCAGGCCCTGCGCTTCTTTTGCAGAATCGTATTCGGCATTTTCTTTCAAATCGCCTTTTTCACGTGCTTCAGCAATGGCTCGTGATGCGGCGGGGCGGTCAACTGTTTTCATGCGTTGCAACTCAGCCCTCATCTGTTCAAAAGTTTCCTGGGTTACATACATCAAATCAGCCATAAAAAATCTTTTGGTGTTATAAAAGAAAAAAATAACAACGCCTCAGGTAATCTGAAGCGTTGCATCATGTACTGCTGCAAAAGTAAAGAATCTTTCAGATTTCCAGCTTATCCAGCAGCACTTTTGACATTAAATAAAATGCTTCGTGGCTGTAACCGGCAACATGTGGCGTAATGAGCACATTGGGCTGACTGAGCAGCCAGTTTAACTGCTGTTTTTCTTCAGGGGCATGTGTTTCTAACTTTTCATTTTCCAGCACGTCCAGCCCCACGCCTGCAATTTTATGGTTTTGTAATGCTTTTATTACAGCTGCCGTATCGTGTACCTTACCACGTGATGTATTCAGCAACCATGGTTTTTTCTGCAATGCATTGAGAAAATCATCATTCACCAGGTGAAAAGTATCATCAGTTAAAGGAACATGCAAACTGATTACCTCACTGTATCGCTGCAGTTGTTCCAGGCCGGCTTCATGAATGTTGTTTTTTGCAAACCCGAATTTATATTTATCGTAAGCCAGTATGGTAACATTAAATGAAGAAAGAAGTTTTGCAAAAGCGCTGCCGGTATTGCCGAAACCGATAATCCCGACAGTTTTGCCGCTGAGTTCATTTCCGCGGTTTGCATCGCGTATCCATTTGCCTTCCTTTATTTCGTCCTGAGATGAACAAAACTTATTCATCAATGAAAGCAACATGCCCAGCGCATGTTCAGCAACTGCATTGCGGTTACCTTCCGGGCTGCTTACACATTTTATCCCCTTGCTTTCTGCATAAGCGGTATCAATCAGTTCCATGCCGCTGCCAAGCCTCCCTATCCATTTTAATTGTACTGCTTCATCAAGCATTGCCTTGTCAATTTTAACCCTTGTAGTAACCACAATACCCGTACAGGACGGGATTTTTTCTTTTACTTCATCATAAGTAATGGCCGGTTCATACCACACTTCATACCCGCTGTTCTGCAGGGATGTAATAAGGTGTTTATGCGCTTTTGCGGTAACCAGAACTTTAAGTTTCATATCATTTGTTTCATCAGGTCAACATAATCTCGCACTGTTAAATCTTCTGCACGGCGGGTAAAAATATCATCTTTCAGAAATTCCGGTGCAAAGCATTTTTTAAGCGGGTTACGCAATTGTTTGCGCCGCTGGCCAAAAGCGGTTTTAACAAGCAGGAAAAGCTTTCTCTGATCATTGATGTTGTAAGGATTGTGTGTATTGGTTAACCTGATTACTGCGCTTTTTACTTTGGGTGGGGGAACAAAACAATTTTCATGTACTTCAAATAAATACTCCACCTTAAAATAAGCCTGTATCAATACGCTCAGTATGCCATAATCTTTGTTTCCTTCTTTTGCAGCTATACGCACAGCCACTTCTTTCTGAAACATGCCCGTTACACAATCAACAGCATCCGTCCATTCCAGTATTTTAAAAAGTATTTGCGATGAAATATTATAGGGAAAGTTGCCAACAACTGTAAAATTTTTATCAAACGGTTTTTCTATTTTAAGAAAACTGTCATTGATGACCTTCCCTGCCAAATGGGGATAGGTTTGCAGGAGATAATCTACTTTCTCATTGTCAAGCTCCACCGCTTTAAACCCAATACCTGGTATTTGTAAAAGATATTTAGTCAGCGCACCGCCTCCCGGGCCTATCTCAAGCAATCTTTCAAATGGCTTTTCCTGCACCACAGCAACAATCTTCCTGCAGATGTTTTCATCTTTCAGGAAATGCTGGCCAAGCGATTTTTTTAAAGTGTACATTTAATTATAAGGATATGTAAAAGTAAAGCTATCATTACAAAACCCGCTTTAGCCAACTCAATACATTTTACAGTACCTTTACCCGCTTAAATTATAAATAACAAATGAATAATCCCCAGGCCAAACCTGTAATTGGCATAACCACCGGCGACCTGAACGGCATTGGTATTGAGCTGGTGCTGAAAACTTTTTCAGATCACCGTTTGCTTGAATTCTGCACCCCTGTGATATTTGCATCCAACAAAGTGGTAAATTTTTACAGGAAATCCATACCTGAGATCAACTTCAATTTCCAGAGCACCAAAGATGCATCGAGGGTAACGCCCAAACAGGTAAATATTTTTAATTGCTGGGAAGAAGAAGTAACCATTACCCCCGGCCAGTTGAATGATACCGGCGGTAAATACGCCATTAAATCGTTAACCGCTGCTGTACAGGCATTGAAAGAAAATAAAATTCATGCGCTCGTCACATCCCCTATACATAAAAAAAACATACAGTCGCCTGAATTTTCTTTTACCGGCCACACCCCTTACCTTAAACAGGCTTTCGGGGTGAATGATGTGGTGATGCTGATGGCTGCATCAAATATGCGGGTGGGCCTTGTAACCGAACACATACCCGTAGGCGAAGTGGCAAAGCACATTACCCGTGAAGCCATATCAGGTAAAATACGCATCATTAAAAACAGCCTTCAAAAAGATTTTGGAATTGATAAACCCCGAATTGCCGTACTTGGGCTTAACCCCCATGCGGGAGACGAAGGGCTGATTGGAAAAGAAGAAGAAGAGATCATCAGGCCGGCCATTAAAGATGTAAAACAACAGGATGATATCATGGCCTTTGGCCCGTACAGCGCCGATTCTTTCTTTGCACGTGGCCAGTATGAAAAATTTGATGCCGTGCTGGCCATGTACCACGACCAGGGCCTGATACCTTTTAAATCGCTGGCCTTAGGTTACGGAGTGAATTATACAGCGGGCCTTCCTGGTATCCGCACTTCGCCGGACCACGGAACTGCATTTGATATTGCCGGTAAAAATAAAGCCGATGAATCGTCATTCAGGGAAGCGGTATTTGTAGCCCTTGATATACTCAGTAAACGAATGGGTTATGAGGAAAGCCACCGAAACCCGTTACGCAAACTTTCAGCAGCCGTGGTGGCAAACGTTGAGGATGAGAGGATTGAAGAGGATACCAGCCAGTAATAAGTGCAGCAA
>JANRKT010000231.1:0-11356 GCA_033763355.1 Chitinophagaceae bacterium | reverse complement strand
TTTTTTCCTGCTGCAGGAATGAAAAAACAGCAATGATATGAAAAGGGACAAAATAAAAACAATACGGCCCGGCCGGTGCAGGCAGTCAATTGAAGAAGCTTCCATACTGATTGAGTGATTTTGAGTGTGCGGTAACGAAATACTATGGTAAAGCAAAGAAGATTTTGTGAATCTGCAAATACCATTTTAGGGGCAGGTTAGTTAAAAGTGGATTAAATCAATGAGCGTAGCGACAACTGGGAGCCTGGAAACAGGATTTTCATTTCTGTTATCCGAAAATTACCCACAAATTTTAAAAATACAGTTCATGAATGCCTGTTTTTTTTTCCGGAATTCCTACCTTCCATTATCAAACACAGACAGGAAGTATTCAGCACCGCTGTTTTGTACTGCCAGTCATCCTGATAAAATTATCTGAGCCACCTTATCCGCTGGTTATCTCTGCTTCTTTTATTTCCGCATCTCGATGAAATTCTCATTTATTGCCATCATGGCAAATATCTTTACCCTAAAAAGTTTTTTTTACAAACTGGTTTTACAAAATTCAAAACATACGATTATGAATGCAATAAACAGCAAAGGCAGGGGTAGCATCCTGTTTTTTTTCTTAATCATCTCATGTATGACTTTTTTTTTCGTGACTGATTCATTTGCCCAGAAAAAGGGTAAAAAAAGCGAAAAGCATATTTTTCTAAAAAAAGATGCCCGTACAAACGGATTTACAATCACTGTACAGAATGGAGAAACTTTTTTTGAAGCCGTTAATGTAACGGACCCAAAAACCAAAAAACTGATTGAAGGATTGCGCCGGTTATTGTACCGCTGTAGTGAGAATGGCCCCGAAGTGCCGGTACAGGTCACCTTCAGCAACGGAAATTCAAACAGGGTAGTGATTGGCTGTATTGATCTTTTTAGCGTAGAAATATCTGTGAGGGATACGGCTTACCCCGGGCAGTAAGACACATGGACCGTGTCTATATAAATTAACAAGTATCTGAAATGAAATATTATTTCACAGGGCCGGGTAAATCAAAATTCAAAACTTACAATTATGCATACAACCATCAGCAAACCTTACATTCATCTCCTGATTTTTGTCCTGACAATCTGTTCTCTCACTTTTTTTTCCGTGACTGATTCATTTGCCCAGAAAAAGGGTAAAAAAAGCGAAAAGCATATTTTTCTAAAAAAAGATGCCCGTACAAACGGATTTACAATCACTGTACAGAACGGAGAAATTTTTTTTGAAGCCGTTAATGTAACGGACCCAAAAACCAAAAAATTGATTGAAGGATTGCGTCGGTTATTGTACCGCTGCAGTCAGAATGGCCCGGAAATACCGGTACAGGTCACCTTCAGCAACGGAAATTCAAACCGGGCGCTGATTGGCTGTACTGTTCTTTATGAGCCAAAAATACTTTTGCTTGATGCAGCTTATCCCGGGCAATAAATACATTGACATTGCTTAATAAATTATCAAGTAACGGAAATATTAATCATATTCCCGATTATTCAAAGTTAAAATTTACCATTATGCATACAAAAAAAAGTAAATCCCCGGGCCATATTCTGATTTTTTTCTTAATGACCATTTGCTTCACTTTTTTTTCAGTGGTTGATGCACATGCCCAAAAAAAAGGTGAAAAAAGCGAAAAGCACATAGTTTTAAAAAATGATGCCCGCTCAAACGGATATAAAATCACGGTACAGAATGGCGAAAGTTTTTTTGAAGCCGTTAATGTAACTGATCCTGAAACCAAAAAACTGATTGAAGGAACGCAACGGATTTTTTATCGCTGCAGTCAGAATGTTCCGGGAATTGAGGTAGAAGTTACATTCATAAATGGAACTTCAAACAGATTCAGGATTGACTGCATTCAATTTGAAGCGCCGCCTGTGGTGAATTTGCGCTTCTGATGAATTGGTACTTCAATCTAACCAAACAAACAACTAATATGAAAAATATTCTTGCCTTTCTGTGCTTTGTAACCGCATTTTCGCAGGTAGCGAACGCACAGTACAACCAGCAATGGTTTGTTGCCCATCACCCTGCCGGTGCTATGCTCCCAACAAAAGCTGCAAAGCTGCATGTAGCAGGTGACCACCTTTATGTGCTTGCCACCGTACAGGGCAACCCCGTAAACGATGAAGATATAATGTTGATTAAATACGATATGCAGGGAAATTTAGTCTGGGAAAAGAGATATGGAGTACCCGGTAATTTTCATGAAAAGGCCGTTGATATGGCCATTGATGAATTGGGAAGTATTTATATCACGGGTGAAAGTTCATTAGAAGGCCCTGCATCAGCACATGATTTTTGCACTATTAAATACACACCTGAAGGTACACAGGTATGGGTGCAACGTTTCGGGGTAAAAGAGCATGGTGAATCACCCTGCAGAATCAAAGTACGTAATGGGATGGTCTTTGTTACCGGTAAAACTAATACTGCTGCCGGGACTTCTACTACTGAAAATGTTCACAGCATAATCTATAATGCATCTACAGGCAAAGAGGTTTGGTCAAATTCAGGAAACGGTCCGGGCGGCAACTGGCGCACCTATGCCGAAGATATGACGCTGGACGGAGGCAATAACCTGGTTATTGTTGGAAGAAGAGGTGGGGGGCCTAACTTTGATTATAGTATTATGCGCTACAAGTGGGATACTATTCCGCCTAAAAAACCAACTGACAGTATCAAGATTGTTCTTGTTTTTGACTGGGCACGTTCTTATAACGGTACGGCCAATGATAATGACAATGCCATGTTTGTAACCACCAATAATGCCGGAGATATTTATGTAACCGGTGAAAGTTATTCAAAGGAAGGAAGACAGGATATTACCACTACAAAATATGATAAACTTGGAAATAAATTGTGGGACAGGCTGATGAACGGAACAAATAATAATATTGACCTGCCCATTGGCATTGGCCTCGACAGTAAAGAAAACATTATAGTAGGAGGAACCCTGCAGAATGTAAAGCCGAAACCAAACCAATCAAAAGAGAATTTCTGTACTATAAAATACAATCCCGAAGGAGACACACTCTGGACAACAGCCTGGCGGAATATAGCTGGTGTTACCACAAAAATGCAGGTAATGGCAATAGATAAAGAAGATCATATTTTTACAGGAGGCGCTACTATTGCCCCGCCCGTTGAACCTTATGTCCGCAAGCTGAACCCGGATGGCCAGATGGTATGGGAAACAAGGATAAAAAATCCCGACGGAACCGTATTGTTCGGTGAATTATATGTTATGCATATTGATCAGAAAGGCAATCTTTATTTTTCAGGGTTTAACGGAGTTTCCCGCAAAATGTTTTTAACAAAATACAGCAAACAATAGCACCAATGTAAAATGCAAATCATGAAATCATTATTCAAACTATTATTTATTGCAGGTTTACTATACCTGCCTTCTCTACAACTTACAGCACAAACCACACAAAACACCCTCTTCATCTTTGATGCTTCCGGCTCCATGTGGGGAAAGATTGGCGCTACTGCAAAAATTCAGATAGCGAAAGAAACGATGGGCAAACTTTCAGATAAAATATCAACCAGTTCAAAAGTAGGGTTGATTGCCTATGGCCACAGAAGCGCATCTGACTGCAACGATATTGAAACCCTGGTACCGATAGGGCCTTTTGATAAAACAAAGTTCAACAATACCATAAAAGCGCTGAACCCGAAAGGCAAAACCCCGATTGCATTATCCATTAACCAGGCTTTGGCATTAATAAGAGGCATTAATGATCCGGTAACAGTTATTCTTGTCAGTGATGGTCTCGAAACCTGCTCAGGCAATGCCTGCGAAATGGTAAAAAACGCAAGGGCATCGGGAATAAAAATTACCATGCATGTGGTTGGCTTTGGCATTGCAGAAAAAGACCTGGCCCCGCTTGAATGTATTGCACAGGCCGGCGGCGGACAATACTTTCCTGCAAATAATGCTGATGAATTAGCGGCGGCATTAGAACAAACTGTAAAAGAAGTTCCTGTTGGCGATGCATGGGTATCTGTTAAAACAACACTGGAAGGAAAACTGAAAGATGCATCTGTAAAAGTTTTTAAAAAAGGGCAGGCAAAAGAAACATTTTCTGGAAGAACTTATGAATCTAAGGAAACCAATCCCCGTGTGTTGCAATTGTCGGCAGGAACTTACGAAATAGAAGTAATGCCCGTTGGCATCCGGGGTTATTCTGAGATTAAGTTTTCAGATGTAGTCATAAATGCGAACGATACCCTTTATAAAGAGATAGAATTTGAACAGGGTGTAGTGGAAGTACTGGTCACCCGCAATGGCGCTCTGTCAGATGCCCTTATTGAGATTTATCCCACCGGAACCAACAAGACAATTGCTACCACCCGTTCCTATAACAAAACAGAAAATAATCCTGCTAAATTGAAAATTCCACCCGGTGTTTATGACCTCGTTTTCAAGTCTATAGAAATTGGCGGAAGGCCTGAAATAAAAATTACAAAAAAAGAACTGGGCAGCAGCGGAAACCTGAAGTTTACTCACAACTTTGAATCAGGTGAACTGACTATTGGTGCAAAAAAGGGACAGGAACTTGTAGATGCAACTTTAAATGTGGTAAGTATAAAGACTGGAAAAAGTGTGGAGGCGGGAAGAACTTACAAGGCCCCCGCCAGCAATCCCAAAAAATTCATCCTGGAACCCGGCCGGTACCGGGTTGATCTTAAACCGGTGAGACAGGAAGGATTAGCCGAAAAATCTATAACGGTGGAAGTAACAGCTAAAGGATCAGTTGAAAAAATTGTGGAATGGTGATAAGTTGCGCCGCTACTTCTTTATTTCAGTCCTGTACAAAATTTTACCGAGGTGATCTATGACCTGCACCAGCATTTTATTTCCCGTAAGGGAAAATGTCATAAAGCCATGTGATGCGGAAGCAAATTTTCCGCCATCAGGATGTTTCTTCACCGGCCGCACTTCGGAGCCCCCGCCTGAAATAAAATAATGTGTTGCGCCGGCTGGTTTGGTGTATTCAAGATGGTGCTCATGGCCGCAGATATAAGCATCTACTTTGTGTTTTTCAAAAAGATGGCGGAAAGAACCGTTCATGTCTTTTGTTTCAGGTGCCTCAATTCTTTTACCGCCCGAATATAAAGGGTGGTGCCCCACAACAAATTTCCATTTTACAGTATTATCATTCAGTACGCTGTCCATCCATTTTTTTTGTGCAGTGCTGTCCTGTGTTGATACTTTCGGGCCATAGTAAGGATCGGTGTAGTATTTCCTGATAAACGGATTGGTATCCATAAATACAATCAGTACCTGCTGTTGCGGGTCATCATCAATCATAAACTTTTTTGCATAATAGCGTGAAGGCAGCACCCACCTGCGGCTGATTTTCGAATACTCAATCTGAGCATCAGGGTTACCGCTGTAATCGTGGTTGCCGAGCGTTACATACCATTCCTTCTGAAGGGAGAACTGGTAGTAGATGTCTTCAAATGATGACTTCCATAATGGGTCATGCACGCTGGCCACACCATAAGGGTAAAAATTATCACCTGTGGTAATGATAAACTCAGGGTCAAGGCTAACAGCAGCATAACTCATTTGCGCTGCCACATCTTTCTGGTAATACTCTCCCGTCCGGCCCCAGTCGCCGATTACAATAAAATTAAAGCCATTTTCATAATAGCGTATCCCCGGAATGAACTTTCCTTTGTACCCTGAAGCGGCTTCTTCTTTGAAGTTTTTATCCTGCGCAAAAACGCCGTAACACAACATTACGGCGCATGCCATTGCAATAAGTTTTTTCATCGTTTGTAAGAGTGATTAAAATTTATCCTGATTTATTTATTCAGGTCAAATTTAACACCCAGATTAAAACGGGGGCCATAAAATTCTACTTGTCCCGTTCTTTCTTTGACCCCCTGGTAATAGCGCAAGGATTGGTTGGTAAGGTTATTGGCTTCTGCAAATACCCTCCATCTGGGGGTAAAAGCAAAAGAAGCGTTGGCATCAAGGAAAAATTGCTTGTCATAGTACCTGTCAAAGAAAGCATCTTCATTGTAACCTGCATCATCACTGTCATCTACATAAGCCGCAGTATAGTTGGCTGACAAACGAAGGACAAGCTTTTTATTTTCGTAAGAGAGTGAAGCATTAAATGTATGGGGCGCTGTGCCGGGCAACTTCACGTTTTCCCTTATCAATGTGCCGGAACCATCATAAATGCCTTTTGCTTTTGAGGTAGTAAAAGTATAATTGGTGTAAATACCAAAACCTTTCCAGAAGCCTGGAAGAAAATCAAACTGTCTTTGCAATGCTACTTCAAATCCAAACACATTCACACTGCTGCCGTTACGGGGCTGGGTAAATGCCCAGGTATCTCCGGGTGTAATGGGATTGGTAACTGTTGGAAAATCAGCGGCAAATTTTGCATTGGTGTAATTGTCATCGCGGTAGCGGTAAAAGAATTTGTCCAGCTTTTTATAAAATATACCTCCTGAAATAAGCCCGATGGATTTGAAATAATTTTCCGCCATCAAATCAAAGTTGGAAGACCTCACCGGCTCAAGCGAGGGGTTGCCGCTGCTTAATTCATTATCGTTTGGATTTACATTGAAATAAGGAACCAGGTCGTAATATTTCGGACGTGCAATGGCATTCGTCCATGCAGCACGTAAAATAAAATTACCGTTAACCTGGTAGCGCAGGTTAATGCCTGGCAAAAGATTGGTATAATTGTTTTTCAGGTTAACCACTTCTTTCAGGTCATCTTCATCTTCCACCACATTACCCGTATAATCTGTGCTGGTATGCTCAACCCTCAGACCAAGCAGTACAGAAAACTGATCTGAAAACTGCTGTTTTAACTGTACATAGCCTGCAGCGATGGTTTCTTTAGCGTTGTAATTTATAGCAAGATATTCAGCAGGTTCATCTGATTTATCAAATTGTGCTGCATTATTAAAATTCAACCCACCGAGAAAAGAAGGATCAACAAATTGTCCGGCTGCGAACTTACTCCCGGGATAAAAATCTGCATTGGTTTTATCAACCAATGGCAGTAATGAAATGTTGGCGAACTGCGGTGCAGCAGCCGAAGTTGGTTCGTAAGAGAAGAAATTATTATCCCTTACTTTTTTCTTGGCCCTCAGTCTTGCACCAAACTTTAATGCACCCTTTTGCCCGGTTATAATGCTTGCCGGTATTTCAATATTGA
This sequence comes from Chitinophagaceae bacterium, assembly GCA_033763355.1. Lineage (GTDB taxonomy): Bacteria > Bacteroidota > Bacteroidia > Chitinophagales > Chitinophagaceae > JANRKT01. The sequence continues at coordinate 4,141 of JANRKT010000231.1, read as the reverse complement.
GTTTTGAATTCAGGTCCCTTTCATACTGGTCCTGAAATTGTTCAGTTAATTCATTGAACCTTGTATAATCTGATAATGGACGTGTGTCTGTTAACAATGGAAATTCCTTATCGGAAATATCCTGCGTTACAGTAATGCTCCTTCTGCCAAGGGAAATATATCTTTCACCCGGTCTTAGTTCAGAAGCCCTTGCATAAGATGTGCTCCAGTCAATTCTTGCTGCACCCCATATATGGTCGCCTTTCAGCATCAGCGATTTTACCCTTTGGTCTTCAAGGCGGCGTGATTCACCCCTGTCGCTGTTAACCCCGCCTTTGGTTTGCCTTAATACTTCACCTGCAGTATAACCTGTGATGTTTCCGCCTGCATCATAAATCAAATTGGAGGCATTGCCGCGGAAACGGTGGCGCAGGCGGAAACGGTTTTCCTTATCATCCCTCCAGTTGTAAGAGCCGGTAAGACTGATGCTGTTGCGGGGATCAAATTTATAATCAACTGTTGCAGTAAGTGCACGGCGGATCCTTTTTACGTCATAAACCCTGATGTCATGATCAGAAATATATAATTTACCATTGGCATCTTTTGCCCACAGTGCCTCCGTATTATCAGAGCCATAATCATTGGTATTGAAAGAGCCGCTCAGGATAATGCCTAACTTATCATTGGCAAAACGGTTGCCAACAACCAGACCGGCTGTGCCGATAAAACTATTGCGTATTGAATTATACCCCCCTGCCAATGTGCCTGACAGGCGAAAGCCATTGGCTGCAGACCTCGGGATAAGGTTTACTGAACCACCGATGGCATCAGCATCCATATCAGGTGTAAGTGTTTTGTTAACTTCAACAGTTTGAATCACATCAGCAGGAATTAAGTCCATCTGCACCCTCCGGTTATCACCTTCAGCTGATGGGATCCTTTCACCGTTTAATGTTACCGAATTCAGTTCAGGCCCCATACCACGTATAATAATATTACGTGCCTCACCCTGGTCGTTCTGCATGGTAATGCCGGGAATGCGTTTGATGGCGTCGCCGATATTGGCATCCGGGAAACGCCCAATCTGGTCAGCCGCCACTACATTGGTAATATTAAAATTGTTCTTCTGTTTATTCAGCGCCTTGGCCTGGCCTTTAAGCCGGTCGCCCAATACCAGTATTTCTTTTTGCAATGTTGCCCCCTGCTGCATAGTGAAGCGGATGTATTCTGTTTTACCTGCTTCAATTTTTACTGTCTTGCTCAGTTCACTGTACCCGATATATGAGACCTTCACCTCATAATCGCCTGGCACAAGGTTAAGCAGGATAAGTTCGCCGTCATAATCTGAATAAGCAGCCTGTTTCGAGTTATTCAGGCTGATGGTGGCGCCGGGCATGTTGAGGTTCTGGTCGTCAGTAACCTTTATTTTTAAGTTGCCCTTTTGGGAAAAGGAAGAGAAAGAGATCAATAAAAAAAATACCCCACTGAGCAGTGTAACAATTTTCTTCATACCGCAGATTTTAATTGCGGCGAAAGTAGAGGGGCAGTATTAAGGGATTATTAATAGAATGTAATGAAAATGTGAAGGAGATGATTAAAATAATGTTTACAGCTCAGTTCTTCTCTGTCATAAGTTCTGTCAGGCCAAATGGTGAAATAACATTTATACTACCGTTTCGCTGAGTTATCACACGGATTCTTGTAAATTTCCCTCTGTAATACCAAAAAAACTGATCTGATATTGGCTGTTCATGTTCGCGGTACGATTGTTCTACCCTTGCTTTAAGCCTCTGGATAAATTTTACAAAATCAACCGGTTTATTCCTGCTTATTTTGCAAATATCTACAATTCCTTTATTTGGCATAGCAATAACTGACCCCCATTCTCCAACCAAGTCGGGAGAATTATTAATCAGGTCTAATGCATAGCTTGCAGCATAGTCTTCATTTCCTAAAAAACTGATTTCTACATTTGTTCCGTCAATATCAAATTGCCGCGTTACCTTCTTTATTTGTTGCCTGTTAACATTGTCCTGGGCAATTTTAAATACTTCAGAAGTGTCTTTCTTCCAAAGTAAAAACATCTCCTTTTGAACAGGAGTGAATGCTCCCGGTAAATCCAGCATGAGCAGCGTATATGTCCTTTCAATATCTGTCTTTACAATTAAAGATGATGTGCCTCCTCTTTGAGTTATAACTTCTGCCGGATATATGCGCAGGCTTAAATATTTCTTTATTGCATCATAGTTTTCCGGGTCAATATTTTTCTGTTCATCTATATAAGAAAATATGTTCTTAAAATGGCCTTCAATTATTTTACTCCACTGAGATGTGTCTTTTACTGAAACACATTTATCAATAATATTGTGCAGGTTGAATTCCTTCATCTCTTGCCCGGCTTTCAGAAAAATTGTACCGTCCTGAACGTTATTTATGGAGTACCGTTTAGCGACTATTGGAACAGCAATGTCAACAATTTTCTTGTAGTCATCTTTGCTGATACTCTTTTCATATCCTTCAGGGATATTGTAATTGATTTTCTGTGCAAATGATGTCATTTGAAATAATATGAAGACAAGTAAGATTATTATGCGCATAAAAGCCGAATTCAAATTGATATAAAAGTGCCGCCTGAAAAAAAATACAGTTCTTTTTGAATTATATAAAGCCATTAAAAAAAACCCGGCAGATCATATCACTTCCACCTGTCCCCTCAGCAGATCTTCCAATTCATCTCTTTTTCTGATGAGCTGAGGTTTTCCGTCTTTTACCATTACTTCAGCAGGTTTAAAACGGCTGTTATAATGCGATGACATTTCAAAACAATAAGCGCCTGCATTGCGGAATACAAGATAATCGCCTTCGCTTATGGCGGGCAGCAGGCGGTCTTCTGCAAAAGTGTCCGTTTCGCAGATGTTGCCCACGACGTTGTATTTTTTCTTTTCACCTGAAGGGTTGGAGATGTTTTCGATAATGTGGTATGCGCCATAAAACATGGGACGGATGAAGTGGTTCAGGCCGCTGTCAACCCCTGCAAAATGTATGGAGCTGGAATCTTTCAGCACGTTTACCCTTGTTATAAAATAACCCGCTTCGCTTACCAAAAATTTTCCCGGCTCAAACCACACCTGCAAACGGCGTTTGTATTTTTTTTCATACCATGCAAATTCTTCCTCCACTTTTTTACCCAGCATTTCAATATCCGTTCCTTCCTCACCCGGTATATAAGGAACTTTAAAACCGCCGCCAAGGTCTATTATTTCCAGCTCCGGAAAATTTTGCGCTACTTCAAACAATACTTCAATACCCTTTGCAAATACTTCCACATCTTTTATTTCGCTGCCGGTGTGGATGTGCAGTCCGCGGATATGCAAATTCGTTTCTTTCGCCAGTTTCAGTATCTTTTCAACATCTTCCAGCGGAACTCCAAATTTGCTGCTTTCATGCCCGGTTGAAATTTTTAAATTACCTCCGGCCATAATGTTGGGCCGCAACCGTACACCTACCGGATAACTGTGGCCGAATTTCTTACCAAACTTTTCAAGATTGGATAAGCTGTCAATATTGATATTAATGCCCAGTTGTTTTGCTGTTTCAATTTCGCTGAATGCAATATTGTTGGAAGTGTAAAGAATATTTTGCGGTTCAAACCCAGCCTTTACTGCCAGTAACGCTTCATTTATGGAGCTGCAGTCAACATTGCAGCCGGTGATTTTAATGTAACGGAGGATGTTAATGTTGGTAAGCGCCTTGGCCGCATAAAAAAACTTTGCATTGGTATTGCTGAAAGCGGATAACAAACGCTGGTATTGCTCTTTTATTCTTTCGGCATGATATACATACACAGGAGTGCCGTATTGCTCTGCAATTTGTATCAGTTGTTCTCTTTTTAATTCTAAAGGCATGAAATGAAAATGGATAAGCTGCGAATTTAAATAAAAAAGGGTTCTGATCTTTTGGAACCAGGAACCCATTCAATCAAATTATGATGAAAAAACAACTATTTCTGATCATCAGTGCCGCCGGTTGCTTCACTGTTTTCTGCTGACCCGGTATTGTTAATAATTAACTCCCCCGTTTCACTAACCACCAATGCACTTCCTTCCTCCACTTCAAAATGCTCTGCCTGCACCAGTGTTGGCTGCACTATTTGCTCGGCAAG
>JANRKT010000230.1:0-3662 GCA_033763355.1 Chitinophagaceae bacterium | reverse complement strand
GCAATGGTATTTGCGCAAGAAATCTCCATGGGCAGCATGAAAGTGCGGCAGCCGGTGCCTTCTGCTGAAATAGATTATCTTGATCCCTTTGTATTGCTGCACCACGCACAGCATTACTTTGGTGAAGATTTAAATCTTTCTGATGAAGGTGTAGGCCCCCATCCGCACAGGGGTTTTGCACCTGTTACATTTATGTATAAAGGTGGTATCCACCACCGCGACAGCCGGGGCAACAGCCAGACTGTTGGCGCAGGCGGCACACAATGGATGCATGCCGGCATGGGTATTGTGCACAGCGAAAGGCCAACTGAACCGGAACAGGAACTGATACAGATGTGGATCAATACGCCTGCACAACATAAAATGGACCAGCCTTATTATCATCCGCTCAGTAAAGAAGAAACGCCTTTTTATATAAGCGAAGACGGAAAGATTACATTGAATGTTATTGCCGGTGAGCTGTCCGGCATCAAAGGCCCCATCCCCACTTTCACGGCAATAAATGCAGCTACGGTTTATACGCAAAAGGGAGGTAAATTATTTATTCCGCTTCCCGCATCACACAACTGTTTTCTTTACCTGCTCGATGGCAAAATGATGATAAACGAAGAGGCAGAGGCAAGGCAATATTATTTTACTGTTTTTAATAATGATAGTGATGGCATAACCATTGAAGCTTTGGAAGATACCCGTGCTTTTTTAATGAGCGGTGAGCCGATTGGAGAAAAAATTACTGCACAAGGCCCATTTGTAATGAACAATGAAACGCAGATCATGGAAGCCTACCGTGATTACCGCATGGGTAAAATGGGTGTGCTGATTGAAGAATAGTATTGTTGCAATAATGTAGTATAGCGCAAGCCGGAGCTTGCGCTTACATGGCTTATCTTCACATCTGAAATTAAAATGTCATTTATGAACTCATATTCTCCTTTGCCGGTTAATTCAGTTTTAAAAACAATTGGCCATACACCCGTTGTGGAATTGAATAAGGTAGTTCCGCCCGGTTGTGCAAGGGTATTGGTTAAGCTGGAATATTTCAATCCTACCGGATCGTATAAAGACAGGATGGCCCTTGCCATGGTTGAAGAAGCAGAAAAACGCGGCGATTTAAAACCCGGTATGACTGTGGTGGAATATACCGGCGGCAGCACCGGTTCATCGCTTGCATTTGTTTGTGCCATGAAGGGATATCCTTTTCATGTGGTTTCTTCCGATGCTTTTGCAAAAGAAAAACTCAATACCATGAGGGCTTTTGGTGCAAACCTTGAAATTATACCCAGCAAAGAAGGAAAGATAACACCTGATCTTTTACCGAGGTTGATTGCAAGGGCAAAAGAAATAGCATCGCAACCCGGCACTTATTTTACCAACCAGTTTTACAATAAAGATGCCCCTAAGGGTTATGCAAAAATAGGTGAGGAACTGCTGGAACAGGTAAAAGAAAAGATAGATGCGTTTTGCGGTGGTGTGGGAACAGCCGGTATGCTGACAGGTGTTGGAGGGGTGTTGCGTAAAAAAGATGCATCAGTAAAAATAGTGGCGCTTGAACCCGCTTCTTCTGCAATCATCTCCACAGGCGTAGCTGGTTCCCATCGCATAGAAGGAATAGGATCCGGGTTTATTCCTCCATTACTTGATAAAACCTCTTATGATGAAGCAAGGGGCATTGAAGAAAAAGATGCAAGGGCCATGGCAAGGCGGGTAGCAAAGGAAGAAGGAATTTTTGCAGGTACTTCCAGCGGGCTGAACATTACCGGTGCAATTCAGCTGGCGAAGGAACTCGGCCCGGGCAAAACAGTTGTTACTGTAGCCTGCGACAGCGGTTTGAAATACCTTGCAGGTGATTTGTATATTGATTGAATACGACGCAAGCCGGAGCTTGCGCCTACACCCATTCTTTTTCGGGAGATTCTTCCACAATAGCAGAAGCTATTCCCGTTTCTTTTTCTATTGCAGGCGCCAGCTCATCATAAATTTTTAATAACAGCATTTGAGAGTGTTGTAATTTGTTTTTCAATAGCTGTATTTGCTGTTGTTTTTCTTCTGCCGCCTGCTGCAATTGGGTAATTGCATTTTCCCTTTCTTCTTTTATAGTTTTTTGCGACTGGTATTGTTCAGCCAGTTCATTCATTTTGCTTTCAATATAACTTATATGCTCATGCTTGGCCTGTATGGCAGCCAGCAGCCTTTCGTTTTCCTGCTGTTTATCTTTTACCGCATTATTGAGCGAAGCAGATGCTTCATTCTTTAGCTGCAATTCTGTTTTTAGCAACAGTTGTTCCTGTTGCACGGCAGTAAGATCATCTTTTATTTCATTCAGTTGTGTTGTCAGCCCCTGATGGTTTTGTTCCAGTTCATGATACTGCCTGATGCGCTGCTCCAGCTGGGTTTGTAAAAAATCAACCTGCAGTTTCTTTTCGTTAATCATATCCTGCAGGTAAGCCTGCCCGGTGAGTTTATTTTTTAGTTCCTGCAGTTCTTTCTCTTTTCTGTCAGCAACGGCCTGCAGTTCTTTGCTGTTGTTCTGCTTTTCCAGTTCTCCTTTGCCATGAAGCGCAAGCAACTGTTCCTGCAGGTACAGGTTTTCTTCTTCTAACTTTTTATAAGAGTTATTTAATTCAGCAAGCTGGTCTGTAAATTTCTTTTTTTCATCAAAGAGCAGTTTGTCTTTTTCCTCCAATTGCTGCTGGTAACTTATTTCTGTTTTCCTTGTATCCTGCGAAGCCAGCCTTGCTTTTTCTGTCAGTTCTTTCAGCTGATGGTCCATTTTGTTAAGCTCTTCTTCCTGGGATTGCTTTTGCTGCTGCAACAGATAAATTTCTTTGTTCTGGTTTTCAATAACATTGCGCAGGTGTTTTGCATGATGGGTTTCTGCAGGTAATGTTCCGCCTGTATTAAATGCAGTCAATACGTATTTGCCTTCTTTAATATCAGAACGAAGGTTGTAGTTTATCCTGCTTTGCAGCGGAACCTGCGCCGGTGCATTTTCAGGTGCGGGTTCAGCGACTGGTTCGGGATCTGTTATTTCAAGGTCATCTTCCCTGTTCTTTTTGCGGTAATGCAGGATGGTGGCCACCAGCATTGAAATAAGGATGAGGGGTATGCTTACCCACAAAACAATTTTCAGGAGTTGCTGAAACTCGGCAATATAAGTTCCGGATAAAAACATAGTAGTTGGATTTAATCAGAAATCTTTTCAGTAAAAAGATGATGAGTAGAAAACTGCTGGAGGAGATGTGGTTTGGTTATTTTGGTAAACTATATGATAAACTTCAATAATGAGTTTTCAATAATAGTACCAAAACAGGGGCTATAACAAAACTTTACCAAATGGTTTTTCCACAATAAATAAGCGATAGCATACTGATTTTTTGCCACGGAGGCACGGAACATGATAAAAAGGAATTATACTCTAGCAGCACTCCTCTTTAAAATTTGGGAAGAACCAGATAGGATTACAGCAGTATTAAGGAAAAATCAAATTGGTCCTTCATTTCATTCTTCCCCATATTTCATGGATCTTATCGCCTCTTGAACTGAGGCCGGTATGTGTCCATACATCAGCTTCGGCTTTGTCATCAAAGCTCAGCAAAGCGCCGACACGGCTGCTGTCACGGGAGAAAAACGCTATGTTCTCTGTATATTTTCCGTTTGCAAAA
>JANRKT010000229.1:0-3348 GCA_033763355.1 Chitinophagaceae bacterium | reverse complement strand
GGATTAAAACTGGCACGCAGCTTAAGCAACAAAAAAGGTTTTGACATTACCCTTATTGACAAATACAATTACCACCAGTTTCAGCCGCTGTTTTACCAGGTGGCAACTGCCGGGCTGGATGCCAGTAATATTTCTTTTCCGTTGCGTAAAGTGTTTCAGAAAAGTGCGAACATCCGGTTCAGGCTGGCTGAAATAAAACAAATCAACCCTGCACAAAGCAGGATAACCACCAGCATTGGTGAATTTGAATATGACCGCCTGGTGCTGGCAACCGGTGCGGACAGCAATTTTTTTGGCAATACTGAACTGATACAGCATGCTTTCCCCATGAAATCAACCGTAGAAGCATTGCAACTGCGCCACCGCCTGATACAAAATTTTGAAGATGCACTGATGACCTCATCACCAGTGGAACTGGAAAGACTGATGACCATTGTAGTTGTTGGCGGCGGGCCCACCGGCGTTGAAATAAGCGGTGCAATGGCGGAAATGAAAAAATATGTCCTGCCAAAAGATTACCCGGAACTTGACTTTTCCAAAATGAACATTTATTTGCTCGAAGGAACTGATAAAACCCTCGGTTCAATGAGTGAAAAATCTTCTGAAGAATCAAGAACATATCTTGAAAACTTAGGCGTAAAAGTGTTAACAGGAACACTGGTAAAAAGTTATAATGGGAAGGAAGTTTTATTAAGCGACGGCAAAACCATTGCAACTGGTACTGTTATATGGGCCGCAGGTATTAAAGGCAATGTGCCCGATGGCATCAGTAAAGATTTAATTGCAGGCGGCAACCGCATAAAGGTTGACCGCTTTAATAAAGTACAGGGCTTTGAAAATATTTATGCATTGGGTGATGTGGCTTATATGGAAACTCCTTTGTATCCCAATGGTCACCCACAGGTGGCGAACGTAGCCATTAACCAGGCAAAGAACCTTGCCTGCAATTTTTTGAGAGAGAAGAAAAATAAGAAGCGGAGGGAATTCGAATACAGCGACAAAGGTTCTATGGCAACTGTAGGCAGGCACCTTGCAGTGGTGGATGTTCCCAAACCCAAACTGCATTTTGGCGGTGGCCTTGCATGGTTTATATGGATGGCGCTGCACCTTTACCTGCTTGTTGGCGTTAAAAACAGGATACAGGTGTTCATCAACTGGATTTATAATTATATTACTTACGACCAGAACCTGCGTTTGATTTTTAAAGAATTTTACCGTTCGCCTAAAAAATAAATATGTTTAAAAGTGTTTTTCTTTCTGCTGAGTGGCGCAACCTGTTAATGGCAAATTATATTGTTGATCCGCAAATCCTGAAACCCTGGTTGCCCTGTAAAACAGAATTGGATGATTATAATGGCAGGCATTATGTAAGCCTGGTTGGGTTTATGTTTCTCAATACCCGCATAATGGGAGTAAAGATTCCATTTCATATTAATTTTCCTGAAGTAAACCTGAGGTTTTATGTAAAGTATAAAGAAAATGGACAATGGAAGAGGGGAGTGGTTTTTATCAGCGAAATAGTGCCCAGGCCTGCAATTGCCTGGGTAGCTAATACATTCTTTAATGAACATTACAGTTATTTGCCTGTGCGGTATGAAGAAAGAAATGAAAGTGGGCTGTTGAAACTGAGTTACAGGTGGAAATCAAATAATAAATGGAACAGCATCTACGCAGAAGCAGGTATTAAATTGCTGCCCATATTAAAAGGCAGTGAAGAAGAGTTTATTTATGAACATTATTACGGGTATTCTCATGCGGGTAAAACAAAAACCAATGAATACCGGGTTGAGCATCCGCAATGGGATATACATCCTGTAAAAAGCTACCAGGTTGATTGTGATTTTGAAGGTTTATATGGTAAGCAGTTTGCCGGCCTTGCAGTTGAAAAACCCTGTTCAGTTTTTGTTGCCGGGGGATCAGAAGTGAGGGTGTACAATAAAAGAACTATTTAAAAGCCTTTTTATGAAAAGTATTTTACTCAGGAAGATCCGGTGGATGATAATATTATTTGTTGTGGTGCTTGCTTTGAGCGGCATTACTGCTTTCCCGGTTTATTCTGAACTGAAATGGATTATTGATAATAAAATTTTTGATCAGGGCAGCGACATGGGCATGTGGCTTAACAAAGTATGGACAGGGGTAAGTGAAACACATGGTAAATACCCTTTTCTTTTTTATGGTTACGACTGGCTGGCCTTTGCGCACCTTATGATTGCACTTGCTTTTATTGGCCCTTACCGTGACCCGGTGAAAAACAGGTGGATAATAGAATGGGCCATACTCTGCTGTATATGCATCATCCCGCTTGCATTTATTGCGGGTACAGCGAGGGGCATTCCGCGTTTTCACATTTTGATTGACTGTTCATTTGCCCTCATTGGTATTATCCCCCTCCTCGTAACAAGGAGATGGATATTACAGCTTAAAAAAGTCTATCTGCTCAGCTGAATGACTGTAAAACTTTTTTTGCCCTGCTCCTGAAAGCTGCGGTCTGCATGGGCAACTGTTCTTCAATAAGCAGTTTGATTTCGGGAATGATTTCAGGGTAATGCTGTGCCAGGTTGCCGAGCACCGTAAGTGAAAAAACTTTTACAGCAACAGGCTCTACAGGAGATTCTATCAGCCTGAAACAATTGTCCATGACTTCACCTTGTAACGAACCGGGTATTTCAATGTACTGCAGCAAACGCACCACATTGCGTTTAACCGCATCATGCACACCGGGTTTATCAAGGCATTGCACAATTTTCTTCAGGTGTTTTTTTACCAGTTGCGGGTTTTCAATAACACAATAACTCAAAGGCCACGCTGCTCTCTGCACCACACGGTATTCATCGTTCAGAAAAAGTTTCACCAGTTCATCAAAGCGTTTTTGATCTGCGCCGATATATTTTATGATCCTGGCCGTTTGTTTTTTTGAATGTTCGGTTAATATTTCTTCTCTTAAATTCATTGCTGAAAATAAATTACTTTACAGCATAGTTTGTAATATGGTTGAAGCAGCAATGAAAGCTTTCGGGCTTGACACGGACGTTCATACTTCCTCACTTTTTGGAAGCGGCCTTATCCATAACACTTATATCATCAAAGATAAAGAAGGGGCGCCTGCTTATATACTCCAGAAAGTAAATCATTTTGTTTTTAAAAAGCCTGAAGACATTGCCCATAACCTGAAACTGATGGGCAGTTACATCAGCCATTTTCACCCGGATTACCTCTTCACCCAACCACATGCCACATTAAAGGGAGAAGATTATTATTATACTCCGGAAGAAGGGTATTTCAGGCTGTTTGAATTTATAAAGGGAACGCATACAGCAGATGTGTGCCGGACAGCTTTGCAGGCTT
>JANRKT010000228.1:0-12340 GCA_033763355.1 Chitinophagaceae bacterium | reverse complement strand
TCAATGTAACTACCTCAGCTCCCCCGTATTCACCCGCCCCGGCGTATCCTTACCCGCTACAATACTCCTTGAGCTCAATGCAATGGCTTTGATGATCTCTGTCATGTTCTTCAGGTCAAGTGTTTCCGCTTCATCATCCTGTGTATGGTAATATTTTTCGCTGTCCATTTTGGAAGTGGAAATGGTGTGCGCCGGAACGCCCAGCCTGGCCAGGGTGGCATTGTCTGAACGGTAAAACAACTGCTGATCAGGATAAGGATCGGGCTGAAACAGGAAGCCCGTGCCTTCTAAATTCTGCTGCATGATCTTTCCCATATCGGTTTTTTCATAACCGGTAATATAAGCGGAATTCTTTCCCCATTTGCTGTCTGTCCCTATCATTTCAATATTAAACATGGCCATCACTTTGCCTGGGTCAAACTGTTTTGAAAAATACTGCGAACCAAAACCGCCCGATTCTTCAGCGGTAAAAGCGGCAAATACCAGTGTCCTTTCATTCTGCTTTATTTTTTTAAAATATCTTGCCAGTGCAATTACCGCTGTAGTGCCGGATGCATCATCGTTGGCGCCGTTAAAAATTGAATCCTGTTCTGCATTGGGTTTGCCAATACCAAGGTGATCGTAATGGGCGGAGAAGATCACATATTCATCCGGCCTGCTTTTGCCGGGGATGATGCCCACCACATTAAAAAATTTCTTTTCTGTTACTTTATTCTTTGCTGATATTTTAAACTCACCTGCCGCATCAGCGCTTAAAACAAATACCAGTGCGCCTTCTTTGCTCATTCGTTCGGGGCGGTACCTTTTTACCCGGTTAAATACATTGCGGTGTGAAGTATCCATAACAACCAGTACATTTCCTGAAGCTCCAAAAACATTTGACAGCACACCCGAAGGGTTATCCCCTGCTTTGATGCTCAACTTCTCAACAGCAGTATTATTGTCCCAGTTAAGCAATTCCTGTGCAGTTATGATGTGAAAATTTTTTTCATCCAGCTTTGATCCGTTCATCTCAACTTCCGCAGTTTCTGTAACAAAACTATACATGCTGAAATGCTGCAGATAGGTTTCGCTTCCGGCCCATTTTTCAAGTTTTGCGTTTTTAAATTCAGCAGCAATAAATGTTGCCGCTTTTTCAATACCCGCTGTACCGGGTTTGCGGCCGGCCATGTCATCTGCTGCAAGGGTGGTTTCAATACGGCGGATATTTTTTTCTTTAATCAGCCGGTCAATCTTTTGCGCATGCGCTGCTGAAACAACAAAACATAAAATAAAGGTTATCCTGAAAAGCATATACATGTTTTAAGAGGGTCAAGTTACATTAAGCCTTTAAGAAAATCAGTTACAGCCGTCCCTCTATTTTTCCGCTGATAATGTGTTTTGAAACATTTCGCTGCAAAAAGGGATTATCCTGAAATTTTTTGTCTTTATTATGAAAAAAAGATGTTTTTTTGCATAATTAAACATTTTTATACATCGTTTATCTAACATTGAAATGACAAAAAACCTGACCATAATCTCCGCTGATGTGTTTGGCCTGTTGCTGAGCACTACATTGCGTTGGGTTTTTCCTGTTCTGCCAGGAACAGTTTTTACATGCCGACCAAATCCCTTTTGGGTACGACGTTGATACCCATTGGTCATAGTACCTGCTCAGGCAGCGGGGCTATGAAACCCGGATACCGGGCTTTATCCCTTCATTATTTTGTTCAGGTTAACCGTTAACAAGTTTCAAGTCAGCAACAATGGAAAATCTTCAGGACTTCCAGATTCTTATAGCCAGTGAAAGCCATGAGCAGTTTGCCGAAACCATTTGTGATGAAATGGCATCGTCAGCCCTTGCCCGCGGCACAGGTATTGCCAAACGCAGCCCCGAATACATCAAGGAAAAAATGAAAGAAGGCAAAGCAGTAATTGCATTGCACAAAGATGGCACATGGGCGGGTTTTTGTTATATAGAAACATGGGGCCATGGCGAATATGTGGCCAACTCCGGTTTGATTGTGGCCCCGCAGTACAGGAAAGGCGGATTGGCCAAAGCCATCAAGAAAAAAATCTTCGGCTTAAGCAGGCAGAAATACCCCGAAGCGAAAATTTTCGGGTTAACTACCGGCCTTGCTGTAATGAAGATAAACAGCGAACTGGGTTATGAGCCTGTTACTTATTCTGAATTAACACAGGACGAAGCCTTCTGGGCAGGTTGCAAAAGCTGCGTGAATTACGACATATTGATGAGCAAGGAAAGAAAGAACTGCATGTGCACCGCCATGCTCTACGACCCGAAAGACCATTATGAACCGGAGGAAACCAAAGAATTTTTTGAGGAAAAACAAAGTGTGTTTGAACGTTTGCTGCGCATCAAGCAATGGAAATTGCTGCAGCCGTTCCTGAAAAGTTCTTCTGCAAAAGGTGAGAATGGAAACGGGGGCAACAAGGCAAAATCATTCTTCCACCATCTTTTTAACTTTTAATTTCTTTCAATAAAATTATGGCGACAAAAGTAGTATTGGGCTTCAGCGGTGGTTTGGATACTTCTTACTGTGTTAAATACCTCAGTGAAGAAAAAGGGTACGAAGTACACAGCATTATTGTAAACACGGGCGGTTTCAGCCCGGAAGAACTGAAGCAGGTTGAACAGCATGCTTACAACCTGGGGGTAAAGACACATACAACTGTTAACGCTGTAAAAACTTATTACGACCGCATCATCAGGTATCTTATTTACGGGAATGTATTAAAGAACAACACTTATCCATTGAGTGTAAGCGCCGAAAGGCTGAGCCAGGCATTGCATATAGCAGAGCACGTAAAAAAATTAAATGCTGATGCCGTGGCACATGGGAGTACCGGGGCAGGCAATGACCAGGTAAGGTTTGATATGATCTTTCACATCATGATCCCCGGGGTTGAGATCATTACCCCGATACGTGATTTGAAATTAAGCCGTGAAGAAGAAATTGCTTACCTGAAGCAGAAAGGCGTGGAGATGAATTTTGAGAAAGCCATGTATTCCATCAACAAAGGCTTATGGGGCACAAGCGTTGGCGGAAAAGAAACACTTTCTTCAAAAGGCATGTTGCCTGAAGAAGCATGGCCCACGCAGGTAACTAAAACAGGAAGTGAGGAAGTAAAACTGGGTTTTGTAAAAGGGGAATTAAAAACTGTAAATAATAAATCCTTCGACCATCCTTCAGAAGCCATCCAATATTTACAAAGCATTGCAGGGCCTTATGGCATAGGCAGGGATATTCACGTGGGCGACACCATCATCGGCATTAAAGGCCGTGTGGGATTTGAAGCGGCAGCGCCAATGGTTATTTTAAAGGCACATCATGCACTGGAAAAGCATGTGCTTACCAAATGGCAGTTGCAATGGAAAGACCAGTTGGCGCAGTTTTATGGCAACTGGCTGCATGAAGGTCAGATACTCGACCCGGTGATGAGGGATATTGAAGCATTCCTTGAAAACACTCAGCAAAATGTAACAGGAGATGTGTTTGTGCAACTGATGCCTTACCGTTTCCAGGTTACGGGCATTGAATCAAAATATGATTTGATGAATAGCAAGTTTGGTAAATACGGTGAGATGAATACAGGGTTTACCGGCCAGGATGTAAGGGGTTTCTCAAAAATTTTCGGTAACCAGACTTCTATCTGGACTGCTGTTCAAAAAGACGCCTCCCCAAACCCTGCCTGACCGGCAGGCAGGCCCTCCTAAGGAGGGGCCTGAGAAAACTTCAACTATATGAGCAATATAAAAAATAGCGGTTCTGCAAAAAGGGCAGGTTTAGTGAGGGCCGGGATTATTGGCGGGGCCGGATATACAGGTGGTGAACTGATCAGGTTACTGATTAATCACCCCAAAGCCGAGATTGCTTTTGTGCACAGCAAAAGCAATGCAGGTAATTACCTATATGCTGTGCACCAGGATTTGGTGGGAGAAACAGATTTACAGTTTACGGGAGAATTGAGCGATGGAATAGATGTGTTGTTTGTATGCGTGGGTCATGGTGAAGCAAAGAAATTTTTAAGTGAAAATAAAATACCCGGCCACATTAAGATAATTGACCTTTCACAGGATTTTCGACTTGCTCCGCAGGCGGCAGTTGGCAACCGCAAATTTGTTTACGGGCTTCCTGAACTGAATAAACAAGTTATCCGCAAGGCTGATAATATTGCCAACCCGGGATGTTTTGCCACTTCTATCCAATTGGGCTTATTGCCGCTTGCTAAATCAGGTTTGCTTGACGAAGTTTATACAACAGGTATTACAGGATCAACCGGCGCCGGGCAGGGACTGACAGTTACATCTCATTTCAGTTGGAGAGCAAACAATATACAAGCATATAAAACACTCACCCATCAGCACCTTGGTGAAATTGGTCAGTCTTTAAAACAACTGCAGCCAAAAGGGGAGATATCTATAAACTTTGTTCCGTGGAGAGGAGACTTTACGAGGGGTATTTTCATCAGTTCGCAAATTCACTGCGAATGGAAAATTGAAAAGCTGGTAAAATTATACAAAGACTTTTATGCTGATCATCCGTTTACTGTCATTAACCAGGATGCGATTTTCTTAAAACAGGTGGTGAACACCAACAAATGTGTTATTCAATTAGAGAAAGTAGGAAGTAAGCTGGTTGTTCATTCTGCCATTGATAATTTATTGAAAGGGGCATCTGGCCAGGCAGTGCAGAACATGAACCTGATGTTTGGAACTGATGAATGTGCAGGGTTAAAATTAAAAGCAAGTTATTTTTAACGCCTCTTCTGCTCCCCGCTTCGGGTGAGGATTTGAAGGCTTTTTGAATAATAAAATTCTCAAAACAAAACAACATGCCTCCCTTTGGGGAGGTTTGGAGGGGGCCGCAATGAAACTTTTTGACGTATATCCCATCAACGAGATCAGCATTGTAAAAGCAAAAGGATCTTATGTATGGGATGATAAGGGTGAACAATATCTTGACCTCTATGGGGGCCATGCTGTAATATCAATCGGTCATACCCATCCCCATTGGGTAAACCGCATAGAAGAACAACTTCACCAGATTGCATTTTATTCCAATTCTGTACGTATTCCTATACAGCAGCAGCTTGCTGATGCATTTGGCAGGGTAAGCGGTAAAGAAAATTACCAGCTTTTTTTGTGCAACAGCGGGGCCGAAGCCAATGAAAATGCATTGAAGCTGGCTTCATTTCACAACGGCAGGAAAAAAATCATTGCTTTCTCCAAATCATTTCATGGACGTACATCGCTGGCTGTAGCTGCAACAGATAACCCCAATCTTGTTGCACCCGTAAATGAAACGGATAATGTCATCTTCCTTCCTTTTAATGATGAAGCGGCGCTGGAAGAATGTTTCAAGAATTCAGGCAATGAAATTTCGGCTGTTATCATTGAAGGCATACAGGGCGTTGGGGGAATTAATGTTGCCAATAATTCGTTTTTGCAAAAAATAAGGAAGCACTGCGACCAGTACGGAGCATTATATATCGCCGACAGCGTACAATGCGGTTACGGAAGGAGTGGTAAATTTTTCAGTCATGATTTTGCAGGGGTTGATGCCGACATTTACAGTATGGCAAAAGGTATGGGCAACGGCTTTCCTGTAGCCGGGATTATAATAGCCCCTCATATAAAACCAAAGCATTTTATGTTGGGTACTACATTCGGGGGCAATCATTTAGCCTGTGCCGCAGCGTTAGCCGTGCTTGAAGTAATAGAAAAAGAAAAACTGCTGCAGCATGCAACAGAAGTGGGTGAATACTTAGTGAGTGAACTGAGAAAAATCCCCCGCTTGAAAAATATACGTGGCCGGGGGCTGATGATTGGCTTTGATGTTCCTGACGAATTGAAAGACCTGCGTAAAAATCTTTTGTGGAAACATAAAATTTTTACCGGCGAAGCCAAACCAAGTGTTATTCGCCTGTTGCCTTCGCTGGCGCTGAAGAAAAAAGATGCCGAAGAGTTCATTGAAGCAATTAATGAAGAAATACTGAGTATGGTTTCATCGCCCAATACCGTAAGCTGAACATGAAAAATTTTATTTCTGTTACTGATGTTACCGGCATTAACGCTTTGGTAAAAAAAGCATTGCTTTATAAAAGCGACCCTTTTAAAGATAAAGCCCTTGGCGCCAACAAGCGGATGGGGTGTTTGTTCCTTAACCCCAGCATGCGTACAAGGCTCAGTACACAGATTGCAGCGCAGAATTTAGGAATGGATGTGATTGTTTTTAATGTAGGCCAGGAAGGCTGGGCCCTTGAGTTTGAAGATGAAGCCATCATGAGCGGCAACACTGTTGAGCATGTAAAAGATGCAGCGCCAATTTTTGGAAAGTATTTCGACATTCTCGGCATCCGCACATTCCCCTCACTTAAAAACCGCGAAGACGATTACAGCGAGCTGTACATAAACCAGTTTATCAAATATGCCGGGATACCGGTGGTGAGTTTGGAAAGTGCAACGCTTCATCCCTTGCAATCATTAACAGATATTATAACCATTAGTGAGCACCTCACCCTCAACCCCTCTCCGACGGAGAGGGGGGAAAAACGACCTAAAGTTGTTTTAACCTGGGCGCCGCATGTAAAACCTTTACCGCAATGTGTGGCCAATAGTTTTGCGCAATGGATAAATGCATGGGGAGAAGCTGATTTTGTTATAACACATCCGGAAGATTATGAACTGGATGAACAGTTTACCAAAGGTGCAACCATTACCCATGACCAGGAAGAATCGCTGAAAGATGCAGACTTTGTGTATGTAAAAAACTGGAGTACTTACCATGATTACGGTAAGATTTACAACAACGATCCGAGGTGGATGCTGAAGAATAAAAAATTACAATTAACAAACAATGCCAGGGTAATGCACTGTTTGCCGGTAAGAAGGAATGTGGAACTGAGTGATGAAATATTAGACAGCGCCAACAGCATCGTAACACAGCAGGCAGCCAACCGGGTTTGGGCCGCACAGGCAGTATTAAGCCAACTTTTAAGCCCCCATCCCCTAAAGGGGGGCACATGAGCAGATTATGAAAGATAACATGTTTTATGGGGCAAGTAACCTTATCTTCAAAAAGGCTGAAGAGTTAAGAAACAGAATGACTCCGGCAGAAGAGATATTGTGGAAACATATACACATAAACGAATGGAAAATAAAATTCAGGAGGCAACATCCGATTGCAAATTATGTAGTTGACTTTTATGCCCACGCTGCTAAACTGGTTATTGAACTGGATGGCGGAATCCATGATGTTGACGAAGTTAAAAAATATGATGAGGCAAGAGAAAATCATTTAAAAGAACTTGGCCTTACAGTTTTAAGGTTTAAGAATGAAGAACTATTTAAAGACAAAAAAACAGTATTAACAAAGATTGCTGAAAAAATCAAAAACCTTCAGCACTCTCCTTCAGCAGGTAAACATAAACTTTTTGTAATTAAAATAGGGGGAAATATAATTGATGATGAAGCTGCGCTTTCCCGGTTTCTTATAAGTTTCTCGGAATTTTTTTCTCCCCTTCAGGGGATGGGGGCTATTCTTGTGCATGGCGGAGGAAAACTAGCCACCAAACTGGCAGACAAATTAGGAATTGAACAAAAAATGATTGACGGCAGAAGAATTACCGATGCAGAAACATTGAAGATTGTTACAATGGTGTATGCCGGTTACATCAATAAAAATATTGTAGCACAGCTGCAGGCAAATGACTGTAATGCAATCGGACTGTGCGGTGCAGATGGTAATGCCATCCTTGCTCACAAACGTATTGCAACCACCCCTTTAGGGGATGGGGGCAAGAAAGCACCTTCCATTGATTATGGTTTTGCAGGAGATGTGGATGCAATTAACGTTTCTTTTCTAAAGAACTTACTGGATCAGCATACAACAATAGTACTTGCACCCATCACACATGACTGCAAAGGGCAACTCTTAAACACCAATGCCGATACCATTGCGCAGGAAGTGGCAAAAGCCATGAGCGCTGAATATGATGTAACCCTTATCTATTCTTTTGAAAAAGCTGGCGTATTGCTTGATGTAAATGACGACAATTCGGTAATACCGGTACTAAACAGTAAATATTATCACGAACTCAAATCCCCCCTTCCGGGGGACGGGGGGGCTAAAATTTTTGCAGGAATGATACCCAAACTGGATAATGCTTTTGCTGCATTGAAGAGTGGCGTAAAAAAAGTAATCATAGGCAAAGCTGAAAACCTGCATGAACTTATTGCCGGGTCAGCCGGAACAACTATTGTAAATGAGTAATGACATTTCCATATTACAAAAAGATGCCATTGCATTGCTGAAACAGCTTATTGCAACGCCTTCATTCAGCAAAGAAGAAGACAATACTGCTGATATTATTGAAAAGTTCCTGGAATCAAAAAGCGTTAAAACAAGGGTGCACCTCAATAACATATGGGCAAGAAACAAATTTTTTGATGAAACCAAGCCCACCATACTGCTCAACTCACACCACGATACTGTTAAACCCAACAAAGGATATACTCTTGATCCCTTTACCCCGCTGGAAAAAGAAGGAAAGCTGTTTGGGCTTGGAAGTAATGATGCAGGCGGGTGCCTGGTCTCACTTATAGCTGTATTTCTTTATTATTATAACAGAACTGATCTCAAATACAATCTTATTATTGCAGCAACGGCAGAAGAAGAAATTTCAGGCCACAACGGCGTTGAAGCATTGCTGCCACGCATGGATAAAATTGATTTTGGTATTGTTGGCGAACCCACACAAATGCAGATGGCCGTTGCTGAAAAAGGTTTGATGGTGCTGGATTGCATTGCACAGGGCCGGGCAGGCCATGCAGCAAGGGAAGAAGGGGAAAATTCACTTTACAAAGCGGTAAAAGATATTGAGTGGTTTCAATCTTATAAGTTCCCGAAAGTTTCTTCCTTACTGGGCCCGGTAAAGATGAGCGTTACGGTAATTGAAACTGAAAATAAAGCGCACAATGTGGTGCCTGCACAATGCAAGTTTGTGGTTGATATGCGGGTGAATGAACTGTACACATTTGAAGAAGTACTGCAAACCGTTAAAATGCATGTAAAAAGCGATGTGCAGCCCCGCAGCACACGGTTGCGTTCCACTTCAATCGGATTGAGCCATCCGCTTATAAAAGCAGGAACAGCATTGGGCAGGACTTATTACGGTTCACCCACCACATCAGATAAGGCCTTAATGGCTTTCCCCACTTTAAAAATGGGGCCGGGTGATTCTGCAAGAAGTCATACAGCCGATGAGTATATTTACATTAACGAGATTAAGGAAGGTATTGAGTTGTATATTCAGTTGCTGAACAGGATCGTTGTATAGTTACAGGTTGCATGATCCATGTTGCAGGAGACAAGATTCAGGTTCAATTAAAATTTCTTTACGAAAAGTTGAGCAAGAAAATAAACAAATTTACTAAAATGAAACTGTGGCAAAAAGATAACACATCTGTTTCTGATGTTTCTGACGTCATTGAAAAATTCACTGTTGGCAGGGATAAAGAGTTTGATCTTTTACTGGCCCGGTATGATGTGATGGGGTCCATCGCCCATGTAAAAATGCTGGCTGAAGTTGGTTTAATGACAAAAGAAGAAAGTGAAGTTGCTGTGAGAGGTTTAAATGAAATAATGAAAGACATTGAGGCCTCAAACTCCCCTTTAGGGGATGGGGGTTTCACCATTGACGAAGGAGTAGAAGACATCCATTCTCAAATCGAACTCCTTCTCACCAAAAAAGTCGGCGAAGCAGGAAAAAAAATACACAGCGGCCGCAGCCGCAACGACCAGGTGGCAGTTGATATCAAGCTTTATCTCAAAGCTGAAATACAAAACATCAAAGAAGAGACAAAACAATTCTTTGACCTGTTGATTCAGCAAAGCGAAAAGTTCAAAGACAAATTATTACCGGGCTACACACATCTGCAGATTGCCATGCCTTCTTCATTTGGTTTATGGTTCGGCGCTTATGCAGAAAGCCTTGTTGACGATACAGAACTGCTTGCCGCTGCTTATAAAGTGGCCGACAAAAACCCACTTGGAAGCGGCGCCGGTTATGGTTCATCGTTCCCGCTGAACAGAAAAAAAACTATGGAACTTTTAAACTTCAGCACATTAAACTGGAATGCTGTTTACGCACAAATGAGCCGTGGTAAAACCGAAAAGTTTACTGCTATTGGAATCAGCGCAATTGCTGCCACACTTAGTAAACTGGCAATGGATTGCTGCCTGTACATGAACCAGAATTTCGGTTTTATTTCATTTCCTGCAGAGCTTACCACCGGCAGCAGCATCATGCCGCATAAAAAAAACCCGGATGTATTTGAACTCATCCGTGCAAAATGCAACCGCATTCAATCCATCCCCAACGAACTTACTTTACTTATAAGTAATTTACCATCGGGCTACCACAGGGATTTGCAGCTTACCAAAGAAATTCTTTTCCCTGCCATTGAGGAATTAAAGGCCTGTTTGCAGCTTGCAGGACTGATGTTATCAAACATCAGAATAAAAGACAACATCCTTGACGATGAAAAATACAGGTTCCTTTTTACTGTAGAAGCCGTTAATGAACTTGTAAACAAAGGCATACCCTTCCGTGATGCATACAAAGAAATCGGCAACCAGGTTGACAACAATTCTTTCTCCTACAACTATAAAAAGCAACTCAATCACTCACATGAAGGCAGCATTGGCAATTTATGCAATGAGGAAATCGTAAAAGAAATGGATAAAGTACTCGCCTCCTTCAGGTAAACACTTAGTTCTTCTATCCCACGAACAGGGTATTGTTTTTGCCGCATACCCGGTGTAATTTCAAACGATGTAACCGTCGTTGGTTACAATACCTGTATTACCTGAGTAACCAAAAAAAACAGCTTATGGCAACCATCCTGTTCCTTCGCTACCTGTGGCACCTTCTCCTGAGTTTTATCAGCCCTCTTGCAACCGTCTTATACCGCATCAGTTTCCTGTTTATCCTGATGCTTATAGCTTTTTACGCCCTTGTATTCAATGGCCAGGCCAATGACCTTTTTGTTGCTTTTGCCGAAGATTACCGCTCAGGCACCTATATGTTTTTATTTACCATTGCACTCATCCTCTGGGCCAATACGGTATGGCTGAGCTCAAGGATTATATTTATTATTTCAGGACTTAAGCCTGATTACAGCTATCTGACCAATGAGCTTGCAGCGTTTGACAGAAGGCTTCCTGACAAATCTGTACTGGAAACAAGAATAAAAAAACTTATGGTATGGGTACCCAGGAGTTTATGCGCCATTACCTATATTATTATTGTTGTCGCCTATTTTAAAGCCAATGGGTTCACATCATTCCGCTGGTATCCGCTGGTTGTTATTGCAACAGGCGCTTTGCATGTTTTTTATCTTTATAAAAGGTCTTATTTCCTGTCAAAATTCATCAACGGCTTTGACAAAACAAAATATTATACAATCAGGGAAGGCCTTACCGAATCGGGTTTAAAAGTGCTTTTAAAAAGCCCTTATTTCAGGATAGAAACATGGATCAGCTTAATCATTGATGCACTGCTGCTTGTCGGCCTGATGTTCATTCCGGACTTGCGGTATTTTCTGCGGGCCGGGACCATCATCCTCATTGCCTTTGCCACTTATTCATTTATCAGTCTCATAATTGACTGGAAAGGGAACCGCTGGCAAATACCAATAATACCTTTTTTCCTCCTGCTTTTTTTTGGTTTTGGAATATGGAACAACAACCACCGCATTTATGACATGGGTGTGCAATCCGCAACAGAAGTAAATAACAGAAAACCGGATTCGGCTTATTTCAGGGAATGGCTGAATTATAAAATCAGCAATCGGGTATTTGATACTGGTAAAAGTTCCATCCCGGTTTATCTCATTGCATCAGAGGGAGGCGGGAGCAGGGCCTGTTACTGGACCACCACGCTTTTGACACGGCTTCACCAGTCTGTCCCTTCGTTATACGATCATACATTTGCTGCAAGCGGTGTTTCCGGCGGCAATGTGGGCCTTGGTCTTTTCTACACATCGCTTGCCAATGAAAATCAAAAAAAAGACAGCGCAATCTTCAGCGCTGATTCTCTCCGGAATATAAACCTCATGGCAGCGGAAGATTTTCTTTCCAATGTTACCTATGCATTCGTTGGCCCTGATATGTTGCAGCGCTTTCTGCCGGTTCCGGTTGAATTCAATAAGTCAAAGTTTACAACCGACAGGGGCAAATACCTCAGCTCATCTTTCAATAAAGCATTTAATAAATACTACAAGCAGGCAGGTATTACAGTAAACAGCAGCTTTTTAAAAATGTGGCAGGATAAA
>JANRKT010000227.1:0-2001 GCA_033763355.1 Chitinophagaceae bacterium | reverse complement strand
GCTGATCTGCACCACATCGGGCTGCCCTTCGTTGGCAACAATAATATCAAGCATCTTTTCAATTTCATCCAAAGTTCTGTGCCTGCCGTAATGTGGTGAACTCATGGCATAACAGGTGGGGCAGCTAAGGTTGCAGCGGTCAGTTATTTCCACAATGGTAAGGCAACTGTGTTGTTCATGATCAGTACATAAACCACAATCGTACGGACAGCCATAATGTGTTTTGGTATTGAACTTCAGTGGCATTTCACTGGCCTTGTTGTAATTGCGGATGTTTTTGTAATAAGCCACATCTGTTGCTATCAGCACTTTACTAAAACCATGTTCAGGACAGTTCTTTAACATGTACACATTATTGTTTTCAAATACAATCTTGGCATCTACCCTGCGCAGGCATTCGTGACAGAGGCTCACTGTAAAATCGTAATAGGTGTAATTTCTTTCGGGCATAAAAATTTCAGGTTTTCTTCGTGAGCAATCCGGCCGGGTTTGTTTTTATAACCGCTGCATAATAAATCAACCCTGCTATACAGGTTAGTTGTATGGTGGATAAGCCACTTTGAAAAGTATAATGTGGTTTTATAAAGTCAAGAGCAAAACGAAAGCAGAGATAGCTTATCATAAACAATTTGAACCTTACCCCTTCTGCCGGCAATATTTTTTTATCTGTTTGTTTTAAACAAAACCAAAGCGCAGCAAGAAATAACATTTCATAGAGCGTAACGGGGTGCCTCATTACCCCATCGCCCAAATCCATTCCCCAGGGCAGGCTTGTTGCTATGCCAAAGGTTTCTTCGTAAACCCCCATGCTGAAGCAGCCGATGCGGCCAATGATTAATGCCAGTATCATGGGGTAAACGAACAAATCGCCGCTTGATTTTTTTTCGCCGATTATTTTTTTCATCAGCTCTACTCCGGATAAACCACCTAAAAACCCGCCGACCACAGTCTTATTTTTGTAAAAATGCAGGAGGATGTTGCCGGAGTTTCTAAGTGCATTGATGTCTTCTAATCCCCCTATTAACCTGCTCCCCAGCAGCGCCCCGAAGATGGCGCCGATGATGATCCATATCCTCCTGGCCTGTTCAATGTGGTCTCCCTTTTTATTTCGCAGCATTAAAAAATACCGGAACCCGATAAAAATAGCAAGCGTTTCCAGTATGGGGTGAAGCAGGATTTTTGATGCCCCGGTTGATATAGCTAAAGGGAAGTTCAAAGAAAGATTTTTCTGTAAAATACGCTTTCTATTGTTTGGCCCATCTTTTCAGTGAGGGGTATTCTTCGTAAACAATGATGCCATACCGTTCGGCTATCCATAATTTATATATGCCTTCGGTTTTTACAATGCCGGTATCAATGGTAATGATCTCTATTTTGCGGTAAAGCACGCCGTTGAAAATCTGGTTACGCTGATGTTCAAAGAGGTATTTGTTGCCATCAGGGTTATAGCGGCCGGGAGAGAGAACAAGACCGGAATCGCCACTCATAAAACCATCCAGTTTCAGCGATTTTAAATGAAGCGAATAATTTTTTTCATTGTCAATGAGGCCGTTCAGGTAAAATTTTTTCTGCAAACCAGGTTCTGTTTCAGCAGAACTCACAGCCACTTCCATCCTGCAGGGCCTGTTTCCGTAGCCCGTTGAAACTTTTTTCTCTGATGATTTGCTTACTTCTGCAATGGTAATGGTATCCGTAACTGACGGACTGTTACTGAAAACAAGCAGCTGCCCTTTTTTATAGGGAAACCATTCGTCAAAATAACGGTCGTTGAAAGCAGGGCATATTTTGGTGCAGAAACTGAAAATGGCCTGGGCTGCGATGAATAAAGCTGCAATGGCCATGGTAACCATCACGGGATGTTTTCTGAACAAACGGTTAAGCGGGGCTTTCATCAAAAAGGTTTTTTAAATGGAGCAGATTAGTTTACGGAACGTTGCTTTGTTAAAGCAAAGTATTTATAAGGGTTGTCCATTCTTCCTGCAAAGAAATATCAGGTCTTTT
>JANRKT010000226.1:0-2987 GCA_033763355.1 Chitinophagaceae bacterium | reverse complement strand
TTCAATGTGTATGCAGTTGCACTGGTTTTTAACAATCGTGTTGTTCAGCAGGTTCCATAAAACAAATGCCAGCTTGTGTTCATCTGTCCTGATGGTAAACTCAGGGTCAATGTCATTCAGCATAAGGCTTTTTTGTTTTACACTGAGGGGCAGCAGCGCTTTGATGAGCTGGTTAACGAGCTGGTGAAGGTCAACAGGCTGTGTTTCCTGGAAGGAGAGGGCCTTGTTATTTTTTTCTGCAGGCTGTTCTGCAACAGGTACAGACATGTCAGCATAAAGCACGGTCATCTGGCTTTTCATAACCATTGGGTTTTAGATCAGGATATTAGATTCAAAGGGTTTCCCGGAGAGTACGGAGGATAAAATTTTCAATAAGGCAGCAAAAACGTTTAAACAACTGTTGAATATAGTAACGCCATTAAAGTGCAGGTAGTATGATGAACAACGCAGAATTTTTTTTATAAGCAGAAATAATTACACAATGATGTATGATTATATCTGTATCAAAGGTTAAGTATTTGATTTTTGACCTGTGGTTTTATATAAACGGGCCAATGCCATTGAATAAATTATATTTATTTTGTTTTAATTTATTATTCAGCGCTTAACGGACTGTTACATGAATTTAATTGGAAACATCATCTGGCTGATATTCGGCGGCTTGCTTTCTGCGCTGGGCTATGTATTTGGCGGCTTTATGTTGTGCATTACCATAGTGGGTATTCCCTGGGGCCTACAATGTTTTAAAATTGCAGGGCTGGTATTGTGGCCCTTTGGCAAAAAAGTGGTGCCGCGGCAAAACGCCGCAGGCTGCCTTTCTCTTTTCTGCAACATCATCTGGCTTATCTGCGGCGGGCTTTATACGGCGCTGGTGCACCTGTTGTTTGCCGCCATACTTTTTATCACCATCATCGGCATCCCTTTTGCAAAGCAGCATATAAAACTGATGGAACTTTCTTTTATGCCGTTCAGCAGACAGGTGGTGGATTGAAGTGGGGAACTATAGTATTATTCATTGTTGTTCTGTCAGCCCGGGGTCATCATTGCGATGGATATGCAGCGCAGGATGAGACCCCGGGTTTAAATTGACGGATAAAAAACACAGGGTCTTATGCCAGTGTACAAAACCTTTGGTATGGAGACCCCGTGCAAACGAAGATTACGGTTTAATATTTGTTATTATTTTGCATTTATGTCTGAAGCTTATAATATTATTGTTTGCATTGTACTGATAATTGTGAATTACAGGTTTGTATTTACGAATAACATTAAAGAGCTGAAAGAGGCAAATTTTTTAAGAAAAAAAGGAGTCAAAACCTCCGGCCGGATTATAGATATATATGAAAGCAAGGATTCGGATGGGCTGAAAATTTTTACTCCAATAATTGAGTACACAACTGAAGAAGGTAAAACGCTCCATTTCAAACCCAATGACTCCCGTATGAATAAACCGATTATAAATAATATGGTAGAAGTGCGCTATGATAAGGATAACCCTGGTACAGCAATCATTGACCGGAAAAGCACATATAATTTCATAATTTTTAAATTAGTAATTAGTTGCCTTGCTTTTTGTTTTCTGTTCTTTGTTCTCTTCAGGTATATAAGGTAATTAATCTTTACTCTCATGCTGTTGGTACGCTATCACACATCACCAGCCCCATGTACCAGCAATGGCTGGAACTTACTCCGAATACCAAATCAGTTTTCCTGTCTTTTGAAATTCATTGAATAATCTTCTTATTTCTGTTTTATTCAAAAAGGAATCAGTTGGCAGTTGTTCTTCCTTTAATTTTTTAAAGAATGCTGTGGAATCGTGTGGTATGAACTCTTTCTTTTGAGTAACATCAATAACAAAATAACTAATATTGTCAAAACTCCTACCGCCAACTGTTATGTCACCTAATTTCCCATAACCTGTTATAAAACCTCTTTGGCTATTCACATAAAGCTTGTCTGCTATCGCATATCCGTTTTCTTCATTAACAAAGGAAAGCCACCAACCAATATTTTCCTCCAACTCATAGGGCTTTAGTAAAGGAAGACGTCGTGAAGTAGCACTTGTTGAACTAAACTTCGAATTATAAAATTTATCTTTATATACTATGCGTTTCTCACTGCATGATGCCATCAGGCAAGCGAATTGAATCAAAAAAACAAAAAGACTCAGATTACTGCTTTTCATTTGAATTATTTTCTGATTGTAATGGTTCCCCTTTCTAACGTAAGTAGGGCTATAAAAATAAAAATAGTTCAAGTATGCAGCATAACCAATGTGCGTGGTGTACCTGGATTTTTTTGTAACAGGTACTGTGTAATCATCCTTTCTTAAAATACCAACAAGCGCCGCCGCTCACCTCACCCACCTCTCAAAAAACTCCCATGTCCTCAGCATCTGGTCAATGCGCTGGCGGTTGTTGCCGCTGCGGGTTATTTCATGTGTGGCATTGGGATGGCGCACATATTCAACCGGCCTGCCCAAAACTTTCAGGCTTTTGTACATCTGTTCGCTCTGGCTTACGCCGGTGCGCAAATCATTCTCGCCATGAAAAATGATATAGGGCGTTGTAATGTTCTGCACATAATTAATGGGAGATTCCCTTTCCAGTATGGCCAGTGTATTTTTATCCCAGGGATAGCCGCCAAAATAATTGGGCACCAAACGCCATGCATTGGCTTCGCCAAAAAAAGTACGCAGGTCATACACGCCACGCTGGCTGCAGGCTGCTTTAAATCGTTTGTCATGGCCGAGAATATAACCAATGAGATAGCCTGCATATGAGCCGCCTGTTACCAGCAGCTTTGAAGTATCGGCCCAGCCTTCGGCAACGGCTTTGTTTAAGGAGGTGAGCACATCATTCATGGGGCCATTGCCCCAGTCGTTAATATTGGCACGCAAATGATTGATGCCATAACCGCCGGAACCACGGGGATTGCTGTACACTACCCCATACCCTTTGCTGCACCAGAACTGGAACTCATGCCAC
>JANRKT010000225.1:0-3785 GCA_033763355.1 Chitinophagaceae bacterium | reverse complement strand
GGCCGGGTAAGCCTGATGACCTGTAACCTTGTATTAAACTGCAGCAGGTGGTCAAATACACTGTTGTGCATGATTTCAACTGCCAGCAAAGGGATGATGCCCACCAGTGAGCGTATCCGCAAACGCTGGCTGGTTCCATTTTCAAACTGGATGGCATCGTAATAAAATGCATCCTGGTCATCCCAAAGTGAAATATCTTTCTTTCCGATGTGGTGCATGGCCCAGCCGATGTTCAGGAAATGCCTGAAAAACTTGGCAGCCGATTCTTCATAAGCCTTATTATGCTGGGCAAGTTCCAGCGATATGCGCAGCATATTGAGTGCATACATGGCCATCCAGCTGGTAGCATCGGCCTGCTGCAATTTTTTGATACCCGGCGGCATCTGGTTCCTGTCAAACACACCTATGTTATCCAGGCCAAGAAAGCCGCCCTCAAAAATGTCTGTTCCGTTCGCATCTTTTTGGTTCACCCACCAGGTAAAGTTCATGAGCAGCTTCTGAAAAGACCTTTCGAGGAAATCCCAGTCAGCCACGCCGGTTTTTTTCTTATCAGCTTCGAAAACATACCACACTCCCCATGCATGAACAGGAGGGTTTACATCGCTGAAGTTCCATTCGTAAGCGGGGATTTGCCCATTGGGGTGCATGTAATATTCGCGGAGCACAACCAATAACTGTTGCTTGGCAAAGTCAGGATCTACATGAACAAAAGTAGCCGCATGAAAAGCAAGGTCCCATGCCGCAAACCAGGGGTATTCCCATTTGTCGGGCATTGAAATGATGTTGCGGCAGGTAAGGTGTTGCCAGTCGTAGTTTCGTTTGTGGATGCGGGGAGGCGCCGTTTCGTGAGGTTCCCCAAAGAGCCATTTGAATACATCGAGGTAATAGAATTGTTTGGTCCACTGCAACCCGCTGACCGAACTGCGGAGTAATGATTTATGTTCAGGTGACAAATGTTTTGGAGTGAACTGATCATAATATTCGTCTGCTTCTGACCTGCGTTTTGTAAATATGTCTTCAAACTCAGCCCAGGGGTCATCCATTTCTGTTTTACTTAATCTTACCCTGAAAGTTTTTGATGCGCCCGGTTTTATCTTTTCCTTCAGCCATATTGCGGATTTGGTACCACGCTTTTTAAGGTTAACTGTATTTTCTCCGTTTACGACATAATTATTGATGCCGTCTTTTACAAATGGCGAATCATTGGGCCTGTTGTACATCCGCCTGTTATTGGTTTCGTTTTCACAAAACAATTGTTCGCCACCCTGGTGATAGAGAAAAAAACTGCCATTGCGTGACGAGTTTGTCTGCAGGCAATTGGTTGAAACGGATACAATTTCGGGCCTGCTGAAACGGGAATTGTGTTTCCAGAAATTACGGAACCAAAGATGGGGC
Organism: Chitinophagaceae bacterium; assembly: GCA_033763355.1. GTDB lineage: Bacteria > Bacteroidota > Bacteroidia > Chitinophagales > Chitinophagaceae > JANRKT01. The sequence continues at coordinate 2,390 of JANRKT010000225.1, read as the reverse complement.
AGTACATGTATTGTGGCCGGCTCAGGCCCCCTGTTATACACTATTACTTTCATCAGGATGTCGTTTATATCATCCTTTGCATATTCAATGTAACAATCAAAATAGCGGTTATCCCTGAATATACCGGTATCGGGCAACTCATACTCCGGGCTTGAGCGGCCCCTTTTATTTTTCTGCAACAGTTCAAAATACGGAAATGCTTCCTGCGGATATTTGTAAAGAAATTTGCAATAAGAATGTGTGGGTGAAGAATCAAGATGAAAATAAAGTTCTTTCACATCTTCACCATGATTACCTTCCCCATTGGTTAACCCGAAAAGCCGTTCTTTTAATATGGAATCTTTACCATTCCAGAATGCAGGGGCAAGGCATAATATCTGGTCGCTGTCGCAAAAACCTGCTATCCCGTCTTCGCCCCAGCGATACGCATAACTCCGGGCAAGATCATGGTTAACATAATCCCAGGCATTTCCCTCAGGGCTATAATCTTCCCTTACTGTACCCCATTGACGGTCGGAAAGATAAGGGCCCCACTTTTTCCAATTTCTGTTATTGGATGACTTGGACAAACGCTCATTTTCGGCATTACCCATCTATACCTGCTTAAAATATTTAATTTACAATATTACTGCCAGATGTATAACAATATACAGGAAACACATCATTTTAAACATATACTGTTAATTGCAATATAATATAAATTATCCTGCGACCGGCCATGTAGCATTAAACAATTAAACGACTTGCATAACATGTGTAATTGCTTTGACAAAATTTAAAGCTGGTTTACAAACAATTAAATTAATGCATAACTGTAGCCGGTTACTTAATCAGGCAGGAAGGGGGTTGGAATTCGGGATATAGAGCCTGATATTATTACAATTTTAAATATAAAGATTTAGGTAATTATACTTTGCAGGGGGGGGCTATACAAGCCTTAGGGAATTGCACCCTACTATTAAATGATCCGCTTTTCGCTATCATCGTCTCTGGCAACCGGTAGATGATTTCAGGCTTCAGGTTTTGCAACTGAAATTACTTTGCAATACATGTCAGGAGCATCAGAACTGCAAACTAAAAGCCGTCCCCTCTCCTTCCACACTGTGCACATGCACATTTCCTTTGTGCAGCATCATGATTTGTTTGCATAAACTTAAACCAATACCACTGCCGCTTTTTTTGGTGCTGAAGAAGGGAATAAAAATTTTATCCATCAGTTCATGAGGTATGCCGCTTCCGTTATCTGTAACTTTCAATACCACTTTATTATTGGGAAGCGTAACTGCGGAAAGAATAATGCGTGGCGCCGGCCTGTCCTTCACTGCTTCAATTGCATTTACCACCAGGTTAATCAGCACCTGTTCTACAAGATTGGTATCGGCCTCCAGCATCAGTTCAGGGTCTTTTAAAATAATCTCCAGTTCAATGCCCTTCTGTTCCAGTGTTGGCAGCATCAGCTGGTTCAGGTTTTCAAACAAGTCCCTTACATATACTTTCTTCAGGTTGGGAGTGGTAATTTTATTCAGGTTGCGGTAGGTTTGTGCAAACTTCAAAAGCCCTTCGCTCCTGCGCTGTATGGTTTCCACACCCAGCACAAGGTCTTCAAAGCCGCTTTTGTTTTCTTCACGTACTGAGCCTCTTGCATTATTCAGTTGCTTTTTTAATGTTTCAGCAAGTGATGATATAGGGGCGACTGAATTCATGATCTCATGTGTCATCACACTCAGCAGTTTTCTCCATGCCTGCGCCTCGGTTTCATCCAGCGCTTCGCTCACATTCTGAAAAGCGATCAGTTTAAAAACCCTGTTTTCAGTTTGAAAAGCAGTGGCAGATAACAATATCTTATTCTGGCTGTTGTCCCTGGTAATGGCTACTACCTTATGTTCACCCGGCCGCAAAACAAGCAGTTCCTTATACAATTCATGTTCTCTTTTATCAAGCGAATGAATGGTCCTCAGGTAAGGAATGGCCAGCATCTTCTTTAATGATTCATTCATCCACGCAATGTCGCCGGTACTGGTTTCGTAAGAGAGTATGCCGGTATCCACCAGTTCAAGTATCTTCTGCAAATACTGGTACTGTGTTTCTTTTTCACGGCTGATGACCTTGAATGTGGTGTTGATTTCATTAAACCCTTTGCGCAAAGGCTGTATTTCAAGCGGTGCATGCTTTACATCAAAATAACGGGAGAAATCACGATAATGCACCGCTTCCACAAACTGTTCCACTTCATCCTGCGCTTTTTTATTGAAACGGTAAAAATCATACAACTGGTAAATAATAACAGGCACTGCAATAAGCAAATAAACATACCAGCCCCTTACAACAAGATAGGAAGCGGCTGTGAGTGTTATAAACAGGAACAACACCCTGATTAAAATGCGCCATTG
>JANRKT010000224.1:0-24649 GCA_033763355.1 Chitinophagaceae bacterium | reverse complement strand
ACAGGCCTCGGATTTTTGGACGCAGTCAGCGATGCAACAATATTGGCATTGGCTGATGAAAATGATGCGGATGGAGATGGTATTTCAGGAAGACCAAACTGGATAAACACCCCTGCTTATATAAGTCTCCGTCAAAACGCTGTTCAGCAAAACGGAAAATATATAGGCCGGTTCGGTAAAAAGGCAGCCGTATATGATTTGTTACAGCAAACAGCAGGGGCATATAACCAGGATATCGGTATTACTTCTTCTTTTGAACCACGTGATACTTATACAGGTAATGAAATTGACCCCGAAGTATCCAATCAAACTGTGCAGGATGTGGTATTCTATCTGCAAACTTTAAAAGCGCCAATCCAGCGCAATACGGATAATGCTGCAGTGCAATCAGGCAAACAACTGTTTATTACTATTGGTTGCGGTAAATGCCATACCCCGGAATTACAAACCGCCAATTCACCTGTTGCAGCTTTATCCAACAAAACATTTTCCCCTTACTCTGATCTGCTGCTGCATGATATGGGAAGTGGCCTGGATGATGGCTATACTGAAGGTTCTGCCAAAACAGCTGAATGGCGAACACCGCCGCTGTGGGGCCTGGGTTTATCCAAAAATTCCCAGGGGGGCCAGTATTTCCTGCTGCACGATGGCAGGGCAAAAAGTATTGAAGAAGCCATTTTATTACATGGGGGAGAAGGACAGCATAGCAAAGCTAAGTTTCAGCAGTTAACACAGGATGAAAAGAATAAGGTTTTAAAATTTCTTGAATCACTATAACCATAATGAACAGAAGAGATTTTATTGTGAACAGTTGTGCTGCCTGTTTGGGTGCAACAACCATTTCCGGATTGTTAAACTCATGCAGTGCAACCCGTATTATACCAGGCAGGATCGGGAAAGATGGAATTACTGTAAGTGCCGGGGATTTTGAAACCAAAGAAAAAGGTAAATACCGCTCTTATATTATAGTTCGCAATGATGCTTTGCTTTTCCCCATTTGTGTTTATCGTTTCAGTGAAACTGAATATAGCGCTTTATGGATGCAGTGTGCCCACCAGGGCGCCGAAGTGAATGTGGTAGGAGATTATCTTCAATGCCCTGCACACGGCAGCGAATACAATAGCAAAGGCCAGGTAACAAATGGCCCTGCTGAGTCAAACCTCCGCACATTCCCTGTAATTGTTAACAATGACGAATTATTTATTGACCTGAGAGAAAAATGAAAAAAGATTTACTTCTTATAGCAATCTTGTTTTGCATCAATGATTCTTTTGCACAGATCAATCCGGTATTGCTGCGCAGAACACCAAAGGATACAGGCCTTCAAAAAATGAATGTGGATGCAGTGTACAACCGCCCTTTTTTGCAAATGGGAAAATTGCCCGTTGCTATTGGCGGTTATGTGGAAGCCAATTACCAGTATTTAAATGAAGATGGTGTAACCGAGGGCCACCAGTTCCAGATGCGGCGGCTGACACTGTTTCTCTCTTCAACAATTTACAAACGGATAAAGTTTTTGACAGAGATAGAATTTGAAGACGGTACTAAAGAGATCAACATTGAATTTGCTTCCGTTGATTTTGAATTAGCGCCTTTATTAAACATCAGAGGCGGTGTAGTAATGAACCCCATCGGTGCATTTAATCAGAACCATGATGGGCCCAAATGGGAATTTGTTGACCGCCCCATTGCCGCTACACAAATGCTTCCTGCTACCTGGAGTAATGTGGGCTTTGGTGTTTTTGGAAAAAAATATACCAAAGAGTGGGCCTTTGCTTATGAAGCATATATCACCAACGGGTTTGATGACCGCATTATATCCAATGAAGTGAATAAAACGTTTCTTCCGGCCAGCAAAGAAAACCGGGAAAGATTTGAAGAAAGTTTTAACGGGGTTCCCTTGTTTACCGGCAAACTTGCATTGCGGAAGAATAAAATTGGTGAATTGGGATTATCCTATATGGGCGGTGTGTATAATAAATTTCAAGAAGATGGATTAACTCTTGATAAAAAAAGAAGACTGAATGTTTATGCTGTTGATTTTAATACTACATTACCCAAAGTAAACACTTATATTAATGCCGAATGGGCATGGGTAAATGTAGATGTTCCTGAAACATATACCGAACAGTTCGGCAGAAAGCAACAGGGCGGGTTTATAGATTTTGTTCAGCCGGTTTTAAAACGGCCGATGCTGGGTTTTGAGAAAGCTGTGCTGAACATTGCATTAAGGCTGGAGTATGTTGACTGGAATAAGGGGAAATTTAAATCAACCGGCGATAATATTTCAGACCATGTATTTTCTGTTGTTCCTGCTATAAGCTGGCGGCCCACTGCACAAACTGTAATACGTTTCAACTACCGTTATAACTGGCAAAAAGATATCCTTGGAAACCCGCCTGCAAAGCTGGCGGGGTATCAGTTTGGAATATCAACTTATTTCTGAAACTGAAAAATACTCAGAATAGAAAAAATGATTGCAATAAGTGATATTTTAATACGTTCTTTCAGCTAAGTATAACAAATATGACCGGTACAAAGTTGTTACAGACCGCCGTATCTTTAATAATTTCACCATTGCTTTTTTTAATTAATTCTTCCTGTGGAAAGAATGACAATGATGATAAAGAATCACCTGTTATAACTTTAAGCCAGCCGCTGGAAAATCAATCTACTATTCTTAATGGCGACAGTGTGCACGTTTTATTAAGTGCTTCAGATAATATTGAGCTAAAGAACCTCCAAATAGAATTAAAAACAAACTCAGGCAATATCTGGTTTTCAGCATTTCCTGATGTCGCAGGTAAGAAGTTTTACAGTTATCATAAGCATTATAATCCGGTTAATCTTTCTGGCAGCACAAGCCTCACTTTAACAGTTACAACTGCAGACAAAAAAGGCAATACTGCCAGCAAAATAATTCTATTTACCGTTGCCCCCTGATTTAAGAAGATAGCCGAAATGCACCAGATACTATTCGTTTTTTGCAACATTATTGACATTTTATTCCCTTTTACTGAGTTTTTTGAAAAATATGCATGTTATATTTGTTAAATGAAATTTCTGTCTTTCATACTGTCTTTATTAATTTTATGGCTTAGTTTTTTGCCATGTGCTGATGACATTTCAGTTTCAAAAAAACAAAAACAATATTTAGGAATTTCGGAATCATCACCACACCAGGATAAAGAGCAGGATGATGCCTGTTCCCCTTTTTGCCATTGTACTTGCTGCGCAGGCTTCTCAATCCAAAACTGGTTTAGTAACAATGATTTACTGATAAACACGTTCAGCAAACAATATGCTTCTTCTGTACCTGTCGCTCTCATAGAAATTTACCTGCCGATCTGGCAACCGCCCCAATTAGTATAACCCGCTTTCGGCTTAATATGGTTCAGCCATTTTCTGGCTGGAAAACTTTATTGACTAACCAAAGGTTATACAGTTATACTATGCTCAATAAAATAATCCACTTCAGTATAAAACATAAACTCATCATCGGGTTAATGACACTTGCACTCATTGTTTGGGGGGTGTGGAGTGCCGGTAAACTGCCCGTTGATGCCGTGCCGGATATTACCAATAACCAGGTACAGATTATCACACTCACCCCCACACTGGCCGCACAGGAAACAGAACAGTTGGTTACTTACCCCATTGAACAAAGCCTTGCCAACCTGCCCGATTTGGAAGAAATGCGTTCAATTTCAAGGTTTGGCTTATCAGTAATCACTGTTGTTTTTCATGATGACATTGATATTTATTTTGTCCGCCAGTTAATCAATGAAAAACTCAAGGAGGCTGAAGAAAAGATTCCGCGGGGCGTTGGCACACCAGAACTGGCTCCTGTCAGTACAGGTTTGGGTGAAATTTATCAGTATGTCATTCACCCCAAAAAAGGTTCGGAGAACAAATATTCCGCAATGGACTTGCGTACCATGCAGGATTGGATTGTGGCCAGGCAATTGTATGGCACACCGGGTGTGGCAGAGGTTAATAGTTTTGGCGGCTTCCTGAAGCAATATGAAGTAGCGGTGAATCCATACCGCCTCAAAGCAATGAACATCACCATTGCTGAAATCTTTTATGCATTGGAAAGAAATAATGAGAATACCGGCGGCGCATACATAGATAAAAAGCCAAATGCATATTTCATCAGAGGTATCGGCCTGGTGAGTTCAATGGACGACATCAGAAATACAGTTATTAAAAAAGTAAACAATATACCTGTTTTGGTTCGGGATGTGGCAGAAGTCCAATTGGGCCATGCGGTAAGATATGGTTCAGTAACCTATAACGGAGAAAAGGAGGTAGTAGGAGGAATAGTTATGATGCTCAAAGGCTCGAACAGCGCTGCTGTAGTAAGCCGGATAAAAGCAAAGATGGAAACCATTAAAAAAACATTGCCTGAAGATGTAGAGGTAGAAGCTTTTCTTGACCGTACAACCCTGGTAAACCGTGCGGTAAATACAGTAAAGACAAACCTGATTGAAGGCGCCCTGATTGTTATTTTCGTTTTGATTTTGTTTCTCGGAAATTTTCGTGCAGGGTTGATAGTGGCTTCGGCCATCCCCTTATCCATGTTGTTTGCATTGGGAATGATGCGGCTGTTTGGTGTAAGCGCCAACCTGATGAGTTTGGGGGCAATTGATTTCGGTCTGATTGTAGATGGTGCAGTGATTATTGTTGAAGCCACCCTTCTTCACCTGGGCCTGCGCAAATCAGTAAACCGGCTGACTCAGGCAGAAATGGATAGTGAAGTTTATGAATCAGCTTCTAAAATCCGTAACAGCGCAGCTTTTGGCGAAATCATAATTCTCATTGTATATATCCCCATTCTTTCGCTGGTAGGCATCGAGGGTAAAATGTTCCGGCCAATGGCACAAACCGTCGGCTTTTCCATATTAGGCGCCCTGATACTTTCCCTTACCTATATCCCCATGATGTCTGCCCTGTTTCTTTCAAAAAATCCGGTGCATAAGAAAAACATATCTGACCGTATGATGAATTTCTTTCAGCGTTTGTATGCACCTGTTATACGATGGGCCATTAAAATGAAGTATGCCATAACTGTTGCAACGGTAATGGTGTTTGTATTTGCACTGGTTCTTTTCAGCAGGATGGGCGGCGAATTCATTCCTCAACTGCAGGAAGGCGATTATGCTTTTCACTGCATATTGCCGCAGGGAACTTCACTATCGCAAAGTGTGGAAACATCTATGCAGGCAAGCAGGATAGTGAAATCATTTCCTGAAGTAAAAATGGTAGTAGGCAAAACCGGAAGCGCTGAAGTGCCCACTGATCCGATGCCTCCGGAAGCTTCTGATTTAATAATTGTATTAAAACCAAAATCAGAATGGAAGACAACGAAAGATTACAATGAACTGGCCGCAATGATTATGGAAAAACTGGAAGTAATTCCCGGCGTATTTTTCGAAATATCACAGCCCATCCAGATGCGCTTTAATGAACTGATGACCGGAGTAAGACAGGATGTTGCCATAAAAATATTTGGAGAAAATATTGATACATTGGCCGCATTAGCTCCAAAGGTTGCCAAAGATGTTCAATCAGTAAAGGGTGCGACAGAGCCGCAGGTAGAAAGAACAACGGGTCTGCCACAAATCACCATTCAGTACGACAGGGCAAAGATTGCCGGCTATGGTTTGAATATCGAGGACATTAATCATACCATCAGCACCGCCTTCGCAGGTGAAAGAGCAGGAGTGGTATTTGAGAACGAAAGAAAGTTTGACCTCGTAGTGAGGTTAGATAGTGCAAGCAGAACTTCCATTGATGATGTGAGTAATTTATTTGTGGCAACCAATGATGGGAATCAAATCCCCTTGTCACAGGTAGCATCTGTTTCTTTCAAAGAAGGCCCGGCGCAAATAAGCCGTGAGGAGGGCAAAAGAAGAATCGTGGTTGGCTTTAATGTAAAAGGCCGTGATGTGGCGAGTGTGGTTAAAGAGATTCAGGAAAAGTTGAATGCTGCCAAACTTTTGCCGACCGGGTATTACTACACCTACGGTGGCACCTTTGAAAACCTGCAGGAAGCATCCGGAAGATTAAGAATCGCCGTCCCGGTTGCATTAGCGTTGATATTCCTTTTACTTTATTTCACATTTGGTTCTGTCAAAGAAGTTTTGCTTATATATACTGCCATTCCGATGAGCGCCATTGGCGGTGTGTTTGCCCTGCTATTAAGAGGAATGCCTTTCAGTATTTCTGCCGGTGTCGGCTTTATTGCATTATTCGGCGTAGCAGTATTGAACGGCATTGTTTTAATCAGCACATTTAACCAGTTGGAAAAAGATGGCATGAAGGATATTTTTCAAAGAGTAATAGAAGGAACAAAAATCCGGTTGCGGCCTGTATTGATGACAGCAGCAGTAGCTGCATTGGGCTTTATTCCAATGGCACTATCAACCGGAGCAGGAGCAGAAGTACAAAAACCTTTGGCAACAGTTGTGATCGGCGGATTGATTACAGCTACGTTTCTTACGCTGGTGGTATTGCCATTGCTCTACATCATTTTTTCATTTAAAAGAAAAATTACAGTGAAACCGGCAGCAACGATTATAGCAGGATTGATTGTAGTGATCATTTCAAATAATGCATCAGCGCAACAACCCGGAGTAAAACGGGTAACTTCTGTTGAAGCAGTGAACCTTGCTAAAAACAACCTGCTTTACGAAGTAAACAATCAGCAAATCAACAAAGGCAAAGCGCAGATAAAGACTGCAACAGCTTTACCCAAAACAGGAGTATTTGCCGAAAATGAAGATGCAAGGCCAAGTGATAATACCGGGATATTAAAAATTGGGTTGTCACAAAGTATTTCATGGCCGGGTTTGTATAAAGCGCAGAAGAATCTCTATGGCGAACAGTTGAAATATTATAACCTGAATGCAACCGCCATTGAGGTGCAATTAAGAAGGGATACACGAACCGTATATTACCAGCTTTGGTATTTGCAGGATAAACAACAACTCTATCAGCGCCTGGACAGCATTTATAAATCATTGAATGATGCGGCAATTCTAAAGGTTAAAACTGGCGACAGTCCCGGTCTTGATAGTATTGCAGCTAATGTACGGATGAGAGAGTTACAGGCATTGATTCAACAGATGGGTAAAGAAATGCAGATTCAGCAGCAATCCTTAATGCAGTTGCTTAATACAGCAGATATTTTGCTGCCGCAAATGATACCCTTGGAAAAATTGACCATACCGGGTTTATCAGGCGACAGCACACATCCATTATTGGCATTGCAATCGCAAAATATCAATATTGCCAATGCGGGAATTGATGTAATAAAAAATGAAAACAAACCAGAGTTCTCCGGCCGTTTTTTTTCTCAAAGACTATGGGGCGCCAGAGACCCCTTCTCCGGATTTTCAGTAACGGCTGCATTTCCGTTGTTTGGCGCCAATGCCTACAGGAATAAAGTAAAAGTAGTACAGGCAGATATGGCCGTGCAACAGAAGCAATATGATTATGAAAACCAGGTGCTGAATACACAGAAAATTCAGATGCAGCAGGAAGTAGAAAAAAACAATAGCATGCTGTCATTTTATGAATCAACCGGGCTAATGCAAGCGGAAGAAATAATCAAAGCGGCATCATTAGCCTATCGTGCCGGGGAAATCAGTTTTGCCGAACTGTCTCAGTTTCTTTCACAGGCTATAGAAATCCAAAAGAACTATTTAGAAAACCTGAATGCTTATAACCAATCAGTCATTCAATATAACTATTATATCAACCAATAAATCATAAGGAATGAAGAAGTATATAATAATAGCAACCTGCATTTTTTCTTTAACATCTATAATTTCATGTGGTGGCAAAGAAGCGGCAGAATCAACTAACACAACAGCAGAAGATGGGCATGAAGACAGCCACGAAAACCCGAATACGGCAACGCTTACAGAAGAGCAGATAAAAAGTATTGGCATTGAGTTGGGGATTATTGAAGACAAACAGTTAACTGCTTCTTTAAAAACAAATGGTGTACTGAAGGTACCCAATCAGAATAAAGCCAGTGTAAACTCAGTATATAGAGGGGTTATTAAATCGCTTCTTGTGCAGCCGGGGAATACAGTTAGAAAAAGCCAGGTGATTGCGACAGTTGCCAATCCGGAATTTGTTCAGGTGCAAAGTGATTATTTAAACATTAGCGCAAAAATCGGGTTAGCAGAACTGGAAGTAAAAAGGCAAAAAGACCTTAATGCCGGTAATGCCGGTGCATTGAAAAACCTGCAGGCCGCCGAAACAGAATTGAGAACATTGCGTACAGCCAAATCTACCTATGAACAGCAAATAAGACTGATGGGTATTAACCCTGAAAAACTATCCAGTGGAAATCTTGTTTCAGTTCTCTCTATTACAAGTCCCATAAGCGGAGTGGTAAGCGATGTGAAAGTAGAAATAGGCAGCTACATTGACGTAAGTACAACAGTAGCGGAAATTGTTGACAACAGCCAGTTGCATCTTGACCTGTTTGTTTATGAAAAGGATTTGCCTAAGTTGAAAAACAATCAGCTTATCCATTTTACGCTGACTAACAATCCCGGAAAAGAGTATGATGCACAGATATATTCATTAGGCTCATCATTTGAAGGTGAAAGTAAAGCAGTGACAGTTCATGCCCGGGTGCAGGGAAATAAAACAGGTTTGATTGATGGCATGAATATTACGGCTGTGATCAGCCTCGAAAAAGCTACTGTGCCCGCCGTGCCCTCTGATGCAGTAGTTACCATTGCCGGACAGGATTACATTTTTGTATTGACGGATGAACATGCAGAAGGAGAACATCAAACGGATAACAAGGATTCTATAAAGCATGAAGCAAAAGAAAATCATGACCATGAGCATGAGAAAGAAGAGGGGTTGACTTTTGAAAGAATACCGGTTGCCAAGGGAACAACGGACGTAGGTTTTACCGAAATCACATTACTAAAACAAATACCCAAAGACGCAAAGGTGGTTGTGAAAGGGGCATTTTTTGTGTTGGCAAAGATGACGAATGCCGGAGAAGGGGGACATGGGCATTAATAAACTATAAATCATATAAAGTGAAGCTATATTTCAATATGCCAAAGCAGCTTTATCCTTATTACAGGGAAGAACTGATTAAAGCAACTGATTTTTTAAAGAAAGGATACCTGCAGCAATGCTGGCGCCATTATGAAAGAGCCCACATAGTGGGACAGCGGTGGCCTTTACAACACAGCTATGTACATTGGCAAATGCTGAAGTTTGGATTTAAGATAAAAAGCGCCAAAGAGGTTTTTGGACAGATAACCCGGCTGATATTTGGCGGTGTAAAGTCTTTTGTTGGTACAGTGCCTATTGGAAATACAGGTGGTGCAAATGTGCCGCCCTTAAAACCAATGGAAATACCTGAAGACTTGCAAACAATACTTGATAATGTTGTAAAAAATACAAAGTGATAAACACAGACTCCAGTCACAAGCATACTTACGATGCACAGGGAAGAATGACCTGCTGCACACTGGAAGAAAAAATATATACTAAAGCCGGTGCAAAGGAATTGCTGAAAGAAAATCATAGTGACGATGATGGACACAATCACAATGAACATGCAGATGATGACGGACACGACCATTCATCAGGTAGCGATAGCACATTTAAAATGTTTCTGCCATCTGTCATCAGCTTGGTTTTGCTGATCATTGCCATTGCATTGGATAACTGGTTTCCGCAAACATGGTTTACCGGGTGGGTTCGTATTGTGTGGTATGTAGCTGCTTATGCTCCCGTTGGTTTTCCGGTAATAAAAGAAGCGGTAGTAGCCATTGGTAAAGGAGAAATATTTTCAGAATTTTTATTGATGTCTATTGCAACCATTGGTGCATTTGCTATTCAGGAATATCCAGAAGGCGTGGCGGTGATGTTATTCTATGCGGTAGGGGAAGTGTTCCAGACATTAGCAGTAAAAAGAGCCAAATCAAATATCAAAGCATTGCTTGACCAGCGGCCTGATGAAATAACTGTTTTAGAAAACAACCAGCCTAAAACCATTAAAGCAGAAAATGTAAGCATTGGAGCAGTCATACAATTAAAGCCGGGAGAAAAATTAGGATTGGATGGAGAGTTGATTTCTGAAACTGCATCTTTCAACACAGCAGCTTTGACAGGAGAAAGCAAGCCTGATACCAAAGCAAAGGGTGAAACAGTACTGGCAGGTATGATAAACCTGAATACTGTTGCTCAGGTAAAGGTTACAGCCGCTTACACAGATAGTAAACTGAGTAAGATTTTAGAATTAGTACAAAATGCCACCGCTCAAAAAGCACCCACTGAGTTATTCATCAGAAAGTTTGCAAAAATCTATACTCCAATTGTGGTATTGTTGGCAGTGCTTATTTGCGTATTGCCAATATTGTTTGTTGAAAATTATGTATTCAGTCAATGGCTTTACCGGGCTTTAGTATTCTTAGTTATCAGTTGCCCCTGTGCTTTGGTTATTTCTATTCCATTAGGTTATTTTGGCGGCATTGGTGCAGCCAGTAAAAATGGAATACTGTTTAAAGGCAGTAATTTTTTAGACATAATGGCTGCTATTCAAAATGTAGTGATGGATAAAACAGGTACGATGACCGAAGGTGTTTTTAAAGTGCAGGAAGTAATATTGAAACCTGAATTTAATAAAGACGAAATACTGCAAATGGTGAATGCCTTGGAAAGCCAGAGTACACATCCGGTAGCCACGGCTATTCACAACTATGTGGGCAAAATAGATACCAATATCAAATTAGAAAATGTTGAAGAAATTTCAGGACACGGATTAAAAGCAAATGTCGGCGATAAAGAATTGTTAGTAGGTAATTTTAAGTTGATGAATAAGTTTTCTATCAAATACGATATTGACCCTTCAACAATTGTTTACACCGTGATTGCAATTGCTTATAACAGAAAGTTTGCAGGCTATCTCACCATTGCCGACAGCATAAAAGACGATGCGCAGGAAGCGGTAAACAAGCTGCACAGCATGAAGGTAAAAACTACTATGCTCAGTGGTGATAAAAGTACCGTTGTAAAATTTGTTGCAGATAAATTGGGAATAGATAATGCCTTTGGTGATTTATTGCCGGAAGATAAAGTGAACAAGGTAAAAGCGATTAAAGACCGAAATGAAACCGTTGCTTTTGTTGGCGATGGTGTAAATGATGCCCCTGTAGTTGCGTTGAGCAATGTAGGAATTGCAATGGGCGGTTTAGGCAGCGATGCCACTATTGAAACAGCAGATGTAGTAATACAGGATGATAAGCCCAGCCGAATAGCAATGGCCATAAACATTGGTAAACAGACAAAGAAAATAGTTTGGCAAAATATTATTCTTGCCTTTGCAGTAAAAGCAATCGTTTTAGTCTTAGGCGCAGGCGGCCTTGCTACTATGTGGGAAGCTGTTTTTGCTGATGTGGGTGTGGCGTTGCTGGCAATATTGAATGCAGTGAGAATACAAAGGATGAAGTTTTAGTTTTATTTTTAAAAAAGAGGAATACTTGATTTATGCCATATATAGAACACCTTGCCATCTGGGTGAAAGACCTTGAAAAGATGAAGCAGTTTTACACAAGGTATTTTTCTGCCGTTGCCAATGAAAAATATTACAATCCTTCAAAGCAGTTTTCTTCTTACTTTCTTTCATTTGCAGGCGATTGCCGGCTGGAGATCATGCACATGCCATCCGTTACTGAAAACAAAAACAGCATTGAACCGCAAAGCAGGGGGCTTATTCATTTTGCCATCAGTGTTGGAAGCGAAGAAAAAGTGAATGCACTTACAGAACAATTGCGGCAGGATGGTTATACCATATTGGGCAACCCTCGCCGGACTGGAGATGGCTATTACGAATCAGTAATACTGGACCCGGAAAGTAACAGGATTGAAATAACGGTTTGAGAAAACAAGAGGCAAGAAGCAGGAAATAGGAAAATCAGGCCCCGCCGCTGCTTTGAAATTCAGGCAATTAATGTCAATTGATTAACTCCTGTTCCCGGCACTGGTTTAAGTAAACTTATTTTATTAGTTTTACCAGCTCAAACTCCCCATATCTTATTTCTGATTGAATGGATCCTTGTGGATCGCTTTCAGCAAAAAACCCCTCCACTATTCTGTGTTTTCCTTTTCCTTTTTTTCTTCTTCAACCCTGACCCATGAACAGAAAATATTATGGAGTGTTGACAGCTTTTTTCCTGCTTGTACTTGCATGCAGCAAAAAGGATCAATCTGCACCTGCACCCAAAACAATAAAATTCACCCAACCCTCAAATTTCCCCCAGGTTGTATATAATTTTTCCGGTAATCCGTTAACAGAAGAAGGTTTTGAATTGGGTAAAAAATTATTCTACGACGGAATACTTTCCGCAAACGGAACAGTTTCATGCGCTACCTGCCATATACAGAAAGACGGGTTTGCACAAAAGGGCCAGGCAGTAAGTACAGGGATTAATAACCAGCGCACATTAAGAAACTCACCGGCTGTTCAGAATATGGCGTTTTACCCTGATTTCTTTTGGGACGGAAGAGTAACGCATCTTGATAAACAGCCAGAAGGCCCGATAACAAACCCTGTGGAAATGGGTGAAAAATTAGAACAGGTTGTAAGTAAACTTAAGGCTCATAACGAATACCCGGCGCTGTTTAAAAAAGCATTTGGTGAAAAAGAGATCACTTCTGATTTAATGTCAAAAGCATTATCACAGTTCATGGTTATGCTGGTTAGCGGCAATTCAAAATATGACAGGGTACTTAGAAAGGAAGGTGAAACCTTTACTAATGAAGAGCAGATGGGTTATGAAACTTTTAAACTGAAATGTGCAAACTGCCATGCAGAGCCTTTGTTTACAGATCATTCGTTCAGGGATATTGGCCTGCGGCCCGATATCCGGGATGAAGGACGATATAATGTAACAGGTAATGCAGGGGATAAAAATAAATTTAAGGTTCCCGGATTACGAAATGCTGAACTTACAGCTCCTTATATGCACAACGGAAGCGTCATTTCATTGTTCAGCGTAATGGTTCAGTATGACCAGCAGACACACAATACCGCTAACCTTGATTCATCAATGAAAAAAAACGGCCAGTTGGGCATACGTCTTAATAATGAGGAGAAACAGAACCTTGTGGCTTTTATAAAAACACTTACAGATACTTCTTTTATCAGCAATAAAAAATTTGCAAAGCCTTAGGCAGTTATTAACCTTTTGCCAGTAGTTGTCTGACAATGGCGGCCTGCCCACAGGTAATGACTATTGGCTGCCCGCTTTATAATCTTCCCTTGCAGGAGAAAATACATCAATCACCTTCACATCTGTAACCGCAATGGCAGAATGGGGCACATCAGATGGAATGACATGCACCATGCCAGGCGTAAAAAGCATTTTTTGGCCGCCGATAACCATTTCAAGTTCCCCTTCTAAAAGGTAAGTTGTTTGTTCGTGTACATGGTGATGTTCCGGCAGCACACTTCCCTTTTTAATATCCCAGATGGCAAGGGTGCTGTTTTCGCCATGTATAAGTTTTCCAAAAAAGCCCGGTCGTATTTCCTGTGTTTTGATATCATTGAGGTGTTGCATAATAAAATTATTTAACTCAAGTTAAGCCAGGGCCGTGATTTTTTGATAATTGCTTTTATTTGTGGGATGATTACATCTGTAAATGACTTTCACCGGATTTTTTTTATCGGTATAGCCGGTACCGGCATGAGCGCAATTGCCCAGTATTTAAAAGGCATTGGCAAGGATGTTTCCGGCAGCGACAGGTATTTTAAAGAAGGTGAAGCAAATGACACAAAAGATAAGCTGGAAAGCGAAGGCATAAAATGTTTTTTGCAGAACGGCGAAGGCATTACTGAATCAATAGAACTTGTTGTGGTTTCAACGGCTGTAGAAGATACGGTACCGGAAGTGCAAAAAGCAAAACAACTCAATATCCCCATTATTAAACGTTCAGAACTGCTTGCATTAATTGCAAAAAGTAAAAAAACCATTGCAATAGGGGGAACCAGCGGCAAGAGCACTACCAGCGCCATGTTGTTTGATATACTTGAACACGCAGGACTTGAACCGGGTATTATCAGCGGGGCCGGGCTGGTGAGTATTATCAAGGAAGGAAAAATCGGCAATGCAAAAGCAGGCAAAGGGGAGTGGCTGGTGATTGAAGCGGATGAGAGCGACGGTTCTATTGTTCAGTACCAGCCTGCTTTAGGATTGCTTCTGAATGTTGACAAAGACCATAAAGAAATTGATGTATTGATGGACATCTTTCAGGTTTTTAAAAATAACAGCAGCAGGTTTATAGTGAACCAGTCACATCAACTGGCAAAACAATTATCACAGGACAGTAAATATGATTTTAGTTTTGACCCCGCTTCAGGCGCCGGTTACATTGGCGCTGAGTTTAAACAAAAGGGCCTGCAAATATCCTTTAAAATCAACGGGGTTGATTTTAACCTTAACCTTATTGGAAGGCACAATATGGAAAATGCCCTGGCTGCCGTTGCTGTTGCCGCTCAATTGGGAGTTGATCTTAAAGTTTGTGCTGAAGCATTAAAAAAGTATGAAGGTATTTACCGGCGGCACCAGGTTATAGGCAATAAACATGGGGTGTGGCTGATTGATGATTATGCACACAACCCAGCTAAATGCGCCGCTTCCATTGAAGCCTGCCAGCCCATTGCACCCAAAGTAATTGCATGGTTTCAGCCGCATGGTTACGGGCCTACAAGGTTTTTGCGTGATGATTTTGTAAATGAAATTTCAAAAGTATTAAGACCTGAAGATGAAATATGGATGAGCGAAATATTTTATGCCGGCGGTACGGCCACTAAAGATATTTCAGCCGCTGACCTTATTCATGACATAAAAGCTCTTGGTAAGAATGCTTTTTTTGTAGAAAACAGGAGCGATTTTCTTGATGTGGTAAGGCCGCATCTGGATGGAAACTGTGTTTTATTGCTGATGGGGGCAAGGGACCCGTCATTGGAGCAGTTTGCGAAAGAGGTATGGGAAAAGCTATAAGGCGTAGCGTCAACTGGTAATTCGCTTCATTTACTTTCCCGGTTACTGATGGCTTGCATCTTTTATGATATCAATAATAACTTTCCTGTGCTTTTCCTGCTCTCCATATATTTATATTGCAGCGGGAAGCCGGTACCATTCAGTTAAACCAAACCGCATAACCTTGTCTTCGTAAGTCCCAGGCAAGTTTTTCTTCCATGGCCAGTGCTTGTTGCCGGGTCATGGGTTTTAAGTTAATGTGATCGTAAAGGCTGGGGCGCAGATAAGCTCCGTATTTCTGCACGATATAAGCCGATAGTTTGTGGCCTTTCTTATTGATGTATCCCGTTTTATGTTGTTTAAACCTTTCTGCCGGGGCCTTACTGGTCATGCCTACATAAAGGCATTCCAGTACCCCGTTAAATTGCGGGTTAGCAGCCCGGAACCTGGCATTTTCGGTAAATACCCGTTTTGATAGTTCAATAACGTAAACCCGGTATATCAATCGTGGCACAATACTTTGGTTTTTACTTAATGTAAAATTAGCATCAGCAATACTTATTCCAATACAGCGGGGTTGCAGCCGGGTATTTTGTCCGGGCTACTTCATAAAAACAGGCAAAGCAAATAAAACCGTTCCGGCAATAAAAAGAAAAGTAACTGCATACCCTATCCAGTGATTCAGCTTGAAGAAGATAAACTGTTCAACCAGCCTGCCCAGCCACAAAAATGAAAAGCCAATCAGCATGGCGTTTCCAACACGGGTTTCAACGAGGTCCCTGGTATAAAAGAAACATAGAAATGCAGTAAGCAGGAATAAATAAATCAGACGGAGGTTCATAACCTGCATTACGGCGCTGTTCAGGCTGCTTATTTTTTTCAGTTCAGTTTTCCAATGAAACAGTTTCCAGAACAACAGGTGAAAAACAGCAACAACAATATTGAGGGCGCCTGCTGCATAAAGAAGATATTCGTTTATCATGATTTTATTTTTTTACCGCTGATGATGTAATAGCCAAAGCAATTCCTGTACAACCCGAATAGCATGCCGAGCAAAGGCCCCATCACGTTGTTCCATCTTTCTTTTTTCATGCGGAGGGTTTTATGTTGTTTTAATTCATTCCATAAAAACTGCAATACCACACGGGGCACATGCATTACCGATGGCGCTATCCGCCAGCTTATTTCCTTTACCTGGGCTTCAAGCCCGTATTGGTTGAGTGTCCTGGTAAAATCAGCTATGGTTGCAAAGCCGGGCAATGCCCAGCAGGCAATAAGTTTTTTATAAATTTTTTTTGCCATCATCGGGAGCTGGTCGCTTTCTTTTTTAAGAAAACCATCGGCAATCACAAACCTTCCGCCCTGTTTTAATATTCTTGCCAGTTCGTGAATGAACAGTTCTTTGTCATGGCCACCCGCATGGCAGGCGCTTTCAAGTGCATAAGCATATTCAAAACTTTCATCAGCAAATGAGAGGTCCTCAAAATTTTCTTTTACATGCAAAACCCTTTCTGCCAAACCAGCCTGACGGGTGAATAAACTGCCCTGTTCAACCTGGTAATCAACAATTGAAACCCCGGTAACTTTAGCATCTGGAAACTTGCCTGCGATATACCTTGCAGTTGTTCCCATGCCACAGCCGAGGTCAGCAATTGAACAACATTCATGTTTGTTAATATGCAGGTGCCCGGCAACTATGCTGTTCATGTTATCCAGCATATTTTCAAGATTAAATATCCCGGTAAACGAACTGCAATACCCAAAGTGCATGTTGAATTTTTTGCTCCATGCAGCATAATCGGGCCCTGCAACAGAATAGTAGTTTTTTATTTCATCGTAATAACCGAAAACAGGGTTTGTAAAGGAGGTTTTATTTGTTCCTGCCCGGGCCTTTGTGTGTATTATGGTTTTCATGCCGGTTGTTTATTGATGTAAAGATAAACCGTGCATTTCATATTTTCAATATTTTTTGAAAATTTGATAAATACGGGTTTCGCAGGAGGGTTTTCCTGAAAACAGGACAAATCCGGGCAAAAGTGTTAAATCCGCTTTCTGTGTATAAATGCTTCATTATTATCAAAATATTTTTATTTTGCACCCGTTTTAGTAGTTTGGATACAGTCCTTATAAAAAACCAATATTTCATCCTATGGATAACCACATCGTTGTTCCTCAAAACATGAAAAGAAACCCGGGTATTAAATCTGTTCTGCTTGTTACAGGCATCGCTGCCCTCATACTTCTTGCAGGCTTTGCAGTGTACAGTTTGTATAATACTTCCGGTGCCGGGCCGCAACTTTCAGTTTCCGGTGCCGCTTTAAAAACAGACACAGTTGAAGCCAAACGGGAAATCATTTATGATACCGCTCTCTTCCATGAGCGCATACAGCATATTACCAACGGGGATTCATCCGGCAAGTGGCCTGTAAGAACAGAATTCCCTGTTTCAGGCGCTATTCTGCCTTTTAAACGTATAATAGCATATTACGGCAACCTTTATTCCACCAGGATGGGGGCATTGGGTGAATTTCCGAGAAAAGAAATGCTTACCCGTTTAATGGCAGAAGTAAAAAGATGGGAAGCGGCGGATTCTGCAATGGAAGTGCAACCTGCACTGCATTATATAGCTGTAACAGCACAGGGGAGCCCCGGTAAAGGCGGCACATACCGTTTGCGCATGCCTTTTCACCAGATTGATACCATCCTCAGTATGGCAAAAGAAATAAACGCTATTGTGTTCCTTGATATTCAGGTTGGGTTAAGCACGTTGCAACAGGAAATTCCCCAGTTGGAAAAATACCTTTCCATGCCCAATGTGCACCTTGGTATTGACCCTGAGTTTTCAATGAAAGGCGAACAAGCGCCGGGTAAAGTAATCGGTACATTTGATGCTTCAGATATTAACTATGCTACCGGCTACCTTGCTAACCTTGTAAAGAAAAACAACCTGCCGCCGAAGATACTGGTGGTACACCGTTTTACACAACCTATGGTTACAAACTACAAACAAATTAAACTGCAGCCTGAAGTACAGGTTGTAATGCACATGGACGGCTGGGGAGAACCCGCAAAGAAGATAGGCACCTACAAACATTTTATACATAAAGAGCCTGTGGAATATACCGGGTTTAAAATTTTTTACAAGAACGATTTGAAAAGAAACCCTCCCCGTTTGCTTACACCAGAAGAACTGGTAAAACTGAAGCCCATGCCGGTTTATATACAATACCAGTAAACTTTTTTGAATATTGTAAAAGTATCTGCACGTAGCGGATACTTTTTTGTTTGCTGTAGCTGATGATAATCTTTAGTAACTTGAAATATGATTAGCGCCGAAGAATTGAAATTTCTTGAAAAAGCCATTGAAGTTTCTGAGAAAGGCATGTTGCAGGGTAAGGGCGGGCCTTTTGGATGTGTGATTGTAAAGGATGGAAAAATTATTGCAGAGGGTTGCAATATGGTTCTTGCAACCAACGACCCCACTGCACATGCTGAAGTGGTTGCCATACGTGAAGCATGTAAAAAACTAAACAGTTTTCAACTTGACGAGTGTGATATTTACGCTTCCTGTGAACCCTGCCCCATGTGCATGGGCGCTATTTACTGGGCACGTCCCCGGAGGGTAATATTTGCCAATACAAAAAATGAAGCTGCTGCTATTGATTTTGACGACGATTTTATTTACAGCGAAATCAATACAGTTTTTGCTGATAGAAAAATTCCTTTCATTCACCATCCTCATCAAAAAGCAAAAGATGTTTTTATTGCCTGGAGGCAGTCTGCCAATAAAAAACTTTATTAAACCAGGCAGTCATTTCGGGTTCTTCCTGAAATAATTATCCAGTGAAAGCGGCCCGCCGCCTTCAACGAGGAAAAACAAAAGCAGCAACAGGATAACCAGTGAAAACCCGAATTCTGATTCTGCTGCAAAAACACCTTTGGTTGCGTTAATAAAAATTACAGCGCCAAGAAGCACCGGTACCTGTATCAGCACAGCCCATCTTGTAAGCAAGCCAATGATGATGAGAAAGCCCCCTAACAGGTGTAACCAGGTAATGATATAGCTCAGCCAGGGAACCGAGGCCCCCTCAAGAACAGTTCCGGCTATCAGTCTTTCCAATGCTGCAGTATTGCTGATGAAGATGATGCCTTTAAAGAACAGGCATATACCAAGTGCTACCCTTAGCAGCACCAGCCACCGGGGATGATGGGTGGTGCTCCATTTTTCGAGCTGGTGCAACATACCCATATAAAAGGTTTTAAAGAACAATAAAATGTCAGTACAAAGTTTACAATTTTAATTCCGGTAAAGCAATAATCTTTTTGCATGGTGCTGTATCAATTTCACATTCCGTTCCGCCCCGGGCCGGAGCGGAATCCGGCGCAATAGTGTTAGCAGAATATTGCCAATATGTTAAATGCCTTTCCTTCCCGACATCTGTTAACACGGAAGCATGACAAACAAATTGAGACAGTCCTTTTGTTTTATAATACCCCCCCCCGTTCCGGGCAATGCCATTTATCCCAAATTTGAGCAGGGTAAATAATGCTTTCTCTACTTTTATTGCAAATCAACTGTCATGAAAAAACTGAATCTTATTTGCGCATTTATTCTTTTTGCTCTATGCCCCGCTGTTTTAACAGCCCAGCTTACCACCCCGCCCGGTGGTGGAAATAAAAAGGCATCGGTATCGGAACGCATCGGTATTACCGATGTTACCATTCATTACGACCGCCCGGCAGTAAGGGGACGTGAAGGAAAGATATGGGGGCAACTGGTACACTATGGTTTTGCAGACCAGGGTTTTGGCACCAGTAAAGCTGCACCATGGAGGGCAGGCGCCAATGAAAACACTACCATAAAATTTTCAACTGATGTAAAGGTGGAAGGCAAAGAACTGAAAGCAGGTACTTATGCATTGTTTCTTGCTATGCAGCCGGCGGAGGCAACGGTTATATTTTCAAAAAACTCCAAAGCATGGGGAAGTTATTTTTATGATGAGAAGGATGATGCTTTAAGGGTTACTGTAAAAACACAAGCGCCTGGTGAAACTGCAGAGAGATTAAAATATGAATTTATTGACCAGACTGATAACAGCGCTGTAATTGCCATGATGTGGGAGAAAATGAAAGTTCCGTTTAAAGTAGAAGTTGACCTTGTGAGAACACAAATAGCTTCTTTCCGTAAGGAGCTTACAGGCGAAAAAGGATTCAGGCCGGATGCGTGGGTGCAGGCTGCGCAGTTTTGTGTACAGCATAAAACCAATCTTGAAGAAGCATTGCAATGGTCTGATTATGCCATCAGCGGGCCTTTTATCGGCGAGAAAAATTTTCAAACACTCAGCAACAAGGCACAGGTGCTTGCAGCTATGGGTAAAGAAGCAGATGCAGATGCTTTGATGAAGGAAGCAGCACCACTTGGCAATGTAAATGAAGTGCACCAGTATGCAAGGCAGCTTTTGCAGCAGGGCAAAAAGAAAGAGGCCATTGAAATTTTTCAGGCAAATGCAAAGAAATACCCCAATACTTTTACCACCAATATGGGTTTGGCAAGGGCCTACTCGGCACAGGCCGATTTTAAAAATGCTTTAAAGTATGCAAAGATTGCTTTGCCACAGGCGCCTGATAACAACAACAAAGCCAATGTTGAGAACCTTATAAAATTACTTGGGGAGGGTAAGGACATTAACCAGCAATAGCAAAACAAAAGTCCCGCTCTTTGCGGGACTTATTAACAGGTAGTATTGGTTTTGAGAACGGGCAATATTGTTTGAGAAAAATAAAGCAGTGGTTTGTAAATGGTGCAGAAGGTTAGCAGCGAAAAGTGCGGAAGCTTTCAGAAGAACACCGCATTTTAAACAGGGCGTAAAAATAACCTTCTTCATGAAATTACCAAAAGAGTTACGGATTTTTTTATCGGGATGACTGGTATAAGAAACAGGTTTGATAAGCAGCAAAAATCCCTGCCGGAAAAAGCAGGGATTTTATTTTATCAGCCATGAATACGAACACAGTAAACTTGTTATTTAAAAACGCCATCCGCCGTAAAGCTGCATCACATTATTTTTAAAGTTAATATTGCTGCTGTTAGGTATAAACACCGGAACCTGCGATGAATTGTTATTGTTGTAAAGGTTGCTGAGGCTGATATTATAACGGGCTCCTATAAATAAACCTGCAACCGGCATAATTTGCACACCACCTGCAAGCCCGTAGTCAAAGCGGTTATAGTAGTCCATAATAGCACCGTAGGGGTTATTTGATGCAGCAGGTTTGGAACTGTCTGCCTTTGCATTCAGCAAGAACGCCATTTGCATACCGAAATGAATTTCAAAAAAACGGGTGATGTTAATGGTCATAAGTTGCGGCATAAGGATATAATCTAACTTAACTGAACCTGTGGTAGCGCCGCTTTTAAAATCATAGCCCTGTCTGGAGAAGATGATTTCAGTCCTGTATCCCAGTATTTTTTTACCCATACCGGAGCCCGGTGCAAAAAAGGCGCCCGCATGAAACCCGCTGGTATTGGACGCACTGATCTGTGAAGCGTTGGTTATATTGGCAAAATTTACTCCTGCTTTTAAACCCAGGCCTATGCCGGGTTTAGGTTGTTTTTTTTCTTTTTTTTCCTCCTGTGCAGTCAGCAAACAGGAAGCAAGCAGCAATGAGGTTAACAGCAGAGCGGTTTTCATATAATTTACTTTTTACAAAAGTAGATGATGCTGAATGCCCTGGCAATAGAACAAAAGTTAGGTTGTACTATTTAGACATTAAAACTGTCGCCCTCTCTGAAGCCATGACTTCGAAGGTCCGCAGTAACACGGGTTATGAATGGACATAAAAAAAAGCCTGTCATCCCGATCCGCCACAGGCGGAGAGGAATCTGTTTCGTGTGACTTTAATCATTATTTCACGCAACAGATGCCTCCTTCGTGAATGACAAACTCCGAGGGTGATTTGAGATGGAAAGCAGGACGAGGCTCAGGGTTGCGAATGCACATAAAAAAAAGTCTGTCATTCCGATGTTGCGAAGCAGGGCATTTGTGCGCTGGCGCAGCAGAGGAATCTATTTCGTCTGACTTTAATCATTACCCGCCGTTGTTGATGTTCGTGCTGCTGGCATTGTAGCATAGCATCACCAGCAACAGCATTCAGTGCAAAAGTTATATATTAGCTTTCATCAATGCCCGCCTGTCCAGGTTATTTTACAGCGACTGTACCGGAACGGAAAAAGCTGTTTAAACCAGGAAAATACAAACAGCTATTATCGGCAGTCTATAATATAAAAGTTGTTGGTACCGCAGCCGCACATAGGGCTTAAAAACATCAACGGGCAAAATTATCCGATCATTTCTTAAACAGGAGTTTATCAACTATTTCTCCTGCTTTGCGTCCCTGTGTTATTCCTTCCGTGACAGAAACTTCAAAGTTCAGGCCACTATGCGTCCGGCTTTTTCCAACATCCTTAACCAACTCATCGAATGATGAATAATTCCAGGAGCCATATATACCTTTTTGTGTACTATCAATAAAGTTGTAACTGGTACCTAATTTTTTTTCAAGTATTACAATACCTGCAGCAGCGGCTGCAGGGGCTACGGCCGGATAAGAAGGATGTTGAGGTGTCGGATAAATGCTGTTCCAGGTAGTTTTCCCCATGATGTTACGTATGTAAGTAATGGGACGCTCTAACAAATAATAATAAAACTTGAATTTAAAACTGGCTGCAATGGCATCAAACATGGCAATTCCCTGCTGTGCGTAGATAATAGCTGCTTCTTCAAGGTTTAGTTTCTCTTTTAAAATGATTTGAGAAGTAAGGCTTAATATATGGGCAGGTGTATTAAAATTCATTCCTAAGCGATCTCTCCACGCTTCGCTGATCATTGAGTCATTTGTGGTACGGGTAAGGCTAAGCTGGTAAATCTTATCTGCCATTTTATAATAATCAGAAGTCAACTCTGTAGAGTAGTCGGGTGGGTCCGGTGGCAACA
Source organism: Chitinophagaceae bacterium (assembly GCA_033763355.1). Lineage (GTDB taxonomy): Bacteria > Bacteroidota > Bacteroidia > Chitinophagales > Chitinophagaceae > JANRKT01. The sequence goes on along the minus strand of JANRKT010000224.1, from coordinate 1,623 downwards.
CTGCATTTACAATGTCCGGAATAAAGGTTCTTAAAGATCCCTGGCAGGCGCCTGCTGCCGGCAAAAAACCCGGTGGCGTAGGAACCCATAAGCCCGGGCCGCTTGGCGGAGAATAAGGAGGGCATACAGCCAGTGCCCCACTACTGGTTAATGTACCATCCTGGGTACTCCATTCATAAACTTTATCAGCCACCATTCTTCCAAATTCAATTGACAATTGCATTTTTTCCGGGGCAACAGATATTGCAAATATCTGTGTTAATGAATCTTCCAGTTTTTGAATCAGGGCAAGAAGAGGCGGGGTTCCGTAATTTGCCATCAACTTTGATGAAATCCTGGAAAGCGAAGCATTGGCAGCTGCCGGCCAGTAATATTCTTTTGTTTTATCAAACGGTATATCTAAACCCGTGAAATGCTTATAGATTGAATTATAGGAAGGCATGCCCGGTACTACTGACTCATATAAAGTCAAACCCGAATAAGCAAATATCCTGATACTGGGTGGTGGCGGGTATGGAGTTAGCCGGCTGATTTCAGTTAGCAGGTTATACCATGAAACCGCCACGTCAGCTTTGTATTTTTCTGTGTTTGACGCATTGTTCTGGTTTTCTGAATTATTTTTCCTGCAGTTTGCTGCAAAGAACAAAATGCCACACAAAAGGATAAAGGTTGCAACTTTTGATTTCATTGGTTAATGTTTAATTTTTTATGATATAAAACTTTTATAGCTATTATTATGGAATAAGAACTTTCATCATTCTGTTTTAGCTACAGATTGAAGTAATAGCCGGAATAAAATTGAGACTAAAAGCAATAAAGGAGGTGGTAAGAAATCGACATTTTGAAGGGGACAGGTTACTTTTTTAGTCCCAGCATTCGTTCCAATGATTGTGATTCAGCGGCGAAAAGCTCATTGGGTTTTGCACCCGCAAATTCTTTGTATTCTTTAGCGAGGTGTTGGTAATCGTGGTAATCAAAAGCAAGCGCAATACTTAACCAATCCATTTTTGGATGTTGAATGCGCATATCATAGGATTGTATGAATCGCGAAATACGCAGGAATGTTTTTGGACAAATGCCGAGATGATCGTAAGCCTTCCGTTCAAACTGGCGCAAAGAATAACAAGCCTCTTTCGCTAACCAGCTGATAGAATACCGGGAGGGTTGTTTCAACATGATCCTGAAAATCTGATCAGCAGGCTTTTCTTCAATTTTCGTCTTTTTAAGAAGCCCCAATAAAAATTCTTCGATGGCAAAAATGATCTCATTATAGGAATTACAATTTTCTAATCGTTCGTTTATCTTATTTGATTCAACGGGAAACACATCTTCAAGGTTTTCAAAGGTGCCCTGTAGCTTGTGAGAAGGAACACCGGTTAAGCGGTATATGGCGCCGGGTAAAAAAACTACCTGTAACATTAAGAATTCTCTGCTTCCGCTATAGCGGTTGATGCGTTCTGTATATTGACCTGAGATAACTGACCTTGGTCTCATCATCTTGTATTGACCAGAGGGAATTTCAGTAACCTCAGACCCACGGATATAAAATGTCATACATTGTTCGGGGCGGGTAGGGTATGGTTTTGGTGAGATGAGTAAATTTGCGGGAATGATAAAATGCCG
>JANRKT010000223.1:0-2657 GCA_033763355.1 Chitinophagaceae bacterium | reverse complement strand
ATTTAGTTTTTCACAACTGGTAATCAATTCCTTCATACCGGCACCACTTTCTTAAATTTGCCGCCTATGGCGAAAACGGTTAGTGCCGATACACCTTTAATGCAGCAACACCGGGCTATCAAACAGAAATATCCTGATGCTGTTTTACTTTTCAGGGTGGGTGATTTTTATGAAACTTTTGGTGGCGATGCAGTGATTGCTTCACGGGTGCTGGGCATTACATTAACAAAGAGAAACAATGGCGCCGCCGCTTCGTCAGACCTTGCCGGTTTTCCGCACCATGCTTTGGATACGTACCTGCATAAGCTGGTAAAAGCAGGATACCGGGTTGCGATTTGCGATCAGTTAGAAGATCCTAAACTCGCAAAAGGAATTGTAAAACGCGGCGTAACTGAAATGGTTACACCCGGCGTGGCCACCAATGAAAAACTGCTGGAGCACAACAGCAATAATTTTTTGGCGGGGATACATTTTGCAGAAAACAATACCGGGATTGCTTTCCTTGACATTTCTACAGGTGAATTTTTTGTTGCCGAAGGAAACACAGAGTACATTGACAAACTGCTGCAAACACTTAAACCTGCAGAAGTTATTTTTCAGCGCAGCTTTCAAAAACATTTTAAAGAAACATTCGGGCTTAAATTTTATACTTATACTTTAGAAAGCTGGATTTTTGATGAAACCTACAGCAGGGATAACCTGCTGAAACATTTTCAAACCCATTCTTTAAAAGGATTTGGTATTGAAGATCTGCATGAGGGCATTACCGCCGCAGGGGTTGTACTGCATTACCTGAAAGATACCGAGCATCCCAACCTTCAGCACATTACTTCCATACAGCGGATTGACAAGGAAGATTATTTGTGGATGGACCGCTTTACCATCCGCAACCTGGAACTCATCAGCAGCGGAACCGAAAACGGCAACAGCCTGTTAAAAACGCTTGACAATACCGTTTCGCCAATGGGGGCAAGGTTATTGAAAAGATGGATTGTGCTGCCGCTGAAAGACGTAAGAAAGATAAATGAGCGGCTGGACCTGGTGGAGTTTTTTATTAAGGAAACAGATGTGCGAAACAGGGTTTCGCACTACATTAAGCAATGCGGCGATATTGAAAGGCTGGTTAGCAAAATACCTTTAAGGAAAACCGGGCCGAGGGAAGTGATGCATATTGCAAAGGGGCTGCAGCACATTGAATCCATTAAAAAACTTTGCGCAGATACAGGCAATGATTACCTGAAAAGGATGGCGGATGCACTTAACCCCTGTCATTATATTTATGAAAAGATAGCCAGGGAAATTACAGAACATCCCCCTGCTGCCGCTTTAAAGGGCGGGGTTATACGGGAGGGCATACATGCAGACCTGGATGAGCTGAGAAAAATTGCATCAGGCGGAAAAGATTACCTGGTGAGTTTACAGCAGAAAGAAGCAATGGCAACAGGCATCAGCTCATTAAAAATCGGTTTTAATAATGTATTCGGTTATTATCTTGAAGTAACACATGCACACAAGAACAAAGTGCCTGCTGAATGGATACGCAAACAAACCTTAACCAATGCAGAACGCTACATCACTCCTGAATTAAAAGAATACGAAGAAAAAATAACAGGCGCTGAAGAAAAAATACTGGCCATTGAAATGGACCTGTATGAAAAACTTTTAGCCGAATTGCAGGATTACATTGCACCCATGCAGGTAAACGGAAACATACTTGCTATTATGGATGTGCTGAGCTGTTTTGCAAACAATGCCCTGCACTACCGCTATAAAAAACCACAACTGCATGAGGGGAATGAACTTGAATTAAAAGAAAGCCGCCATCCTGTTATTGAAAGAAACCTGCCGCCGGGTGAACCTTATATTGCCAATGATATTTTTCTTGATCCGTCATCGCAGCAAATCATCATCCTTACCGGGCCCAACATGAGCGGCAAAAGCGCTTTGCTGCGCCAGACCGCTTTGATTACTCTGATGGCCCACATGGGAAGTTTTGTTCCTGCAGATAAAGCAAACATCAGTTTAACAGATAAGATTTTTACAAGGGTTGGCGCATCCGATAACCTCAGCGGCGGCGAATCCACCTTTATGGTAGAGATGAACGAAACTGCAAGTATCATCAATAACATTACTTCACGCAGTTTGATTTTATTAGATGAAATCGGGAGGGGCACATCTACTTACGACGGCATTTCCATTGCGTGGAGCATTGCAGAACACCTGCACAATTCGCCCCATGCGCCTAAAACTTTATTTGCCACGCATTACCATGAACTGAATGAACTGGAAAATAAATTTCCACGCATAAAAAACTACCATGTTACCAATAAAGAAGCGGGCAATAAAATTATTTTTCTGCGCAAACTTGCACCCGGCGGAAGTACGCACAGTTTCGGTATCCATGTAGCCAAAATGGCCGGTATGCCGCCATCGCTTATCAGCAGGGCCAATGAAATTTTAAAACAATTAGAACACAATGGCCTTGCCACTCAAAGCGGGCTAACCAGCAACCAGGCAGTAACAGATACATTAAAACAACTCAGCAATCAGAAACTGCAGCTCTCTATTTTTGATGCACACAGCGAAACTTTTGAAGACATCAGGAAAATACTGGAAAATATTGACATCAACCGCTTAACCCCTGTAGAAGCATTGCT
>JANRKT010000222.1:0-19613 GCA_033763355.1 Chitinophagaceae bacterium | reverse complement strand
GATCTCACCATCCCCTTTGCCCGCTATGTGGCCATGAACCATGGCCAGCTTACCTTTCCGTTTAAGCGTTACCAGATACAACCCGTGTGGCGTGCAGACAGGCCGCAGAAAGGAAGGTACCGTGAGTTTTTCCAATGCGATGCGGATGTGGTGGGGAGCTATTCGTTGATTAATGAAGTGGAACTTGCCGGCATTTACAATGATGTATTTACTCAACTGGGGATAGTAAATTTTGAATTAAGGATCAACAGCCGGAAAATTCTAAGCGCATTGTCGGAAATATGCGGAGGAGCGGATAAGATGACAGATATAACCGTTGCCATTGATAAACTTGATAAGATTGGTATAGAAAAAGTAAAAGAGGAATTAAGCGAAAGGGGACTGAATAAAGAACAAATCAGTACCATTGAAAAATACCTCAGCATCAGCGGAAGCAATGCAGAAAAAATATCGCAGTTGAAAACCCTGCTCGGCAATAATGAAGCCGGCAAAAAAGGAATTGAAGAACTCGAATTTGTTATATATTATTCCCCACTCACCGCTCAACATTCACCATTCACCATTGACTTTACCCTTGCCCGCGGCTTAAATTACTATACGGGCATCATATTCGAAGCCAAAGCACCTGCAGAAGTAAAAATGGGCAGCATTGGCGGCGGCGGAAGATATGATGACCTTACAGGTTTATTCGGTGTTCCTGGTATTCCCGGTGTGGGCATTTCATTCGGCGTTGACCGGATTTATGATGTAATGGAAGAATTAAAACTTTTTCCTGAAGAAGTACATACAGGCGCCCGGTTATTGTTTTTTAACATGGGAGAAGAAGAAGCCAGAAAATCCTTTGAGCTGATGCAGCAGTTGCGCCACAAAAAAATCAGCTGCGAACTCTATCATGAAAAAACAAAAATGGACAAGCAATTTAAGTATGCAGAAAAAAAGAATATCCCTTATGCTGTCATTATTGGCGCCAATGAAATTTCATCTCATACCTGCAACATGAAAAACCTTAAAACAGGCGAACAGCAAACCCTGTCTTATGAGCAATTGCTGAATTACAGCTTCTGATAAAATCCACTCAGTTAAAATTCCCGTTTTTATCCAGACAACATACACTTTAAACGGTTATGCCATTAAACAGCCATACCATTCAGCAGCTTATTCACCGCATCAACTGCCTCACTCCTGAAAGCAAGAGGCATTGGGGCAGGATGACTGTAACTGAAATGCTGGGGCACTGCGCTGCAGGGATAAAAATGGCATTCGGTGATGTGCCCTCCAAAGTACGTGTGGGGCCGGTAAGATCGGCAATTGTGAGGTTTATTTTTGTTGACCTGATCAGCTTTCCAAAAAACGCACCTACCCCGCCTGAACTGAACATACAGAAGAAACTGAAATTATCCGGAAGCTTTCAGCAACAGAAAGATACCCTTATAGCGCAACTGGAAAGACTAAATGATACACCGGAGGATTATGAATTTGCCATACACCCCATCTTCAGAAAACTTACCCGTAAACAGTGGGGCAAACTGGCCTACAAACACCTGGATCATCATCTTAAGCAGTTTGGGGTATAGCACAAAAAAATTAAACACGTTTCACCGGGTCATCAACCTGCTTCATCACAAAATCATAAGAAAACTCCTCTTTCAAATAAACCTGTACGCCCATCGCCTTCCAATATTCCATCAATTTGTATAAAGCAATATATGCAACCCCATTACGCAGGATGAACCTGCATTTATAATCCCTGCCGGACCCTTTAAACCTGATTTCGTTTTTATCACCATATTCAGAACCATCAGCAAAATCATACCCTATGCGGTCAAAATTGCAACGCAACCCGTAAAAAGAATGGACGTAGATTTTTACAAATTCAATATCCTGTATGCGGAAAAATTCATCGCCAATCTGTATGCCGTTTCTTTCCAGCCTCAGTACCCGCGGATCAAAAACAGAAAAGGAAAACCATGTTTTGCCCGACACGGCGCTGTAAACCGGTATGGCAAAAAGAAGCACAACAAGTATAACGGCTGAATAAGTTTTTTCAAAAAATGAAAAAAGAAAAAATACCGTAACAATACAAAGTATCAGAAAACCCATGGCGTAAACTGACCTTTTGCTGTACTGGTAAAACCTTGTTTCAACAAAAAAATCTTTATCGTAAAAACCAATGCGGTCTGGCTTTAAAATTCTCCGGCGTATCAGTTCCATATACAGCAGGTTTAATACTGTAAAAGTTGGTAACAAATATCCCGCTTCCTTCAGGGGGAAAGTATATAAGGTACTATTAAGTTAAGAAAAAAAGTCCAATACTGCGGCCTGTGCTATCTTTGCGCCATGTTAAAAACCGGGTTAAAAAATATCAGGCATTTGAATTTGCAGGGCCTGGAAGGGTATTTTGAAAGCATTGCTGAAAAAAAATTCAGGGCCAGGCAGGTATATGAATGGCTGTGGCAGAAACATGCCCATAGCTTTGCTGATATGACCAACCTGAGTAAAGAACTGAGGCAGAAATTAGGGGAAAATTTCACTCTCCCCGCTTTGGCTGTTGACGCCACCCAATACAGCGCCGACGGAACGGTGAAGTCACGTTTCAAAACCTTCGATAACCATCTTGTGGAAGGTGTGCTGATACCAACCGAATCGAGATATACTGCATGTGTTTCTTCCCAAATCGGGTGTTCTTTGAGTTGTAAATTCTGTGCAACCGGTTACATGGAACGTGAACGCAACCTTGAGTTTGATGAGATTTATGATGAAGTGGTATTGATTAACCAGCAATGCGAAAGGGTTTATAATAAAAAACTCAGCAACATTGTATTTATGGGCATGGGCGAACCATTGCTGAATTATAAAAATGTATTGCGGGCCATTGAACGCATATCATCACCCGACGGGCTGGGTATGAGCGCCAGGAGAATTACCGTTTCCACTGCAGGTGTAGCCAAAATGATAAAACAGCTGGGTGATGACAAAGTAAGGTTTAAACTTGCTTTATCATTACATGCTGCAAATGATAAGAAACGACATGAGATCATGCCCATTAATGATACCAATAACATTAAATCGCTGATAGATGCCCTGAATTATTTTTACAAGCAAACCGGTAACGAAATCACTTTTGAATACATCCTCTTTAAAGATTTTAATGATTCCCAGAAAGACGCTGATGAACTGATAAAGATTTACAGGCAGGTTCCGGCAGATTTAATCAACATTATTGAATACAACCCCATTGACTTTGCCAGCTTTGAAAAGCCGGATGAAGAAAAGGTGCAGCAGTTTATGGCATGGCTTGAAAAAAACAAAGTAAATGCCCGCCTGCGCCGCAGCCGCGGCAAAGATATTGATGCGGCCTGCGGACAACTGGCCAATAAAGACAGCCGCTGATCATTACAATTTACCATCTACGAAGAAATTCTTACTGCAGTTAAACCCAGCAGGTACAGCCCCGTCTATTTGCTGTACCAAAAATTTAAATCACATGAAATGGACACTTTTAGGATTGGTAATGGCGGCATTTGTAAGTTTTGCTGCCACCGCACAGGAAAAAGAAAAGCAAGGGCAACATCATCCCCGCAAAATGATGAAACGCCACAGGGCTGACGTAGCAAAGCAGTTGAATTTTTCAGATGCGCAGAAGCAGCAACTGAAAACCATCAACGAAGATTTCAGAAAAAAGATGCAGGAATTAAATTCAAACGAAAACATTACCGTAAAAGAAATGCGTGACAGAAAAGCAGCGCTTGTAAAAGACCATAAAACTTCAATGCAGCAATTGCTTACTGCAGAGCAGAAAACAAAGCTGGAACAAATGAAAAGGGAACGCAAAGCCATACATGAGGTAAATGCAAAAGCAAGGCTGGAGAAAGCAAAAATCAAACTGGGACTGTCTGATGCACAGGCTTCGCAGCTCAGCAACCTCGGCAGCAGTTTCAAAAGCAAAATGAAATCGCTGAAAGAAAACGAAAGCCTGAGCCGCACCGATAAAAGAGAGCAAATAAAAAAACTGGCAGAAGAACATAAGGCAGAAGTAAAAAAACTGCTGACAGAAGAACAATTAAAGAAGATGGAAGAAATGAGGCGCCACCGCAAAGAGAAAATAGCGAGGTAGAAAGTTGTGAAATAAAGCCCTTTCTGCAAATGAAGGGGTTTTTTATTTATATATTTGCCGCTCACTACTGTTGTAAAACAGAAACACACTCCAGATGAAAAAGACAAGTGGCTTTGAAAAGTTTTTCCCGAAAAAAAAGAACAGTGCAGTAAAAGAAGAGTTCCGCCAGCAAAAGAAAAAATGGAAGAAAGAAAGGGAAGCGTATTTTGAAAAGAAACGTAACCAGCCGGCAGCCGGCAGTCATCAGTCCGCAGCCGGCAGCAATAAAGGCACAAAAACTCTGCTAAAACCTGATATCCCAAACCGGAATCCTGAAACAGATTTAATTCCCCTGAACAAATTCATTGCCCATTGCGGGATATGTTCAAGAAGGGATGCTGCTGAATTGGTTAAAACCGGGAAAGTAAAAGTAAACGGCGAACTTGTTACTGAACCGGGGCACAGGGTGTCTGCAAAAGATGATGTAACGGTGAACGGGAAAAAAATCTTTATCGCTAAAAACCTTGTTTACATCCTGCTCAATAAACCCAAAGATTACATTACCACTACTGATGACCCGCAGGGAAGGAAAACAGTATTGCAGTTAATAAAAAATGCTGCCACTGAAAGAATTTACCCGGTCGGCCGTCTTGACAGGAATACCACCGGGGTTTTATTGCTCACCAATGACGGCGAGCTGACACAAAAACTTGCCCATCCGTCTAACGAAGTAAAAAAAATATATGAAGTAAAACTGGATAAACCGCTTGATAAAAAAGATTTCCAGGCCATTCTTTCCGGGCTTGAGCTGGAAGATGGTTTTGTAAAAGCGGATGCCCTGGGTTATGCTGATGCAAAAGACAAATCCGTAATTGGCATAGAAATTCACAGCGGCCGCAACAGGGTTGTGCGCCGCATTTTTGAACACCTCGGTTATGACGTAAAAAATCTTGACCGTGTGATGTTTGCCAATCTTACCAAGAAAAATGTGGACAGGGGCAAATGGAGGTACCTGAATGAAAAAGAAGTGCGTTCACTAAAATTCCTCAACAGCGGAATTATAAAAAAGAAGACGGCAGCCCAAAATAAATAACCTATTTATACTCATCCCATCACATCATAAAAAATGCCTCAGGCTGTAAAGTCAAAACCATATGTGCCCTACGAATGGGAAAAAGTAAACTGCCCTTTTTGCGGGTCAGGGGATTTTAAACTGTATGAGAAATTCGGGAGTGAACTGCAATACACTTATGTGTTGTGCAGTAACTGCAAACTCATTTATCAGTCGCCCCGGCCAAAATACGACCAGCATTTTATTGATGCCGCCTATGCTTCTTATTACCAGTATGCTGATAATATTGTATTGAGTGATGTTACAAGTATAAGGGAGTCATCTGTTGAAATGTTTAAGAAAGAGATCAATTACATCAGCAAATATGATGTATTGAAAACAGCGGTACTTGATGTGGGCAGCGGCATGGGCACATTCCTCTATGCAGCAAAATCTTTGTACAAGGAGGCTGCAGGCCTTGATGTATCTGAGCAAATGGCGGCATTTGTGGAAAAGCAAACCGGGATAAAAGTTTTTGTTGAACAGTTTGACAACTTCAGTTCCCCTGTTAAATTCTCACTTATACACATGAGTCATGTACTGGAGCATGTACCTGATCCGAATACATGGTTACAAAAAGCAAAGTTATTGCTGGAAAGCAAAGGGATACTGGTAATTAATGTACCCCATAAATTTTCAATATCCCAAAAGTTGAAATACATGCTTTATAAATTAAAACTGAAAAAGCAGTTTTCTTCTTCATGGAAAGATCCTTCACGCACACCAGATCATTTGTTTGAGCCCACCATACCCAGCATGCTTTACCTGCTGAAAAAAAACCATTACGAAGTACTGGAACATTACACCTACAGCAGGAAAGACCCCGTATCAGACAATTCATTTATCACACGGCTCATACACCGCCGTCTGAAAATTGGCAGTAACCTTACATTTATAACAAGGCCAAAATAAATGACATGTTTCAGCCGGAGATAATTTCAGAAACAGAAAATTTTATTGTTGTCAATAAACCCGCAGGCCTGCTTACGGTTCCTGACCGTTTTGATGACAAACTTCCTTCGCTGAAAAAAATACTGGAGAACAAATACGGAAGGATATTTATTGTTCACCGGCTGGACAGGGACACCAGCGGCATTATTCTTTTTGCAAAAAATGAAACAGCGCACCGCTACTATTCACAATTGTTTGAAAACAGGGAAGCAGTCAAAATTTACCTGGGCCTAGTTCATGGGAGTTTGCCGGATAAAAAAGGTACGATTGATGTGCCCATAGCTGAACACCCTGTAAAAAAAGGCAGGATGGTTACCACAGCAAAAGGAAAGCCTTCGGTAACGCATTACGAAGTACTTGAAGATTTCAGTTTATACAGTCTTGTGCAGTTCCAGATTGAAACCGGGAGGACACACCAGATAAGGGTGCACATGCAGCACCTGGGCAACCCCATAGCCTGCGATGAACTGTACGGAACAGGGCAACCTGTTTATCTTTCTTCATTGAAAAGAAAATTCAAATTATCAAAACAGGAAGAAGAAAGGCCATTGCTGCAAAGGCTGGGGTTACATTCGTGGCAACTGCATTTTAAAGATGAAAGCGGAAAATTACACTGCCCTGAAGCGCCCCTCCCAAAGGACCTCCGGGCATTGCTGCAGCAATTGCGAAAATGGAAACAATAAAAAACCCTGAAGCAATCACTCCAGGGTTCAAATCATCTTTGGTTACAAACTTATAAATTCGGCTGTGGTGTGTACCTTAAATAAGGCTTTACAATTTTTAACCCCTTGGGGAATTTCTTTACGGCATCTTCCGTTGCAATGGCCGGAACTACAATCACATCTTCTCCATGCTTCCAGTCAGCTGGCGTGGATACGCTGAAATTGGCTGTAAGCTGCAGTGAATCTATTACCCTGAGCACTTCCACAAAATTGCGGCCTGTTGACTGCGGGTAAGTAATCATGAGCTTTACTTTCTTATCCGGCCCTATCACGAACAAGGAGCGGACAGTAAAGTTTTCCGATGCATTCGGATGAATCATATCATACAATGATGATACCTCCCGGTTGGGGTCTGCGATAATGGGAAAATTCACATTACATTTTTGTGTTTCGTTGATGTCATTGATCCATCCCATGTGTTTATCCAGCGGATCAACGCTTACAGCCAGTACTTTTACATTACGCTTGGCAAATTCCTCCATTAGCAATGCAGTTTTGCCCAGTTCGGTTGTGCAAACTGGTGTAAAATCAGCGGGGTGAGAAAAAAGAATACCCCATCCGTTTCCCAGGTATTCATAAAAATCAATTTCCCCGGCGGTGGTTTGCGCTTTAAAGTTTGGCGCAATGTCTCCTAATCTTAAACTCATAGTAAATGGTTTTAATAGTTGGTAAAAAATGTTTATTAAGGTTAACCATGTTGCGGTGTCTTTATAAAGTATAAAAAAATTATAAAGCGCCGCCTTTAGTGATTGCATACTTGCCAAAGCGGTCTTTCACCCCGTCAATGGCTTTGTATAAACCGGCCTTTTTTTCCACGTTACTGAAAAGGTTGGTCTGCAGCGCCTCATCAGTCAGTTCGCTTAAGCGAACGCCCATCAGGCGTATCTTCTCTCCTTTCCTGTACAGTTTGTGAAAAAGGTCTTTGGCTTTGGGTATCAGTTCGTCGTCATAAAAGGTATAAGGTATGGTGGTTTGGCGTGAAGTGGTTTCAAAATCCGGGTACCTGATTTTTACAGCAATACATCCTGCCATCTTATTGTCCTGTCTTAATTCATATGCAATCTTTTCTGTCATCCTTACCAGTTCGCTCATCAGGAAATCCATATCATTTGTGTTTTCTTCAAAAGTATTTTCTGTTGAAACTGATTTGGCTTCATGGTAAGGTACAACTTCCCCGTCATGTATGCCCTGTGATTTATACCAGAGGTCAGCGCCGTATTTGCCAAAGAATTTCTCCATCTCTTCAACACTTCTTGCGCTGATGTCACTGATGGTTTTTATACCAGACTGCAATAAAGTTTTATAGGTGGATTCTCCCACACCCGGAATTTTACTTACCGGCAGCGGCGCAAGAAATTCTTTTTCCTTCCCGAAAGGTACGCAGAGATAGCCATTGGGCTTTGCTTCATTTGTTACAATTTTTGCAACAAGTTTGTTTGATGCCAGTCCGAAGGATATCGGCAACTGCGTCTTGTCAATAATCTCCTGCCGCAAATCAATCGTCCATTGATAAGGCTCAAAGTATTTATCCATCCCTGTGAGGTCAAGATAGAATTCATCGATTGATGCTTTTTCAAACAATGGCGCCCTGGCTGCTATAATTTCCGTAACCCAGCGGGAGAATTTACTGTACTCGCCGCGGCTGCCTTTTACAACCGTGGCATGCGGGCAAAGCTGCATGGCCCTGTGCATGGGCATGGCAGAATGAATACCATATTTGCGTGCTTCATAGCTGCATGCAGCCACCACCCCCCTTTCCCTGCTTCCGCCCACAATAAGGGGCTTGCCTTTTAATGTAACATCGTTAAGGCACTCAACTGATACGAAGAAAGCATCAAGGTCAAAATGCGCTATAATCCTTTGCCGTTCCTGCATACTGTAAAATTACAGAATCCGCTGCCATCGGGAAATTGCTATCTTTCCTGATAAAAATAAAACTATGGCCTGGTCATGGCAATGGCTCAGTTCTACCGTTAACCCTTTACAACAGCTCATTGGTTTTTTGCACAGGAAATCAGAAACCAATGACGTACTTAAAAAACAAATCATCATTGAACTAAGGGATAACCTGAATGTGTTCCGCAATGGTTTTATAAACCAGGTATCGTATGACAAGATCATTGACCTGCTTGGAAATGACGCTTACCGCAATGCCATCAAACAGAATTTTAATTTTAAAAAATTAAAGGAGGGGAAACTGGAAGCAAAGCACATTCATGACGAAAGGAACAAACGCTACATGGGGTGGACCGCTGAAAAACTAATGGATAAGATAGATGAGAAAATACAGGAAATGAAAAACATTAAAAAGATGAACGGCGGCAGTGTTGAAAAAATAAAAAACAATATTGCCATTAAACTCAGCAACCTTTACTTCAGGATAAAACTGATGGCGGATTTTATTTACGGGAAATAAAATCACTGGTATATTTCCAGCAACCCATCCGGTAAATTCACATGCACTTTTCGGTTTCTTTTATCAACTTTATCAAGGGTCTGTTCATTCAGGGGGATAAGCACTTCTTTTTCTTTATAAAAAAGTTTAAGCAATACCTGCATAGGCTGTTCAATAACTTCTGCAACTTCGCCAATATCTTCCTTTTGGTTTATGACATGAAAACCGAGCAGGGATATGGGTGCATCTTTGGCTGCATATTTTTTAAAGTCTTCTTCCAGCAGCCATACCTGTTTCTGCAATAATTTCAGGGCTTCTTCACGGTTGTTTACCCCTTCAATTTTTACCAGCACTTCAGTTTCGCTTTTTATTTTAGCGGCTTCTATAAAATAAGGAAGAAAAGAATCAGTAAACTCTTCTATAAAAATTACTTCCAGTCCCCTGAACCCGGTTTTTTTGCCAAGGTTGTGCCGCAGCACCATTTCGCCATTTACACCGAATACGGCCGCCAGTTTTCCTATGGCTATATAATTCTTCATTTGCCAAATTTACCCTGAGAAGACAACATCTTATATGGGCCAAAATAAAAAAGCCCCGCATAACCAGGGCTTTGAAAATTATTTGCACAAATCTTATTCCGGTTTTGATTCACCTTGCCTTCTTTCGTTTCTGCGGGGAGGCCCTCCGCCCGGTCTTCTTGACCTGCGAGCTTTAGCGGCTTCTTCCTGGCGTTGCCTGATCCTTGATTCATGCTCTTCATGCCATTTCTGGAATTTGATCATGGCTGTAGCTTCATCAAACAAGCCAAGTGTAACACCGCGTAAAAGGTGCTTCAGGTACAATACGCCTTTAAATGAAAGGATCCTGCGGACAGTATCAGTTGGCTGTGCACCTTTGTGCAGCCATTCAAGCGCCTTCTGGCGGTCAATCTGAATTGTTGCCGGAACTGTAAGGGGATTGTAACTGCCGATCTTTTGAATGAATTTTCCATCTCTGGGTGAACGGGCATCGGCTACCACAATGAAATAGAAGGGTCGCTTCTTACTCCCATGACGCTGGAGTCTGATTTTAACAGCCATAAAAAATAGAAATTTTTTGTGGGTTGTGAATAATAAGGTTTAGAGTTTAAATGAGTGTGCGAAATTAAGTAATGCAAATTAAATTATCAAAAATCAAAAGTACAAACCATTTTTTAAATTTTATACCCTTTTTCCGAACCCCATCCGGCCTCCTGCAGGCATTTTATTCATATTTTTCATCATCTGGCGCATCTGGTCAAACTGCTTCATAAACTGGTTTACGTCGCTTATATCCTTACCGCATCCCTTTGCAATGCGCTTTTTCCTGCTCATATCAATACTATCGGGGTTTTCCCTTTCAAAGGGGGTCATTGAGCTTATTATGGCTTCTACGCCTTTAAAGGCATCATCACTGATGTCAATATCCTTCATGGCTTTACCCACACCGGGTATCATCCCCATCAGGTCCTTAAGGTTACCCATTTTCTTGATTTGCTGCAACTGGTTGTAAAAATCCTGGAAATCAAACTGATTCTTGCGTATCTTTTTTTCCAGTTTCCTGGCCTGCTCTTCATCAAATTGAGCCTGCGCCTTTTCAACCAATGTAGTAATATCTCCCATGCCCAGTATGCGCTGTGCCATACGGTCGGGGTAAAAAACATCAAGTGTATCTAACTTCTCTCCCCTGCTTACAAACTTTATGGGTTTTTGTACGGTGTATTTAATAGATAATGCAGCACCACCCCTTGTATCGCCATCTAATTTGGTAAGCACCACTCCGCTAAAGTCAAGCCGGTCGTTAAATGCCCTCGCAGTGTTCACTGCATCCTGGCCCGTCATTGAATCCACCACAAATAAAATTTCCTGCGGATTGACAGCTGATTTGATATTTGCCACCTCGGTCATCATCACTTCATCAATGGCAAGGCGGCCGGCGGTATCTATAATAACAACGTTCTTATTTTTTGCTTTTGCTTCTTTAATGGCGTTTTGGGCTATGGCAACGGCATCTTTGTTTTCAGGTTCGCTATAAACATCCACGTTTACCTGTTCACCCAATACTTTTAACTGGTCAATAGCTGCAGGCCTGTAAATGTCGGCTGCAACAAGCAACGGAGATTTTGCCTTCTGCGTTTTAAGATAATTGGCCAGCTTACCGCTGAAGGTGGTTTTACCGCTACCCTGTAAACCCGCAATCAGTATCACCGCCGGGTTGCCATTGGCATTGAATGTGCTTTCGGCGCCACCCATTAATTCAGTCAGTTCATCTTTTACAATCTTTACCATCAGCTGCCCTGGGCTGATGGCATTGATTACTTTTTCGCCAAGGGCCTTATCCTTTACTTTATCAGTAAACTCTTTGGCAATTTTATAATTTACGTCAGCATCAACCAATGCACGGCGTATTTCCTTGACTGAATTGGCAATGTTCAGTTCCGTAATCCGTCCTTCGCCTTTTAACAGCTTAAACGCCGACTCCAGCTTTTCGCTTAAATTTTCAAACATGCACGTATATTTTCAAAAAAGAAACAGTGAACATATTGAATGTTCACTGTAAAATGAATTGCAAAAGTAAATGATTTGCGGGGAAATTTATGTTCCGAGATAACTTCTCAGCATCTTACAACGGGAAGTGGTACGCAGCTTGGTAATGGCCTTGTCCTTGATCTGGCGTACCCTTTCACGGGTAAGGTTAAACCTGTCGCCGATGTCTTCAAGGCTCATGGGATGGTCAACACCAATGCCAAAGAAAAAGCGGATGACATCCTGCTGGCGTTCAGTAAGCGCATTTAATGACCTTTCAATTTCCATTTTAAGTGATTCCTTGTGGTCAATGGCTTCGTCTGCACTTTCAGCATTGGGGTTTTCCAGCACATCAACAAGCGTGTTTTCTTCGCCTTCAGATAAGGGTGAATCCATGCTTACATGGCGGGCTGCAATACCAAGTGTGGCTGCCACCTCTTCTGTTTCTATTTCCAGCATCTCAGCAAGTTCTTCCGGGGAAGGTTCTCTTTCAAATTCCTGCTCCAGTTGCTGATAAGCTTTGTTGATGCGGTTGGTAAGGCCTACCTTGTTCAATGGCAGGCGAACAATCCTTGATTGTTCAGCCAATGCCTGAAGGATACTCTGGCGTATCCACCAAACTGCGTAGGAAATAAATTTGAAACCGCGGGTTTCATCGAAACGTTGTGCTGCTTTAATCAAGCCGAGGTTACCTTCGTTAATCAGGTCGGGGAGTGAGAGGCCCTGGTTCTGGTACTGCTTGGAAACCGAAACTACAAAACGCAGGTTGGCTTTGGTGAGGCGGTCAAGTGCTTTTTGATCGCCTTGTTTGATGCGGATTGCAAGCTGTACCTCTTCTTCGGGTGTGATAAGTTCTACTTTGCCGATTTCCTGGAGGTATTTCTCAAGGCTTTGCGATTCACGATTCGTAATTGATTTCGTGATTTTGAGTTGACGCATACTCATATGCAAAGGCTGGTTTAAAGGGTTTAAGAGGCCGTCGGGTTAAGTACGGATTGTCGTAATAATAAACGGTTTAAGGAACAAAATATTACAGATTCTGGCAATTTAAAAGAAATCCACATAATGTGCAAAAATAAATTTCCGGGGTAAGAATCTGAGTGCAAAGAAATTACTGCTGTCTGCAGGCTGAAATGACCGATTCAGCCATAACAACAAAAATTTATCTTCAAAAATATTTTGATGGTATTGATATTTTTCTATAATTGCATCAGTACAGATAAATTGATTTTATAACGTGCTGATTAATAGAAAAAGAAGAGATGAGTAAACAGTTGTACACGCTCGAATATCCTGTGAGGTGCTCACCCGGAATTTTGTATGAATTTTTATCAACACCGGCCGGCCTGCAGGAATGGTTTGCGGATAAGGTAGATGAAAGGGACCACGTTTTTAGTTTTACATGGAACGGTTCAACTGACAGGGCTGAAGTTCTGGAAACAGAAGAAGACAAGTTTATACGCTTCAGATGGATGAACGCCCCCAAAGATGAATTCTTTGAATTCCGGATCGAGAAATCAGAAGTTACCAACCTGACTATCCTTACCATTAAAGATTTTGCGGAAAAAAGGGAAGTTACCGACCAGAAAAGGTTATGGGATTTCCAGGTAAATGAACTGTTTCATCGTTTGGGAAACTGACGTTTTGGAAATTTGACAAATCTGGTAAAATTATCCAGGATAAATTTTTCCGCATTGCCCCATTGCGCCACAGGTAACATCGAAGCGATTTTTATAAAATCCTTCGCAGTGATAACATCATTAAATTGTTCACTCTCCAGCGAATGAACAGAAACATAATTATCTGGCCCGAAATGATGCTGCCATTCATCTGCTGAAATGCTGATATGACAGTTGTTCTGTTTCAATAAACTGTAACCATTCTTTATAGCTTCTTCACAGTGCAGTTTATATTTTCCCTTTAAATGAAGGCCAACACTAAAAAAATTGCCCCACCAGAACATGGTGCGTACAGCAAGGATATTTTCTTTTTCAAAATAGCGGGGATAATCGAGCATTACGTAAGGCAGGCCCATATAATTTTCCCCTTTTGATATTTTGGGAGAAATATCACTTACTTCTTTATCAAATCCGGCCGGGTTACCATGTATTTGCCTTTTCATTTTTGCTGCAAGATGGCCAAAAAGTTCATACACTTTTGCAATAATGCTGTTCTTTGTTAAAATCACATCAGCATTTGTAACCAGTTCAAGTTCGTATGGCGAAAGCTGTATTTTTGCATTATTCATGCTTTAAAGGTATTATTCATTCCATTTGCTTCCAACGTGCTGAAGAAACTTGACAAACTCATATTGAAATCTTTTATCGGCCCTTTTATAGCTACATTTTTCATTACGCTTTTTGTGCTGGTGATGCAGTTTTTCTGGAAATACATTGATGACCTGGTAGGCAAAGGGCTTGATTTTTTTACATTGTTTAAACTAACCGGCTACGTAACGGCAACGGCTGTTCCGCTTGCATTGCCGCTCGCAGTTCTTATTTCTTCCATCATGACGTTTGGCAACCTCGGTGAAAGTTTTGAACTGGTGGCTATTAAATCTTCAGGCATCCCGCTGCTCAGGTTCATGCGGCCGCTTTTTGTTGTTACGGCTTTCATTTCCTCACTTTCATTTTTATTCTCCAACTATATTATCCCGGTCGCCAACTTAAAGTTCACCACATTGCTGTACGACATACGAGTGGCAAAACCTGCATTTGATATTAAAGAAGGCATATTTTATGACAAACTAACCGGCTATGCCATAAAAATCGGTAAAAAGGAAAAAGACGGCAGCAGCATACACAACATTATCATTTATGAAAACAGGTATTCCCTGCAGGATAACATTATTATAGCCGAAAGGGGAAAGATGAGCATGAGCCCTGATAAAAAATTCCTTGAATTTTATTTGCAGGATGGCTGGCGTTACGAGGAAAGGGGCCCGTATAACAGTACCAACACTGAATACATTCGCATCGGCTTTAAAGATTATAAAAAATCATTTGACCTGAGCGGCTTTGAAGTTTTTAAAACCCCCGACAGCGCTTTTAAAAACAGCCACCAGATGCTGAATATTAAACAACTTCAGAAAGGAGCTGATTCCCTGAAGAAAATGGTGACGGAAGGAATAGTGAAAAGGATTAACCGTGAAGTAATGTCCTATTTTCAATTCGGTAAACTAATAGACAGTGGCTGGAAAGCAGCATCGCCTGGCGGTAAAATAAAAGCTGAAACTTATCTTGAAACGCTCCCTGACTCAGCGAAGCAGCTTGTATATACAAGGGCACAGGACAAAATCAGCCTGGTAAAAGGCGCTGTTGAAATATGCGAAGCGGAGTACAAAAGGAACCGCGGAGATTTAAGGGGGCATTTGTTTGAATGGCACCAGAAATTTTCTTTACCGTTTGCCTGCATTGTGCTTTTTTTAATTGGCGCACCACTTGGCTCCATTATAAGAAAAGGCGGATTGGGTATGCCGCTTGTAATTGCAGTTATTTTCTTCCTTATCTTCCACCTGCTGAATATGTTTGGCGGAAAATTCGTAAAAGAAGACCTTCTGACACCGTTGCAGGGCATATGGCTCTCTGCAGCCGTACTGGTACCGATAGGTATATTTTTAACTTATAAAGCCATGCATGATTCACAGCTTTTCAACCAGGAATTCTATTTCCGCTTTTTCCGTGGGTTGAAAAACCCTTTAATCAAAAATAATAAAACGTCCCGCTGATTCCCCTTATCTTGAAGCGGAATTCCTTCGTCTGTTACCATGGAAATTGTAAAAAAAATTACAGCAACCTGTTATGGCTAATATCCGGATTCACCTTTTTCTGCTGGCGGGGACAGCCCTTATTTTTCTTTTGTTGAGGATACAGGGTGAAGCGCTGACTGTTGCAGGCGTTTCTCCAAGGGGGATTTTATCACTGGAATTTGCCAAAACCTCTCCGGAAGTAACCCATATTATCAGCAACTGGAAAGAACAAAAACTCTTGCATACTGCACAAAACAATATCCTGCTTGACTTTTTATTTATCCCTTTTTACAGTTTATTGTTTTATTCCATTTGCGGAAGCATATCAGTACACCTTCAGGGCTTTGCTTCAAAGTCCGGAGTATTTCTTGCATTCGGAAGTTTTATAGCCGGTTGGCTGGATGTATTTGAAAATATATTAATGCTCTTTTCTGTTCACCAGGTGTACACCGGCTTCAGCGCCCTGCTTACCTTTATTTTCGCTTTTTCAAAGTTCTCTTTGCTTGCATTGGCTTTTTTATATGTATTGCTGTTTGGGATGAAGCTGGTAATAACGCGAAAGATGATGTAAATTTCTCTGTACCTCATAATAGACTCAGCCTTTGCCGGAACTTTCCACTCAGAGGTAGTCAGACCAACAAAGGCTGATATATAGCTTGCAATCGCTGCGCAAATATAAACGCTTATCATATCCGTTCATTGTTAATAAAGATTAAATTCTGTTTTTTATGCACAGCATTGTTGAAAATAAAATCGCCTAAATTCGTTTTTTAAAATTTTTATTCTTATGCAGGCATGGAAAGAATACCAAGAAAAAAATAAAGACCGTTTTTTAAATGAGCTGCTGGAACTGCTGCGCATCCCTTCTGTAAGTGCACGCAGCGAAAACAAAGCCGATATGGTAAAATGTGCGGAATCGGTAAAACAAAAATTACTTGAGGCAGGGGCAGATAAAGCAACAGTTTATCAAACCGGCGGCCACCCTGTTGTTTATGGTGAAAAAATAATTGATCCTTCAAAACCTGTTGTACTGGTTTACGGCCATTACGATGTGCAGCCTGCAGACCCGCTTAACCTCTGGCACAGCGGGCCTTTTGAACCCGTAATAAAAGACGGTAAAATTTATGCACGGGGTTCATGCGATGACAAAGGGCAGTTTTATATGCATGTAAAAGCGCTGGAGATGATGGTAAAAACAAACTCCCTTGCATGCAATATCAAGTTTTGTATTGAGGGGGAAGAAGAAGTGGGTTCGCCCAACCTTGCAAAATTTGTTTCATCCAATAAAGAACTGCTTAAAGCTGATGTTATACTCATCAGTGATACAGCCATGATAAGCATGGAAAACCCTTCCATTGATATTGGTGTACGTGGGCTAAGTTATATTGAAGTGGAAGTTACCGGCCCCAACCGTGATTTGCACAGCGGCGTTTATGGCGGCGCTGTTGCCAACCCCATTACCATGCTTGCCAGGATGATTGCATCATGCCATAACGAAAACAACCACATTACCATTCCCGGGTTTTATGATGATGTGGTTGAAGCCACTTCTGACGAGCGGAAATTAATGGCTGCTGCGCCATTTAATGAAGAGGAATACAAAAAAGACCTTGGCGTAAAAGAACTGTGGGGAGAAAAGGGATATACAACCAATGAAAGAACAGGCATCAGGCCAACCCTGGAATTAAACGGTATCTGGGGTGGCTATACCGGCGAAGGCGCCAAAACCGTGTTGCCTTCCAAAGCTTATGCAAAAATTTCTGCAAGGCTGGTACCCAACCAGTCTTCAAAAAAAATAACTGAAAAACTTTTGAAACATTTTGAAAGCATTGCCCCGGCAGGTGTTACTGTAAAAGCAACGGAGCACCACGGTGGCGAACCTTACATGACGCCTATTGATTCCAAAGCTTATAAAGCAGCGGCAAAAGCCATTGAAGCTACATTTGGTAAACCGCCTGTTCCGGTTCGCGGAGGAGGCAGCATACCGATTTGTTCATTATTTGAAAAAGAGCTGGGAATAAAAATTGTTTTTATGGGTTTTGGGTTAGACAGCGACAACCTTCATTCACCCAACGAAAAATTTGACCTGTTTAATTTTTACAAAGGCATTGAAACCATACCTTACTTTCATAAATTTTTTGCGGAGATGAAGTGAAGACAAAAATCGGCTCTTCATTCTACATCCAGTAGCTAATGCTGATTAATAATAAGTGTACTTGAATACCTGGGTAATATTATTATATTTAATGCTGTTTATAGTCCCATCTTCATTATAGGCAACAATCATCCTACTATTGCCCACTGCATTATCTTCAAATGATATTTTTTCTGTTTGCCGCTTTTTTTCATCGATTAAGGCTTTTGAGCTATACCTGTATTCTTCACCATCATTCATTTTCCCCTTAAGCTCACGTATAATGCAGCCTGGAGCATAGAAATAATTAGCAACTTCAACAAGTGAGGTGTCCCTATACTCTTTAACGGTTTGCAAACAGTTCAAAGAATCAAGCCCAATAAGATATGTCGTTTTTCCCGTTACTTTTCCACTGGATATCGTTTCAATAGTGATACTATCTGAACTATGTGAGTATCTATAAGTCTGAAGTTTATTCCAGGTAGCATATTTTTCAAAATCATCACGCCCGGGCAAATGCGGATCTGCTCCGGGCTTAAGTTTTTTTGCAAACTCATATTTATCCTCTGAATAAAGCAGTCCATCCCTGTAATAGTACACTATCATTATGCTGTCTTCGCTATCCTCAGTATTAACCCCCAGCATCTTTACCAATCTGTTAGAACTATCATAAGTATATTGAAAATTACCCCTCATCGTCCCCGCAAACCAATATTGAAAGAAAATATTTTCTTCGTTGATAACATTTCCTTTCCTATCAAATCTGATTTTCTTCGTAAGCCTTTCAGACGTGCTGTCATATTCAATTATCTTACAATCGCTAGCTCGGGCCGCCATAATCATTGTTCGGGGAAAATACGCTAATGTAAATCCTTCGGGACCGTCATAAATTAAGTTTAATGTTTCTGGCGAGACCCCCTGATTTAAATTTATCCCGGTATTTACGCTTTGGATACTGCTATTACATCCGCTGAAAATGACAAAGGAGACAACTACCAAAGGCAACAGGAATCTACGTGCACTCATAATTACAGGCAAAAGACATTTACTCCACAAATAATGTTTTTACTTCGAATATCAGGTAACATTCATCAAAAACAGCAACCGGTTTATAGTTCTCCCTTAACCAGCGGAACTCTCCGGGATTAAATATCCCGGCCAGTTTATTTAAATCAACGACAATGGTACCGGTTACAGGTTTTTCAGGTTCAAAAATATAACCCGGGTGCTGCTGCAGAAATGATTTTATCTTTTTATGCCGTTGTCCCCAGTTCAGGTTGCTGTCTGCAAAATACTCCCATGCTTTTACTTTGTTGCTGATGAAAATGTTAGTGTAAGAAATATAATTGGGAAAAGAAAGTAAAGCCACGATAACCGGAATTGCAAACAATCCCGCAACAACAGGTTTATAAGTCCTGGAAAAAATCTTAAAAACAAATACTCCTGAAAAAATCAACGACAACACAAGAAAAGGTAAAAGATAACGGTAACCGTTTTGAATTGCCGATGAACTTAAAAAAAGGAAACTAACAATTGCAGGCAGCGCCCAGAAAAGCAAGGTGGCTTTCCGTGATTCCCGCTTGATTAAAAGAAAAACCATCGCAGCCATACTTAACACCAATGTAAATACGGGTGTTTTATACCACCAGCAAACAAAGTAATAATTCCAGAAACCCTGTTTATACCGCAGTTCACCCAGCAGGTAATTCATCGGCGCCCCGTCAAAAGTTTCGGTTTCATATCGTATCAGGTCAAACCCGTCCACAAATGATTTTGGCAAAGGCAATGGAATATTGGCAGGCCACGAATGCTGCAGGTCAATAAAAAAACTGCTTTTAAAATGGTAAGCAGACAAACTCATGCCCGTTTTATGAAACAGAAAAAAAAGATTAATGATAAACAGCTGCACCAGTACA
>JANRKT010000221.1:0-4582 GCA_033763355.1 Chitinophagaceae bacterium | reverse complement strand
CCTGACGGAAGCGATGCCGGCACAGAAGTAATAATTAAATTACCGGTCATTTATGATTAAAGCTGTATTAATAGATGACGAAGTTCATTGCCTGGATACATTAAGCATATTGCTAAATGATTATTGTCCCGACGTGCGGGTAATGGAACGCTGTAAGTCCGCAAAACAGGGATTAATAGCAATCGAAAAACATAATCCCGTTCTTGTATTTCTCGATATCGAAATGCCCGCAATGAATGGTTTCGAATTATTAGAATATTTTACGGAGCTTCCATTCGCTATTATTTTTACAACAAGCTACGATCAATATGCTATCAAGGCCATCCGGTTCAGCGCATTAGATTACTTGCTAAAACCTATTGACCCCAGGGAACTGATTACCGCAGTGCATAAAGTAGAAACACAAAAGCACCTGCCTTCAAACGAACAATTTCGGATGCTTATAAACCAGGTAAAGCACAAAGAAACCGGTTTTCATAAAATTGCTGTTCCTACCGCTGAAGGCTTTGAATTGATTCCTGCCGACCAGTTAGTACGCTGTGAGGCGGACGATAACTATACCCACCTTTTTTTGAAGAACAAAAAAAAGATTACTGCCTGCCGTACTTTAAAAGAAATGGAAGGGCAGCTCGAAGATTTTTCTTCATTTATCAGGGTACATCATTCGTATGTTGTTAACCTGAACGAAGTAACAAAGTATGTACGTGGTGAAGGTGGTTATCTTGTGATGAGTGATGGTTCTACTGTAAATGTTTCCAGGAGCAGGAAAGAGGCATTAATGAAGTATTTCTGAGCTTGACACTTCTCATATTATTTAGCTGTTAAAGGGCTGTTTTATTTATGCCGGCCGAAAATTAGTTTATTTACGGTATCGTTTAAAACTGTTTACCCCCCCTTCTTTTATTCCGGCTAATTATTGCTGCCACATGGTTTCTGCTTTTTAAGCAGATACCGACTGATACTTGTAAGTTGTGAAATCCTCTCTTAGCGTGCCAGGGGCTTATTTTATACTGACTGTTGCTGCCATCTGCTCAATACTCACTGGTACTTTATCAGGCCATTATGATAACATGGTTTTAGATAAATAGCCTGCTGCTTTAATATTTCCTGTAACTGCTTTTTTATACAGCCAACTGCTCAGGGGAACTGGTTTCCAGTCAGCCCCGGAAGTATTTTTGATCCGGTATTCAGTAATAAAATTATTCACACACAAAAATTTATAAATATGAAAAAGAAATTCTTATCAGGGCTTGCAGTAAGCATACTTGCTTTGGCAATTACATCAGGCTTGCATGCGCAGGAATCAGGAAGCACTGCAAAAGTAAAAACACCTGCTTCCGTTGAAAGTTTAATTGCTGATGAAACAGCAGCTGCCAATAACAGGGCGGCCAGCGTTTTGCCGGGCCGTATTAATATTAAAGTTGTTAAGAGCTTCGACAGATCATTTGGGAATATCCCGGAAAAAAAATGGTATGCACTGGAAGATGGCTATGTGGTTTATTTTAAAGTGGATGACATCAGCATGAAGGCAGTTTATAACAAGAAAGGAACCTGGATGCATACATTGCGGTTTTATACTGAGAAGAACCTGCCATTTGCTGTAAGGGACTTGGTTAAACGCACCTACTACGATTTCAGTATTTTTTTTGTTATTGAAATTGAAACGGACAATAAAATTATATACCTGCTGAAAATGGAAGATAAAGACAGTTTAAAAACAGTAAGGGTTATTGATGGTGAAATAAATGAAATAGAGCACTATAATAAATCTTCTTAATGTTTTCATACAACAACAGCAGTATGCTGAAGTGCAAACCTTCCTTTCCAGGAGGGTTTTTTGTTTTACAGATATGCCGATTTGTTTATTTAAGTTTATTGCCGGATATATTCTTCGCCGGGTGAAAATATTCCAAAAATATCCTTCACCAGCGAGGTCACGGCTAATGGCTTTCTGACTAGCCGTAAAGAGTGATACGTATGAGGAGACGCCCGGCAGAAGGAGAAAGTATATCTGATTTTTTTTGTTTACGGTATTTTCAGGTTAAGGACATTTTTTTCATTTCCGGTTACAGGAGATTTATTAACTTAGATTATCTTTTTAAGATTTGTTTGCCCCCCTTTATTTTATCCCGACTAAATTATTGCTGCCGGCTGTTTCTGCTCTCCATTAGCAGATATGGAATATAGTGATGATTTGATAAGCCTCCGTTTGCCTGCCGCCGGTTTATTTTGACCAACTGCTGCTGCCATCTGCTTAATGCTCTCTGGTGCTGGATTGGGCCATTATGATGATATAGTTTTGATTCAGAATGCTGAAACAATTTTTTAATTTAAAAACTAACCGTTATGAAAAAACTATCATTGGCTTATTTAACCGGAACGATCTTTTTTCTTTCAATAGCTGCTGAAAGTGCGGGGCAGGGTTCGTCCGGCAGGCTTAAATTAAATGCGGATACATATGGCAGACTCCGGGATTTAAACGAACCGGATAATGAGCGGAAAAGCTTTGGCTCAGCCCGCCTGAATAGCTTTAATGTGAAAGCGGTGCGCCACTTTGAAAGATCATTCACAGGGATTACTGATAAGCATTGGTATGCGCTGGAGGACGGGTCAATTGTTTATTTTAAAAAGGACGGCTTGCAGATGAAAGCTGCTTACGATGAAAGGGGGAACTGGCTGCATAATTTCCGGTTTTACCAGGAAAAATATTTGCCACGTGATGTAAGGCATATTGTAAAACGGGAATACTATGACTATGCTATTTACCTTGTTGTCGAGATAGAGAAGGACAACCAAAAAATTTACCTGGTGAAGATGGAAAGTGAAAATGCACTGGTAATGGTAAGGGTTTGCGATGATGAGATGATGGAGGTAGAGCGTTACCAAAAGTCAGTGAAAAAGTAACCCGGCCCCTGTATTTAAGAGAGGCTTTAGATATTAACCGGTACATGAGAAATATCAACAGGGTGATTGATAAAATGTGCACTTTAGTTGTTTTCTTTTAAGAATATTTGGTAAATTGCGTTACTGCTGTTTCAGGATTTGTTTGCCCCCTCATTTTATTCCTGCTAAAAATTTGCTGCCGCTTTGCTTCTCCTTTTTCAGGGGAGAGGTAGTGATTATTTTCTTTTTTTGATTGTCTGCCGTTCATTTTGTTCTCTTCAACTATTGTTGCCGGAGCCGGGTTTAACCACCAGGGCTAATAAAACTTTTTTATTATTAATTAACCCGGAATTTGTTAAACTAAAATTTTTAAAAATGAAAAAAAGGATTCTTGTACCCCTTGCCGCATGGGCCCTGCTTATTGTAATTTCTGATAGCGCAAATGCGCAGGGAAAAAATAACATTGCAGTTACCGGAATTAAGAAGTATTATTTTACTGAACCGGTTATAGCAAATCCGTCTGAAGGTAAAATTATGGCTGTGAAACGCAATGAAGTAAGCATTAAAGCCATCAGGGATTTTGTTGAAGCTTCGGGGCAGACAGAAAATATAAAGTGGTATAAATCTGATGAAGGGTTTATGGCATACTATAACCAGAATGGAGCCAGGCTGATGGCCGGTTACAATCTTAAAGGTAACTGGATTTACAGCATGGCAACATATAACGAAGATAAACTTGCCCGTGAAGTACGCCACCTGGTAAAGAGCACTTATTATGATTATGCCATTACCCTGGTTAATGAAATTAAAACGGGCAGTAAAACCATTTACATCGTGCACATGGCTGATAAAACATCCTGGGTCAATCTGCGGGTTTGTGAGGGGGAAATGGAAGTAGTTGAGCAGTTGGATAAATCTTATTAATTTTTTCATACAATAACAACACCACACAGGTCTACATGCCATGATGCCCGTTAGTTTGAATTTCCGGAAACTGCAGCCGGACTTTTCTTTCAAAAAACCGATCCGGATTACCGGCTGATAACTCATTCCCGCAAATTATCAGCGGGAGCAGCAAACTACTCAATTTCGTTCGGTAAAACTGTACCGGATGTTTAGTTTTCCCATTATAGATTATAAATGGTTCATTAACCCATGACAGCAAAGGCAGGGTGACGCTATCAAAGTATTTTACAATTAAACATTTTGACCTTGGAAGTCAACATATAAATGGTTAACTTTTAGTTGTCATAAACTCAGTTAAAATGATTGTGACACAGTTTAAATTAACTGCTTGTATCAGAACGTTTTCATTTCCGTTCTTTCTTTTGTTTTATTGTAGTTCTTCATTTGGGCAGCAAAAAATTACCGGAATTGTACGCAGCGCAGATAGTTTACCACTGGAAGGTGCAGTTATTATTGTCAAAAATTCAAAGCAGGGTACATTAAGTGCTTCTGATGGCAGTTTTTCAATAGCAGCAAAACCGGGCGATGTATTGATTGTTTCGTCTGTAGGAATGGTTAAAAAGGAAGTCTTGATTCGGGATGAAGCCCAGGTCAACGTCATACTTTCTTTTGCCATCACTAATGTAGAAGAAGTGGTGGTAATTGGTTATGGTACAGCAAAGAAAAAAGACCTGACAGGAGCGGTAGCTTCGGTTTCTGCAAAGGATTTTAATAATGGCATTTACAGTTCTCC
>JANRKT010000220.1:0-4910 GCA_033763355.1 Chitinophagaceae bacterium | reverse complement strand
TTTTTTCTGTGCCATTAATGAAGCAGTTGCAAACAGCAGGATGATGAAGCAGTATTTTCTCATGTCTCAATAAGTTTATGCGTTCAATTTACTGATAAATACAATGCAGTGGTTACGCCCTTGCCATATCCTTATACGAGCGGTTTTTTCCTTTTTTCAAAAAGCTTTATTTTCCGTGTTCCAAAGCCAGTTACATGAGAAAAAAACAACTTCTTTCAGCAGTTGCCCTGTATTTTATTTCTTCTGCCGTATTTGCACAATTAAAAGACCTTTCGGAAGCCCAGATGCTGAGGGGTGAAAGAACGGGTATTACCCAATCGTTGCCACAGGTAATGGGTTGGGTGGATGACAGCCGTTTTTTAATGAACAAGAGGGTTCACCCGGATTCGCCAATGCGTGTTTACATGATTGATTGCAAAACAGGGAAAGAGACAGTTTCCTCTGCCGAGGGTTTAAAAAAGCCGGAAAGCGCTTCTTCAAAATCAGTTATTATAAAGGGGGACGACCTGTATCTTAAAGAGGGAGAAAAAGAAGAAAGATTAACTGAAAACAAAGACAAAGAGATCAACCCCACACTTTCGCCTGATAACAATTATGTGGCCTTTACCCGCAACAATAATTTATACAGCATTAACCTCAATACCAAAAAGGAAACACAATTAACAAGCGATGGCAGCGATGTGATTTTAAATGGCTATGCAAGCTGGGTATATTTTGAAGAAATACTGGGCAGGCCTTCCCGCTACCGCTCTTTCTGGTGGAGCCCCGACAGCAAACAGATTGCTTTTATGCGGATGGATGATACCAAAGTGCCTGTATTTCCGCTGTACAATTCAGATGGGCAACATGGTTTCCTTGAGAACACACGTTACCCCAAAGCAGGTGATGCCAACCCTGAAGTAAAAGTAGGCATCGTTTCACCTGATGGGGGTCCTGCCTCAGGCGGGATAGTATGGGCTGATTTTAATGAGAAAGATGACCAGTATTTCGGTATGCCATACTGGAGAAACGACAGCAAAGCATTGTGGGTGCAATGGATGAACCGCGGGCAGGACAACCTGAAAGTATATGAGGTAAGCCTGCATGACGGAAGCAAGAAAGAAATTTATGATGAAAAACAGAAAACATGGGTTGATCTTGACGACCAGGGGAAACGGATAACACTACTTGCCAATAACAAGGGGTTCATCCTGAAAAGCGATAAAGACGGATGGGAAAATTTATACTTCCATAACATGGATGGATCGCTGAAAAATAAAATTACCGGCGGAAATTACTGGGCCACAAATATTGTAAAGGTTGATGAAGCAAAACAGTTTGTTTATTTCACAGCAAGAAAAGAAAACTCAGCACGTACAGATTTTTACAAAGCCAGTTTCGATGGCAAGGTCAATCAGCGATTAACATTTGGAGAATATACGCATCGCATTGACCTTTCTCCCGGCGGTTCTTACTTTATTACAACCTGTTCAAACGCCTCCACGCCTGATAAAATAGCATTGGCTGATAACAAAGGAAAAATACTAAAAGAACTGGGCGACAGTAAAGGTTCAGAATTTGGGAAGTACAATGCTGCAAAAACAGAAATCATCCGTATAAAAAGCGAAGATGGTTTGTTTGATTTACCCATCCGCATCACATGGCCTTTGAATTATGACGCTTCAAAAAAATACCCTGTGCTCATAAGTATTTACGGTGGCCCCAATGCAGGAACAGTGCGTGACGGATGGCAGTTTAACGGGCAGCAGCAATGGTGGGCCAAAGAAGGTTTGATACAGGTAGCTATGGACCACAGGGCCAGCGGGCATTTTGGGAAAAACGGCGTGAACTATATGCACCGCAATCTTGGTTACTGGGAAATGAAAGACTGGATTACCATTGTGCAGTGGCTGCATGAACACGGCGCTGATCCTTCAAGGATTGGCATCAGCGGTTTCAGTTACGGTGGATACATGACGTGCTATGCATTAACCTATGGCGCAGGAATTTTTACTCATGGCATGGCCGGTGGCAGTGTTACAGACTGGGGTTTATATGATACCCACTATACAGAAAGGTTTATGGATACACCCCAGGAAAACCCCGAAGGATATAAAAGCAGTTCCGTATTTACTTATGCAGATAAGTACAAGGGTTTGCTCCGCATTTATCATGGTTCAATGGATGATAATGTGCACATGCAGAACAGTATTCAGCTGATAAAAAAACTGCAGGAACTGAAAAAGCATTTTGAATTTATGATCTATCCCGGCGGAAGACACGGGTGGGGCGGCAACCAGCAAACCCATTCAACCAACGAAAACAATTTCTTTATTTATAAAAATCTTTTAAATAAGGAAATGCCAAAAGCGATGTGGAGATAATGTACCCGCAAGCTCCGGCTTGCGGCAATTTTATTATATTTCAAAACTACTGTCATGAGAAAACCTTTCATCTGCTTTCTGCTTGCTGCTTTTATTCTTTCATTTATTGCCGGTGCACAACCTTTGCAACGGGCTTCCACCGGAAAAGAAAGAATGAAGGCTTTTAAACAGCACGAAAAACTCATCAGCGCTTCACCGTATAAAAATCTTCAGTGGCGAAATGTGGGCCCTGATATCATCAGCGGACGCTGTACAGATGTATGGGGAATAAGCGGTAATAAGAATATTATTTATGCCGCTTTCGCCACGGGTGGTTTATGGAAAACCGAAGATGCAGGAAAAACATGGCAGCCTTTGTTTGATAATGAAGCCACTCAAAACTTCGGCACATTTGCAATTGCTGCATCTGACCCCAACATCATTTATGCGGGTACAGGTGAAGCGAATATTTTCCGTGCATCATTACCGGGTAACGGGGCATATAAAAGTACAGATGGCGGAAAAACATGGAAGCGCCTTGGCCTTGAAAATACGTCAACCATTGCAAGGGTTGTTATTCATCCCGTCAATCCGGATATTGTTTACATCGCAGCAAGCGGTAATGAATGGAGCTATAATAATGACCGCGGATTGTATCAAACCACCAACGGCGGTAAAACATGGAAAAGAATTTTATACAAGGATGATAAAACAGGCTGCATTGACCTGGTAATGGATCCTTCTGACCCCAACACATTGTATGCATCCATGTGGAACCGCATCCGTAAAAGATGGAGCGACCCTGTTCCTGAAGACGGCGACCATCTTTATAAATCAACCGATGGCGGAAAAACATGGAAGATCATCAACAATGGTTTACCTGAAACAAAATTTACAGGCCGTATTGGTTTGGCTATCAGCCGCAGCAATTCCAATGTATTGTATGCATATATAGATAACCACACTCCCAAACGTGAACCGAAAGCAAATGAGCTGGATCCGTATGGACGGCCTATACAGGTGGTGCCAATGGGTGTGCAGGTATGGCGAAGCGATGATAAAGGCGAAAGCTGGAAGAAAGTGAGTACTGAAGATGATAAGTTAGAAAGATTTGCAGGCACATACGGATGGGTGTTTGGGCAAATAAGGGTTGATCCTAATAATGAAAATGTAGTTTACATCATGGGTGTACCCATTGCAAAATCAACCGATGGGGGAAAAACGTTTACCATTATGCGGTCTGACGGAAAAGAAAGTGAAAGGCTTCACGGTGACCACCACGCATTGTGGATTGACCCTGCTGATTCAGATTATATTATTAATGGCAATGATGGAGGAGTAGTGGTTTCATACAATGGTGGAAAAAACTGGAAGAATTTTTTTGATGTCATCCCCACCACGCAGTTTTATAATGTTACTTACGATATGCATAAACCTTACAGCGTATATGGCTCTGTGCAGGACGAAGGCTCTTACATGGCCAGTATAAAAAATACATTCGGAACAAAAGATACAACTATTAAACGCTGGCAGGCCGCACCCGGTGGTGAAGGCACCATCATTGCATTGGACCCTGTGGATAAAGACATCATGTATGCCAGCAGTTTTTATGGCAGGCTGGTGAAAAGCGACCTGAGCAAACCCCGCACACAATGGTGGAAAAATATCGGCATTAAAAAAACTGATGCAGAAGATGTACTGCGTGGCGAATGGCTGGCATATACTTTTATTTCACCACATGACCACTTAACGGTTTATCACGGCATGCAATATGTTTTTAAATCGTCTGACAGCGGGGCAACATGGAAACGCATCAGCCACGACCTTACTTATAAGGATACAACGAAAATGGGCCGCACCCCCTATGCCATCAATCACCAGGCCATTACTGCAATGGATGAGTCACCATTAAAGAAAGGATTGTTATATGCCGGAACAGACGACGGACGTGTATGGGTAACGATGAATGACGGCGGGGAATGGAAAGAAGTTGCGGCAGGATTACCCGTTAATTCACATACATCAAGACTGGTGGCATCGAAGTATAATGAAGCAACCGTTTATGTTACTTTAAGCGACCGAAGGGAAGACAACATAAAACCTTATATTTTTATCTCCAATGATTATGGGGCAACATGGAAGAGCATTGCAGGCAACCTCCCGCCCTCTCCTGTTAATGTGGTAAGGGAAGACCCCAAAAACAAAAACATATTTTATTGCGGAACCGATATTGGAATTTATATAAGCAAAGACGGCGGAAAAAAATGGCAATCGTTGCAGGGCAATCTTCCTGCAGCAGTTTCTGTGCAGGATCTGTTCATTCATCCGCGGGATAATAATTTAGTTATTGCTACTTACGGGAGGGGTATTTATGTGGTGGATGATATAGGTAGTTTGCAACGATAGGAAAAATTTACTTTTTCTTCTTCTTCAGCTGCAGGTAATCAAGGAAATATATCACTTTCAGGGAAAGATTATTGTTCTGGTCGGTTTCAATGCTGTTGCCGAAATTTTTAAAATAACTTCTTTCTACTATATCCGTATAGTGTACTGCTGCATCTTTCCATA
>JANRKT010000219.1:0-4826 GCA_033763355.1 Chitinophagaceae bacterium | reverse complement strand
GAAATTCTACAGATTTTAGGAACATCACTTTTCGATAAAACTCAACTAAATCAACTACTTCAGAAAAAAAACAATCAAGATGTCAAAGAGCTTTTATATAATCAATTGAAAATCTTTTAGTTTAAACGGGACACTACTGATTTAAAATGTTCTTTCATCATCCTGGCATAATCAGGTATGGCCAGTTCCGGTTCTTCAATTTCAGGATGCCATAATTTTTCCCATTCAAAACTGTAGTAACCCGTATAATTGTCTTTATACAACAGGTCAATGGCTTCAAAGACGGGGCATTCGCCTTTTCCCAACAATACGTATTGTATTTTGCCATCAATGAGCTTTCCGTCTTTAATATGCGTATGCATGATGTATTTTTTCAGTTGCGGATAAACCTGTGAAGGCGGTTCTTTGGTTACCGACCACATGTTGAATACATCCCATACCAGCCCGGTATGCGGATGTGCAGCGGATTCCATTATTTTTTTCAGTACAGCAGTTTCCACCACATCACCATGCGATTCCAGGAGGACGCTTACGTTGCTTTGCCTGGCATAATCGCCCAGTTCAAATAAACCCTTACTGATTAAATCAATTGTTGCATTGCGCTCCTGTTCTTTGGGCAGCCTGTTGGGGAAGACCCTTACGTACGGGCAATTGAGCTGATGCGCAAGGTCAATAAAACGTTTGGCGCCATCCATATTACGCTGCCGCACTGCTGCATCCATGTGATGTAATTCTGCCGAAGCGCCAAGGCCGGCGATGGTAATGTTTTTATCTTCTGCTATTTTACGTGTAGCCGATGTATTTTCTTTGCTGCTGAATTCGGGGCATTTGGTTAAATCCACCTGTCCCATGATCCCTCTTATCTCTATCCCGTCATAACCATTCTGCACGGCACAATCTATTATTGCAGGGAAACTCCATTTGGGGCATCCGAGAGTGGAAAAAGACAGCAAGGGTTTCTTTTTAAGCAGGTCAAATGAAGTTCCTGAAATGGCCAGGCCCATCAGCCCTGCGCCTGTTTTAATAAAATTTCTGCGGGAGGAAGAATGCATGGCATGAAGGTAGGGGTTATCAGTAAAAAATAATTATAACTACTAAAGTATTGTTGTGAACATCATTTTCTTTTTTTCCTCTAACTTGTACAGTTTAATTGCCTCGTATGGATCATCCGCAAGTAACTGAACGATTATTAAACATGCGCCGCTATTTTGAAAGCGGGGCAACCAAAAGCTATGCTTTCCGCAGGCAGCAATTGCTGTCTTTTAAAAATGCTGTTTTAAAATATGAAAAAGAGATCAATAAAGCTTTGTATGACGACCTGAAGAAAACACCCGAAGAATGCTGGGTAACAGAAACGGGGTTGCTCATGCAGGAGATCAACCATGCATTGAAGCACCTGAAAGACTGGATGAGACCTGAACGGGTTGGAACTAACCTGCTTAATCTTCCATCAATAAGTTATTTATATCCTTCACCACGTGGCGTGGTTTTAATTATCGGTCCCTGGAACTTTCCTTTGCAATTATTGCTGATACCTGTTGCCGGGGCTATTGCTGCAGGCAATTGTGTAATGATGAAGCCCAGCGAATTTGCACCGGCAACGGCTGATGTTATTGAAAGAATGATCAGTGAAACTTTTTCAATAGAACACGTTTCAATAATCCAGGGCGACGGTGCTGATGTGGTTCCGGCAATGATGAACAATTTCAGGTTTGATCATGTGTTCTACACTGGCAGCATCCCTGTTGGCAAAGCCATTTATCAGATGGCGGCAAAGGACCTTGTTCCCGTTACACTTGAGCTTGGCGGAAAAGACCCATGCATTGTGGAAGAGGATGCTGATTTAAAAGTTGCGGCAAGAAGGATTGCAGTAGGAAAGTTTACCAATGCCGGGCAAATGTGTGTATGCCCTGATTATTTACTGGTGCATGAAAATGTAAAGGATAAACTGATCGGGTATATCAGGGAGGCGGTAATAAAATTTTATACTGATAATCCTTCTGATGCTTATGGTTATGGAAAGATCATCAATGAAAAGAGGTTTGACAGACTGGTAAGTTACCTGCAGCAGGGGAGGATTGTTTTTGGAGGTGAACAGGATAAATCTAAATTGTTTATTGCACCAACTGTTATAGATCATGTTGCCTTAGATGCACCTGTGATGCAGGAAGAAATATTCGGCCCCATACTTCCAGTGTTTGCTTTCAGCAAAATGGAAGAAGCAATAAACATCATCAACCGCAACCCCAGCCCGCTTTCATTTTATGTTTTTACCGGCAGCAGTAAAAAGGAGGCGGAGTGGATGGATAAAATACAGTTTGGTACAGGTTGTGTAAACAATACTGCATGGCAGTTTTCCAATCATCATTTGCCTTTTGGAGGAGTGGGGCACAGCGGTATAGGTGGCTATCATGGCAAATACAGCTTTGATGTGTTTACCCATAAAAAAGCGGTAATGAAAACACCTACATGGTTTGACCCGGCTATAAAATATCCGCCGCTGAAAGGAAAACTTGGTTTGCTGAAAATGTTTTTAAAATAATGGCTACAAAAAGCAGAGGCCGTAAACTTAAAAAGACAGCGATTGTAATATTATTGGCTTCAATTTCATTCTGGGTATATGTTGAAGTGATAAACAGAAATTCCGCGAATATGACGGTAAGACAAAAAATATTAAAAGCCATCTATCCGGCCTGGATGTGGTATGCAAAACTGCGGGGCACAAATATAACACAGCTTTCCAACGGGAAAAAACACCCGCCGGTTCCTTTTTATTCATTAAAAGGGGCATTGAATAATAACACGGAACTTGATTTTTCAACATTTAAAGGGAGAAAAGTACTGCTTGTAAATACTGCAAGCAATTGCGGCTATACTGATCAGTATAATCAGCTGCAAAAGCTGTATGAAGAAAACAAAGACAATCTTGTTATTTTGGGATTTCCGGCCAATGATTTTAAGGAGCAGGAGAAAGGAACGGATGAAGAAATTGCACAGTTCTGTAAATTAAACTATGGGGTAACATTTCCGTTGATGAAAAAATCAACCGTAATTAGAGGAGACGGACAAAATGAAGTGTTTAAATGGCTGACGGATTCTTCAAGGAATGGCTGGAACAATAAACAGCCATCCTGGAATTTTGCGAAGTACCTGGTAAATGAAAGCGGAATGCTCACCAACTATTTTGGCTCATCTGTTTCACCGCTTGACAAAGAAGTAATTGCAGCAATAAAAAAATAACCAGGCAAACAAACGTTTTATGAATACTGCGGATATTACAGGCACTATTGGCGTAGGGCTGATATTACTCGCCTATTTCCTCAACACATTTGGTTTTATAATAAAAGAAGGGACCCTGTATTTTGTGATGAATATGATTGGCGCCGCGGCAGCCTGCTATGCATCCCTGCTCATAAACTACTGGCCTTTTGTAATCTTAGAAGCTGTGTGGACGCTGGTTTCTGTTGCGGGATTAATTAAATTGCTTACGGTAAAAAAATAAACATGTATGTTTCAGCAACAGGATTTAAATTTCATCCACAAATATTTTATAGGGGAGAAACAGGAAAGCCTTTTGTTTCTTATAGTCGGAATAATTGCAATTCTTTTGTCTG
Source organism: Chitinophagaceae bacterium (assembly GCA_033763355.1). Classification (GTDB taxonomy): domain Bacteria; phylum Bacteroidota; class Bacteroidia; order Chitinophagales; family Chitinophagaceae; genus JANRKT01. Next base: position 1,212 of record JANRKT010000219.1, on the reverse strand, counting down.
TTGTTTTCTTCTTCTTTATAAAAACCACCCTTTCTTTTTTTAAAGGCGCTGCTATTCCGCTTTTGGCCATAGGCTTTATTCAGGCTGTTGTTGGATATACGGTTTATGCACGGAGTGATAAACAGCGGCTGGATGTGGCTTATAAAACCGGGCTTGAGCCGGCTTCGTTTATAAAAAATGAAGAACTGCCAAGGATGAAAACAGTCAACAAAAATTTTGTCATCTACCGCTGGGTTGAAATTTCTTTAATTGTTACCGGGATAGTATTGATTTTTTTGTTTAAAGGCAATACAGGCAGAATTTTCTGGTATGGTTTAGGAGTTACCCTTGCTGTTCAGTCTGCATTGATGCTGGGTGCAGATTACTTTGCTGAAAGAAGGGCCCATGTTTATACAAAGGTGATGGAAATGCTTATACAAAAATAATCTGGTTATTATCAGTGTGAGGCCCAATAAAACCGATCCCGGCTTTCTTCATTGTTGTTTTTTATCTTTAGGGCCTATGAAACTGCGGGCCGACAGAAAAATTCCTTTTGCTCTTTTTTTTCTCTTTTTTCCCTGTTGTGTTTTTGCGCAGGATAAAGCCCCTGTGAATTTATCCCCATCCCTGCAACAGAAACCGGCAGCTTATTATTCGGATTCTCTTTCTGAAAGAACTTTCCTTTTACAGGTAAAAGATCAGCAGCTTTTTTCAGATTACATCAGGAAAACGATAATTAAGCCGGGCAATGTTGCCCAGCTTTTGCCGGGGGTTTTTCAGTTAAAAACTTCTCCTAAAATTATTGAGAAAGTGATGAGCGAGTTTAGGGACATTGTATTTGCTGATGAACAAATCAAACCTGTTGAAGAAGGTTCCGTAAGCAGTTATGATTTTACCGTGAACCGTATCAATGCGGCCCATCATTATTTCACGCATATCAGCGGCAGGGATCAAACCGTGTCTGTAAAAGAAAATTTTATGGATACCAGTGATATTGATTTGCTCGGGAGATATAAACCTTCAAATGCCGTTTCAGCAACCGGCGCTACACATGCAACCATCATGACTACATTGATAGCAGGTGCAGGAAACTCTTTTTACACCGGCAAAGGTGTTGCATATAAAAGCCATTATGCTTCATCATCTTTTGACACTGCACTTCCTGATACAGTAACTTATTATAACCAGTTGCAGGCGGCAGTGCAAAACCATTCTTATGGTATTGGGGTGCAG
>JANRKT010000218.1:0-9619 GCA_033763355.1 Chitinophagaceae bacterium | reverse complement strand
AATGCTGAAATCACCAGAGAGCTTTATGGTTTTTCTTTCATAAAGGGGGGTTACATTTTTAAATCCAAGGCTTTGAGCCGTTTTATCCAGCTGAAAATTATATGAGTTGTTGCCGATAAACTGTATGCCAGGATTGAGTTCAAGTATTTTCTGCAATGTAGGTTTATGCAGGTGGTCCTGGTGGGGATGCGATACCCACAGGTGGGTGCAGTTGCCCGCTTTATGTATTGCTTCCGGGTTATCAAAGCGCAGGCCCCATCCGCCGTCAAAACATGTGCCCCAAAACCAGGGGTCAATCAAAAGCCTCGTTTCCTTATGTGAAATGATTACAGAAGCATGGTTCAGAAAATCAATCTGCATGTGCAGGCTTTGAATGTAAAATACTAACAACAACAAAATCAGAGCTTAGCTCGTGTGAACTTTATTTATAATCAAGCTATTTGAAAAAGAAGTATGTATAGACAATAAATTCAACAAATCGACCTTTCTTAAATTTGGTGTTTGTAATATCATATCTCCACTTTTTCTCCGAGATTGCCAGAAATACCGATTATAAATAAAATCCCAGGTTTTCTTTATATACTGATTCTTTAACCTTCTCAGCAATTCATTATTTCTGGTTTGTTCAGCAAAATCTCTTATGAAATTAATAGTATCTATAAATTTCAATGCATTGGTCTTATTTTTTAAAAATATCCCAAAAGTGGATATAGAATCTATTTGTAAAATATCGATGTCAATAGTTGAATAACTTTTTGAAAAACTATTTTCATTAACCCAAGTATAAAAATTTTTCTTATCAAAAAAATGCCTCCTATACGCCATTATTCTCTTATTAATATTAATAAGTTTCTCAAATAAGACTATTTTCTTTTCTTTATTCAATAATATAAAATCCGTCTCACAGTCATCAGACATATCGGTACCCCATATACAGTAATATACCTTCTTGTCTAAAATTAGTTTCACTAGGTATTTACGATATTTTTCAGACATTTGGTGTTTCATATTTCAATATGTACAAATTTTGTCAATTATTGGGAATATTTCCAGTAGTATTATTCTTACTTCTCAGGCGAGTCACTGCAAAGGCTATTGTGTGATGGCTTGCAGGACTCGCCGTTAACAAGGCGGATTGGTTATATATTGTTGTCAAATCAATATCTTCCATATCCATATAACTTGTTACAGGATATATTCCCTGTTTGTCATTTAAGTAATAAGATGCTGAACTGTGAATATAGTCGGCAGGGTTACTTGCAAGGTTCCATTTACCGGTGCATGGATTATCATGCATATAATCCAGTTTCTGCATAATCATTTCCCTTGTCCTGCATTCTTTCCAGTCAAATGAGTCTTCCCATACTTCATGCTGCTTGCCCCTTTTTCTGTCGCTGGCATTTACTGCTTCCGCTAACTGCTGCAGTAAATCATTTCCCTGCATCTTCTTCAGCCTGCAGATGATTTCATAAGCCATAAACCGTTTCCCGCCACCAATAGCTTTATTAATATCTTTTCCGGTATTGCGAAAGGCTATTATGGCATGAATATGATTGGGCATAATCTGGTAACCGATAATGAAATGGCCTTCTTTTTTGAGATGATCAAACCATTTATATACCAGGTCATAGCTGTTGGTAATGGCAATTAGATGAAGCCATTTATGGCAGGTAAAAGTGATGAAGAACACCCCATCAGAATATGGTATTTTTTGTTTAACCGGCATCGTCGTAAAGCTACAATTTATGTATGTAATCTGTAAGACGGCGAGTCCTGCAGGCCCTGCGCACAATGCTATGTGCAGTGACTCGCCTGAGAAGTAGAAAGGAAGGATAAAGAATGATGAGTGTTATCCGCAGAGTCCTCCGCCCAACACACAAAGGCCATGCGGAGAGACTCTGCGGGGAGAAAACTGCGCCAGTCATATAAGGCTTCTCCTTCACAGAAGATATTGATTTGACAACAAAAATAATTGCTTTACCAGGTAAACGGCGAGTCATTGCATGAGGTGCTGTATGTGGATAACAGTAACAGACGTTTTGCTTAGTTCTTATTCAATCTCGAATACTACTGGAAATGCGTTTACGTCGGTCTGAAAATGTTTGTGTGAGACCTTCACTTCTGAAATTAATATTAGATCACCTATCTCAAGTAAGTCTAAATGCTTTTGTAAATCTTCGCTGAATCTATTCGAGGATTCAATTGTTGTATGAATTACTTTGCCCTTCCGGAGGATTGTGGCTCTATAAGTCTCTATTTCGATAGGTTCCCAATGGAAATCATTCATCATCATGTTGAAAATAATTCCTGTCATCCCTTTGATCTGAGGCAGATTCACCTTTAGCAGTACCCTGGCTCCAAAGGAAGGGAACACTTCGGGCTTAATCACATCCAGTACAGCCGTGCCGACATGAACTATTTTCCCGCTTCGATAGAAGCTTCCATAAATAGTGTCCTTCCCGTCTCGCTCAGGGCGTATGTAAATCATTTTCCCTTCTCCTTTGCAGCTTCCTTGCGAAGCCCTAAATGTTACCGAATCATGTTTCAATTTAATTGAGTACTCAACTACATTTTCAAGGCCCGCTCTAATCTCTCTATTGAAATGTTTAAGTTTCATCTCCTGGCCACTACAAATGCAAGGAATAATTAATGGAAAAAAGTATTTTAGGAAGATGTTCATTATAGAATTGAACCTAACGCGTAAATTATATGATATAAGATGTAAGAGTTCAAGAATTTTGTGTGAAAACCAACAATTTGATGTTAAACATTTTAAATGGTTGCTAGGATAACACAGCATGTCATTTTCCAATTTCACCTACAACATCGCCTGCCACATAAATCTTTTGCCCCAGCTTCCCCAGTCGGCTACCCCTTTTTTAATGGTTTCCTGCAGGTCTTTGTAATTTATTTTTTTGCCCCTTGAGGGTGCAGTTATTAATGCGGGCTGTGGTTCTGTAAGTTCTATTTTGGTGGCAAACCATGTGGCGCCCATCCTCGGTATGGCAAGGCCAAGTATCATGCCCGGCAAACCTGCAAATGAAATGGGCCCGCCGCTTACTGTTATTTCATCCGTATAAAAAGCCACTGCATAAATGGTATCGAGCAAACGGCCAACCGCTTTCCGGCATGTAAAGCCTGCAATATCCCTCAGCTCATTGGTAATGCGCCACTCCACATGGCGTATGGAATCTGTAATAAGAAATTGCTGCTGCAGTATTTCCTTTTTTCTCACAAAGGTGCCGGTTTCAAGATCGGTATATACCAGGTCTTCATCAAAACCAACGGCATCCCAGAAATTTACTTTTTCTTCAGGCTCCCTTCCCTTCTGGTAAAGGGTTTTGTTGTCTTTAAACCAAAGGTTGAAATAAGAAGTTTTGAACCTGGCCATTTTATCCTTAAACTCTTCCCCCCACCAGTCGCCTTCCATTTGTTTGTGAATATTCAGCTTAAACTCATACTCAATTTTGCCGTAGCCCAGGAACTGCTGCTGTGCAACTGCAGTAAAAGAAATGATGGTGAAGAAAGCGGTAAACATTTTTTTCATACCAGGTTATTTTATCCCTCAGGTGACGGTGCACCGTTTTTATTGAACCTCCATTTTAAACCAAACAATACAAAGCGCCTCACCGTATTAAAAGTTCTTTCGGTAATATAATTGGTGGTTACATCACGCCTGAAACCGATATTCTGGTTGAGGATATCGTTTATGGTAAACGTAACAAAAAGGTCTTTCTTTTTCAGCAGCTTCTTTTCAAGCCCGGTATTCCAGATAATGGCATTGTTGTTTTGCGTAAATACATCTGTGCGCTGCCTGAAACTGGCTTCCAGTTGTGTATTCAGTTTAAAATCTTTCGGCAAGTGGATGTTGAAATATACTAAAACATCCTGCGTCCAGTATTTTGTTACAATATCAGGCCTTACGCTGGCTTTTGAATTATTAAAAGAAGGTTCGTACCGGACATAAAAATCATATTTCTTCTCTTTGTATTTGCTTACGCCTATGCTCATGCCGGCCCTGGTTGACCTGCTGATGTTCTGCACACCGTTTACAAAATTGGCAAACCTTGAAAATGAATACACAGGGCCGCCGCCCACATATATATCTTTAAGCTTTTTTATTTTAATATCGTAGCCGGTGTTCAGTTCAATACTGTAATTGCCGTTTACATTAACGGTTTGGTAAATTTTGCGGCCAAATTCATCAACCACATCCTTTGTTCCAAAGGCATTTTGTGTTACTGATCCGCTGGCCCATATATAAATATTTCTGCCCGACAATGGTTTGAAAGAACCGGCATCAATGGAAAACCGGTGATTAAAAGATGGTTTGAGAGCCGGGTTGCCGATGTAAATGTTGAGGGGATCTGTATTATCAAGCAGGGGCTGTATCTGCGACAGCGAAGGCGCCTGCTGCTGGCCGTTATACCTGAACCCGATATTTCCCGAAGACGAAATTTTATACCGCATATTGGCATTGGGCACAAAATTGGTAAAACTGCGGCTGAAGGAAGAGTCATTAAAAAGATTTTTTTGCCGGAGGTTAAGCCCCTGCAAACCTGCACCAATGGAAAAGCCCAGCTTTGTGGTATTGTACCTTATTGTAAAACCTGCCTGGTGGGAGTTGTTATTAAAAATGAAATGGTTGCTGAACAAAGTATTCAGCGAATCATATTTGCCGCCGCGTTTTTCAAATGACCGGGTATCCTGTTCATTCCTTCCGTTGCTGTAGCTGTAGTTTACCCCCAGCGACCATTTTTTATCAAAGGGTTCAATAAAACTTAGTTTGCCGGTGAAGGCATTGCTATTGTTATCTTTTGTTTTTTGCTGGTCTGTTAACTGTGACGATACCAGCGACCCGTTGCTGTAAAATTCATTGGTATTGTATAAAAGCCCGTTTTCATCAAGCTCATTGTAATTATTGGTAAAGGTTGCAGAAATGAGGCGGCCTTTTTTGCTTAGCTTTCTGCGGAAGAATAATTCTGTGTTCAGGGACCGGGTATCTGTTTGTGCAGTGCTTCTCCTTTCCCCGTTATTAACTTTCAGTTTATCTTCAGTAAGCGTTTCGTTAAATGTAATCCCAGACCTGTTGTTCCTGTTAAAGGAACCCGTAACGTTAAGATTGATGGTAGTGTTTGAATCAAGGTTCCATTCATTGCGTGTACGCAGCATGTGGCTCCATCTTGTTTGCTCCGCTTTCCTGTTCTGATTGCTGTAGTAAACGGTATCGGGCAAAAGGTATTGGGTGGTGGTTGTTCCTTCGCCCTGGTTGGTCCTGTACCTGTAATTGTAATTGTTATTCGTACTGTTTTTTCTTTCGCCATATTTATTGGCATACATCAGCGCCCCGCTTACATTGGTGGGTATGCCTTCAATTTCCCCGTTATCAAAATCATCGCCGGTAAAATTAATGTACATGCCTCCGTTTTCATCCACGCCGGAACTATAACCGGTACCAAATGCCCTTTCATCTTCCCAGTTCATATTTCTGCGGCCTGTTTTGCTGCCGCTTATAAAAGCGCCGGTTTTTTTACTTCCTTTAAAAGTATTGGCTGTGGCTTTGCCTTCGTAAAATTTATTAAAGTCACTTCCGCCTTCTACTCTTCCGAAATATCCTTTTTTGGCATCGTCTTTCAAAACAAGGTTCACCGTTTTCGTTCGCTGCCCGTCATCCACACCGGTAATATCAGCTTCTTCACTTTTTTTATCAAACACCTGCACTTTCTCTACTGCTTTCGCATTCAGGTTCTGGGTAGCCAGTGTAGGGTCATCGCCAAAAAATTCTTCACCATCCACCAATACTTTCTCTACTTTTTTACCCTGCGCTGTTATCTCTCCTTTGCTGTTTACCTGTATGCCGGGCATGGTTTTCAGCATGTCTTCCACCGTAGCGCCTGCTGCAACTTTAAAACTGTCGGCCCGGTATTCAATCGTGTCACCTTTTATCATCACCGCAGAAATTTTTTGCCTTACGATGATTTCTTCCATGAGTTTGCTTTTGGGGGTAAGGTCAATTGCAGGAAGCGTAACGAAGGAAGAGTCTTTTAATTCCAGGAAATCAAAATAATCTGCGTAAGTAGGGTGGGTAACCAGTAAAACAAATTTTCCTTGCGGGAGGTTATTTAATTCAAATTTACCATCTTTATCGCTGCGGGTAAACCTTACAAGAACAGAGTCTGACTGCCGGAACAGTGTAATAACAGAATACTGAAGTTGTTTTTTTGCAGCCGTATCAGAAACGGTTCCGTTTATCCTGCCTTTCTGGGCAAAACAAACAAATGTGCTAAAACACAATGCGAATGTTAACGATAATTTTCTCATAGCTGGTTAGCTGTTAACAGGCTGGCCGGGCTTATAATACCGGCGAATCTCGCCGTTAAAAAAAGAAATTACAAACCTTTCATCCTAATTTTAAGTTAAGACCTTAACTTACAGTACGCTTGCATTCCATCATCACTAAACCTTCAACGATGCCAACGCCAAAAAAATCCACAGGAAAAAAAGATTCTGCCGGAAAAAAACCTGCAGCAGCTAATGAAAATGGAAAAACAAAGGCAAATGAAAAAGAAGGAGAAACAATAATGATACAACGTTATGAGGATATACATTTTGTTGATTCAACAAAAAAAGTGTGGAACTACTCCCTTTTTGACGAAGAGGTAATCCGCAATTTTCAACAGGGCACATGTTATAATGCGTATGAGTATTTTGGCAATAAACAGGTAGAAGTGCTGGGCGTAAAAGGCACTTATTTTGCCGTATGGGCGCCCAATGCAACTGCAATTACAGTAATCGGCAATTTTAATGACTGGGACAAAAAATCACACCAACTGTATGTAAGGCTTGACAGGAGCGGTATATGGGAAGGGTTCATTCCTCATCTTAACAGGGGCGAAGTTTACAAATACCACATTACCGGCTATAATGGAATGGAAACAGATAAAGGCGACCCCTACGCCCATTTCTGGGAGCATAAACCCAAAACAGCAACCATAACATGGAACTTTGAATATGAATGGGACGATGACGAATGGATGAGCAAGAGGAAAAAGCATAATGCACTGAATGCCCCCATATCAGCTTATGAAGTTCACCTCGCAAGCTGGATGCGTCCTGACGGAAGCAATGAAGAGTCATACAACTCATACTGGAAACAGGCTGAATTTTTAGTGCCGTATGTAAAAGAAATGGGGTTTACACATGTGGAACTGATGCCTGTAATGGAATTCCCATTTGACGGAAGCTGGGGTTACCAGGGCACGGGTTATTATGCACCCACATCAAGGTTTGGCCACCCCGAAGAATTTATGGCGATGATCGATTACTTCCACCGGGAAGGCATAGGCGTAATTTTAGACTGGGTGCCTTCGCATTTCCCTTACGATTCTCACGGGCTGTTTATGTTTGACGGCACACACACTTATGAGTATGCCGATATGCGCAAGGGTTACCACCCCGACTGGAACAGTTATATTTTCAATTACAGGAGGGGAGAAGTAAAGTCCTTCCTCATCAGCAATGCCCGTTTCTGGTTTGATAAATTTCACATTGACGGCATCAGGGTGGATGCGGTTTCATCCATACTTCGCCTTGATTATTCACGCAAGCATGGCGAATGGGAACCCAACGAACATGGCGGCAACGGCAATCTTGAAGCCATTGCATTCATTAAAGACCTTAACGAAACCATCTACCGTGATTTCCCCGATGTGCAGACCATTGCAGAAGAAGCAACCGACTGGCCGGGTATATCAAAACCTACATGGCAGGGCGGGCTGGGATTTGGAATGAAGTGGATGATGGGGTGGATGCATGATACACTCCGGTACTTTAAGCAGGACCCTTTGTTCCGTCAGTTTCAGCAGGACCAGTTTTCTTTCAGCATGATGTATTTCTACGATGAAAACTTTATGCTGCCTTTGAGCCATGATGAAGTGGTGCATGGTAAGTCGCCTATGATTTATAAAATGCCGGGAGATGAGTGGCAGAAGTTTGCAAACCTGCGGTTGCTTTATACTTATATGTTTACTCACCCGGGGGCCAAACTGTTGTTTATGGGCAATGAGTTTGGCCAGACAACGGAGTGGAATTACAAAGGCGAACTGGACTGGCATTTGCTGCAGCACGACAGCCATAAACTGATGCAGGCCTGTGTAAGGGATTTGTGTCACCTGTATAAAAATGAACCTGCCCTGTATGAATTACAGTTTGACACGGCTGGCTTTGAATGGGTGGACCTAGACCACCGCAGCGACAGTGTAATTACTTACCGCAGAAAGGGGAAAGAACCCAAAGATGATGTGCTGATCATATTAAACATGACACCTGTTGTGCGCAACGACTGGAAAGTATATGCCGCAGGAAAAACTGAATGGAAAGAAATTTTTAACAGCGACGATAAAAAATACTGGGGAACCGGAAACGTTTTTAACCCTGAAGTGCCAGTTACACTGGTTGACAAAAAAGAAAAAGTATATGAAATAAATCTTCACTTGCCCCCGTTAGGGGCTTTGGTAATCAAATAATTTTCGTATTTTGTTAATCCGCAAAAATGGTAGTGCCTCAGTTTGTCATTCCGACGAAGGAGGAATCTGGAATAAATTCCGTGGAGATAATAACGTCAACATGTTAGATGCATTCCCGCTTTATTGCAGGAGCATGACAAACAAACTGAGGCACTACCGAAAAAACCCTTAATTATGAAAAGCCCTTTGCTTATCTGTATGTTTGTATTTGCAGCTACAGGTTCCTTCTCACAAGCTGCAGACAGTTCCACTTATTATTTTGAAAAAGGCCTTGCAGAAAAAGCGGAAAAAAGGTATAAACAGGCTTTTCATCATTTCCAGAAATCGCTTTTTTTTAATAAAGAACACCTCGGTTCTTTAAGAGAATCTGGCCTTGCGGCTATTGAAATGAAACAGTACGGGCTTGCTCTTGCCGCACTTAAAAAAGCTGATACACTCGAGCCCAATAATCCCATTGTAACAGAGACCCTCGCCAATCTTTATTTTTTTACCCATCGTTGGGATGATGCCATCCGCTATGCGCTTAAAATGCAGCAGCTGAATTTAACAGGCCGCAGTGATTATATAATAGGCAGGAGCTTTTATGAAAAAGAAGATTACAGCAAATCATTCCGCTATCTTGACGCTGCTTACAAAGCTGAACCCAACAATGCAGAAATACCCTATTTGTTTGCCCGCTCATTTGTGGATATGAGCAATTATAAAATGGCAGCCAAATATTACCAGGAAGCCATAAAGCTGGACAGCAGCAAAATACGCTGGATATACGAAATGGCGATGGCTTATTCGGCCATACCTGATGATAAAACAGCCATCGTTTATTATGAGATGGCTGCAGCAAAGGGTTATAAAATGGACAATGACTTTATAGAAAACCTGTCCACCTCTTACCTGTTAACCGGTCAGCCGGAGAAAGCAATAGACATGATGAAGCAGTTGCTGGAGAAAAAGCCGGCCGATATTGAATTGCTGTATGGCCTTGCCGACACCTACTACCGTGCAGGCAAATACAAAGAAGCGATTGAATACTGGGACAAGGTATTGTTTTACGATAAGCAGCATGCCCGCTCGTTGTATATGATCGGTATGTCGTA
>JANRKT010000217.1:0-4144 GCA_033763355.1 Chitinophagaceae bacterium | reverse complement strand
TGTAAAGTTTAAAGCAGCTTATGACCGCTCCGATCTCATCGAAGCAACCATTGCCACATTAAAAGAAGCAGTTATTGAAGAAATCATCATCGTGTGCCTGGTGCTTTTTATTTTCTTATTGCATGTAAGAAGTGCGTTGGTTGTGGTGATTACCATCCCGATGTCTGTTCTTATCGCCTTTATCATGATGAAATGGTTTGGTATTACTTCCAACATCATGTCGCTGGCCGGTGTGGCGCTGGCTGTTGGCGACCTGGTAGATGCAGGCATTGTGATGGTGGAGAATGCAATGAAATCACTGAGTGGTGAAACTGATTAAAAATAATCTATGCTGACTAAACAGGAAAGAGAACAAAAGATTGAATCGTCCTCCAAACTTATTGGCAGGGCCGTGGTAAGTTCCATACTGGTTACGCTGGTTTCTTTCAGTCCTATTTTATTTTTGACCGGTCAGGAGCATAAACTTTTTTCGCCATTGGTATGGACAAAAACGTTCGCCATGATCGGCTCTGCATTTGTAGCCATATTCCTGGTACCGGTGCTGATGGTGATCTTGCTGAAAGGAAAAGTAAGACCGGAAAATAAACATCCCGTGTCAAGATTTTTTATCTTTTTATATTCTCCCATCTTACGCTGGTGTTTGAAGTGGAAAAAACTCACACTGCTTATCAGCTTTCTCATACTCGCCGGCAGTATTCCTTTGGTTATGCGTTTGGGAAGAGAATTTATGCCGCCGCTGGATGAAGGTTCTTTACTTTTCATGCCTGTTACATTGCCGGATGTTTCCAATTCAGAAATCAAACGCATCATGCAGGTGCAGGATAAACTGATGCTGACAGTTCCTGAAGTACAAAATGTTTTGGGCAAAGCAGGCCGTGCCAGTACAGCAACAGATAATGCACCCATCAGCATGATTGAAACTATCGTTTTGCTGAAACCGCAAGCGCAATGGCGGGATGGGATTACTAAAAATGATATTATCAATGAACTGAATGCAAAATTGCAGATACCCGGTGTGGTTAACGGATGGACACAGCCGATCATAAACCGCATCAACATGCTGTCGACAGGTATACGTACTGATGTGGGAGTAAAAATTTACGGACAAAACCTGGATACAATTAATAAACTTGCGCAGGAATTTAGAAGATCACTGCAGGGTGTTGAAGGTGTAAAAGATTTATATGTAGAGCCGATAACCGGCGGTAAATACATTGATATAAAAATTAAGAAAGAAGAATTAGGCCGTTACAATCTTTCGGTGGATGATGTAAACATGTTTGTTGAAACAGCTTTGGGCGGAATGAGTATCACCCAGACTGTGGAAGGGCGGCAACGATTTTCAGTGAGTGTGAGATTGGCCCAGGATTATCGAAATTCAATTGAAAAACTAAAGAGGCTTCCTGTAATCACTATGGATTACGGGCCAGTGCCGCTGGGCGCATTAGCTGATATTGGTATTGCTGAAGGCCCGTCGATGATAACTTCTGAAAATGCAATGCTCAGGGGGACGCTTCTGTTTAATGTTCGTGACCGTGATCTTGGTGGTACAGTTGATGATGCAAAAAGAAAATTGGCTGAAGCGGTAAAAAGACTTCCCAAAGGTTATTTTTTGGAATGGAGTGGCCAGTATGAAAACCAGGTTAGGGCAGAACAACGGCTTAAAATTATTTTGCCGGTAGTACTGGTGATTATCATTGTTATTCTGTATTTCACATTTCACACTTTTCGTGAAGTGCTGATTGTTTTATCTGCCATTCCCATTGCGTTGGTTGGTGGCGCTTATTCACTTCATTTTTTCAATGTGAATTTTTCCGTAGCAGTGACAGTAGGTTTTATTGCTTTGTTTGGTATTGCAGTGGAAACCGGTGTGCTGATGCTGATGTATCTCAATAATTCTTTGTTTAAAAAAGTAAATAAACTGAAAGAACAGCAACTGCCAGTTAATAAACAGGCACTCGAAGATGCTATTTATGATGGCGCTGTATTGCGTTTACGACCCAAACTGATGACAGTGATTGTTGACATACTTGGCCTTTTGCCTGTGTTGCTGGCCACCGGTGCTGGAAGCGATGTCATGAAACCGATTACCTATCCCTTTGTTTTTGGTTTGATTACTTCAACGCTTTTTGTACTCATCGTATTGCCTGTTTTGTATGCAATGGTAAGAGAGTATGAATTGAGAAGACATGGCAAGTTGCAGATTGCTGAATTGGGTGATTAATTCTAAAAAAATTTTACTGATGAAAAAAAATCTTTTCGCATTAGCGCTTTTCTTTTTGTTCACCTTTTGTTTAAATGCGCAACCAACAATATCGTTGCAGGGTATATTGGATTCTATCAGGTCTGTTAACCCCTTGCTGAAAATGTATGACAATGACATCCGTTCTATGGATGAAGCGGCAAAAGGCGCTTATAGCTGGATGCCGCCTGAGTTTGGGGCAGGCATGTGGATGGTGCCTTATAATGTGAACCGCTGGAAAAAAATGGATGATGGTATGGGTGGCTTCGAAGATGGGATGGGACAGGTAATGCTTTCCGCACAGCAGATGTTCCCCAATCGCAAAAAGCAGGATGCAGAGTTTGAATTCATGTCGGCTATGTCGTCTGTAGAAAAGGAGAAGAAGAATTATTCATTAAACCAGTTATATGCCGAAGCCAAGAAGAAGTATTATGAGTGGACCATCATTCAGAAAAAAATAAATGTACTGGACCAAAATGAAAAGCTGCTCAATTTCATGATTCAAAGCGCTGAGATAAGATATAAGAACGGGTTGGAAAAAATCAATGCTTATTACAAGGCCAAAGCGGCATTAGGAAATCTTGAAAAAATGAAACTAATGCTGCAGAATGAAGTGCTGCAGAAACGCATTGCGCTGAACACCCTGATGAACCGTGATAAACTGACGGAGTTTTCGGTTGATACCACTTACTTCATTAAAGACTATTCAGCTTATGTATTTGACAGTACAGAATTGCTGGCTTCAAGAAGTGACCTGAAAGCGGTCGCTAAAGAAATTCAGTTGAATTCATTAAAGTATAACTCTGAGAAAGCAAAACTGAAACCTGAATTTGGTATTCGTTACGATCACATGTTTGGTTTTGGCGGATTACCCATGCAATATACTTTGATGGGCATGGTGAAAATTCCGTTTACCCGTGGCGCTTCACGAATGTATAAGGCCAATATGGAAAGCATTGTGTGGAAAAATGAAAGCCTGCAGCAGCAGCGAAAAATGATATTGAACGAAGTGGCAGGGATGGCTCAATCTATGAAGAGTGAAATTGCAGCCAAGCAAAAACAAATCCGTTTGTATGAAGAAAAGATAATCCCGGCCCTTCGCAATAATTATTCAGCCTATCAATTGGCCTATGAGCAAAACACCGAAGAGCTTTTTATGCTTTTTGATGCATGGGAAACATTAAGCATGACACAGGTGGAATATCTTGACCAATTGAGAGAGTTGCTGATGATGCAGGTGGAGTTGGAACGTATCCTAGAAATAAAATAATTTTTTATGAAACGGCTTTTTCTAAACAGACAATTGGCAGTTAGCAGTTGGCAATTGGCAAACAAAAGTTCTTTTGTTTTAGGTAAGATTTGCATTTTGCTTTTTGCTTTTTACCTATTGCTAATTGCTTTCATGGTATGTAATAATGAAAGGACAGAAGATCATTCCCAACACCAGTCAGAAATGAAGGAACTCTATACATGTCCGATGCCACAGGATTCCGTGTTTAGTGATAAACCGGGAAAGTGTCCCAAATGCGGAATGGATTTGATAAAAGTTGAGCAGCAAAATCATCAGCATCAAGCGGAACAATACACTTGTCCCATGCATCCGGAAGTGGTAAAGGATAAACCCGGTACATGCCCGGTATGCGGTATGGATTTAGTTAAAAAAGAGAAGCAGACCAAAGCAATTGGGGAGATTTCACTGGATGCATTATTAAAGCCAACGAATGAATTGGTGATTGCATCGTTGCCGCTGGTGGCGCCGAAGCAAAGCGAAGAACCAGTGGAGATGGATGTGTTGGGCTATATGGCTTATAACACTTCATCGGTTGGCAATATATCGGCACGGATAAGCGGAAGAATAGAGAGGTTGTATGTGAAATACCGTTACCAGAAAATAAACAAAGG
>JANRKT010000216.1:0-22985 GCA_033763355.1 Chitinophagaceae bacterium | reverse complement strand
AGGAATGATATTGATATTACCTATGCTTGTGTCAAAGTCTGTTTTAACCTTTACATTAAAATCAGGCTCTTTTACTTTAAACCCATGGTAACTTAGCTTCAGGTATTCATCGGCCAGCTTGTTAATGTCGGTGGGTTCTTTTACCTGCTTTCCTGTGCGGCTGTGCTGGAGCATCGCTTTTACTATAGCATCTGCACGTTTGCCATGGTGGTTTATTTTTTGAAGGTTCTGCGCTATGTCATCCAGCAACTCAGCCTCTAACTGTTCATCTCTTTCATTTTTTACTTTTGACTTTTCTCCCAGGGAGTTCCTCCGGACAGTTTTTAATTCTTCTATCAGTTCATTGCTTACTTCAGAAAAATTATTCACAAAATTCAGCGGGTTCTGTATTTCATGTGCAATGCCTGCGGTAAGTTCACCCAGTGATGCCATCTTTTCAGACTGGATGAGCTGGGCCTGTGTGGCTTTTAAATCGCCCAGCGCTTTTTCAAGATCGGTTTTTTGTTTATCAATTTCCTCATTCTGTCTTTGCAGTAATTTGTTTGCGGTTTTCTCTTTTTGCCTGCTCCTGAAGATGAGCCACACCACCACCAGTGCAGAAAACAATGCTGCAAAAGCAGAAAATATGATCCAGCGCTGCTGGATGCTTTGCCTCTGGAATTCCGCTTCTTTTTTGGCCTGCTCAGATTTCAGCAATATCTCTTTTTTCGAATACTCGTATTCTGCTGCAAGGTTAGCAGCCCTTTGCTCAGTTTGCTGGTTGTTAATGCTGTCTGCATACAATTTAAATAACCTGTGGTGCTGAAGGGCCTGCATGCCCATGCCTTTTGCCTCATACACCTTGCTTAAAATTTCATTGCCATCCCTTAGTATTTCTGTGTAATTGATTTCACGTGCTGTTTTAATACCCTGCTGCACATAATGCAGGGCACTGTCTCTGTGATTGAGCTGAAGATAAACGGATGCCATGCCCAGCAGGCCGCGGCCGATGTATTCCCTGCTGCCTACCTGTGTTGCCACCTGTGTTACTTTTCTGTAGGTAGAAAGGGCTTCATCATACTTATTTTCTTTACTGTAAATGGATGCCAGCAAATAATAAACAAAAGCGGTTGTTTCAAGGTTGCCTGTTTCCTTTATTACTTCCAGCGCCTTAACAAGGTTTTGCTGTGCAAGGCCATATTTACCCTGCCGTACATACACTTCACCCACATTTGCATAACCCGTTTCAATGCCCGCCTTATAATTGATTTCTTCAGCAACCTTTAAAGCTTTTAAATAATAATCCAGCGCATCATCATATTTGCCCTGGTAAAAATAAACTGTGCCAATGCCATTGGTTGATGATGAAATGCCAAGCTTTTCGCCCAGTTCTTCCCGCATCTTCAAAGCTTTAAAATAATTTTCCAGCGCTTCGGGATATTTGCCTGTATTGCTGTACACCACACCCCGGTTGTGATAGATTTTTCCTGCAGTGGAAACATAGCCATTACTTTCACTGATCTTAAGGGCTTCTTCTAAAAAGGACAGCGCCTTGCCGTATTCCCCGGTTGTATTGTAAGCAAGCCCGGTATTTTTCATTGCTTCGGCCTTTCCCCTGTTGTAATTGATGTTTTTACAAAGGGTTATCGCTTCTCCGCTGAGGATAATGGTGCTGTCGGGATTGACATAATTGTAGTTAAATGCCAGCAGGATGAGGGTATTGATGTAGTTGGTATCCTTCTGGTAGTTTGCAGCCCGTGCATACTTTTCAAGTTCAGCCCGGAGGCTGTCCAATGTTTTATTTTGTGCATGTATAAACAAAGGGCAAAAAAGAACAATTGCAATGACAAGCCCGCTGATGTATGATTTTATTTTCATTTTCGGTAACACGGTTTTATTGTTTTTAAGACAGGCACTGTAACTATTAACACTCCACCTTGTCTATACGGGCAATACAATAGTAAACTCTGTGCCTTCATATTCTTTAGTATTTACCTTTATCTCACCGCCATGCGCCTTTACAATATCATAACTCAAACTCAATCCTAAACCCGTTCCTTGTCCGGTAGGTTTGGTAGTAAAGAAGGGCTGAAAAATTTTATCCAGGATTTTTGGAGGGATGCCAGGGCCATTATCCTTTACAGAGATTAAAACTTTATCACCAACTTTCTTTGTACTTACCCAAATAGTGGGTTCATGTTTGTAGTCAGGGTCTTTGAACCCTCCGCCTGTGGCGGACAGGGGGGCTGCATAAAACGCATTGTTGACAAGGTTAAGAATTACTCTCCCAATATCCTGCGGTATAATATTGATAGTGCCAATGGTTTTATCAAAATCAGTCTCAATGGTTGCATTAAAAGATTTGTCTTTGGCCCTCATACCATGATAGGCAAGACGGATGTATTCATCAGCAAGTGCATTAATATCGGTAAGTTCTTTTTGACCCGTGCTTTTGCGGGAATGCTGCAGCATGTTTTTTACAATGGCATCGGCCCGTTTGCCATGATGGTTTATTTTTTCAAGGTTCGCATCTAAATCGTTTAGTATTTCATCTTGCTCTTCCTTTTTTAATTTTTCCTTTTGACTTTTTAATTCATCAATCAATTCTCTGCTTACTTCACTAAAATTATTTACAAAGTTTAATGGGTTTTGTATTTCATGAGCGATACCAGCGGTGAGCTCTCCAAGGCTTGCCATCTTTTCAGATTGTATAAGCTGGGCCTGCGTGGACTTTAACTCTGCATATGCTTTCTCAATTTCCTTTGCCTGGGCCAGTTCCCTTTCTCTTGTTCTTTCCCTTTCCTTTTCAATCACTCTTTTTTTCTGGATGCGGTGTATGGTAAAGACAGCGGCTATCAGCAGCAGGCCATAGATGCAATAAGCCCACCATGTTTTCCACCAGGGTGGTGAAATAATGATGTCAATGGATCTCTCAACCCAAACGCCATTGCTGCTGGCAGCTTTTACCCGAAAAATATATTTGCCCGGAGGCACCTTGTAATAGTAAGCTGCTTTTTCTTCTCCTGCTTTCCGCCAGTCATTGTCAAAATTTTCCAGCATAAACAGGTGCCGGTTGTCTTCGGGGCTGCTGTAATGGATGGCTGCAAACTCAAATGAAAAAACATTTTGATTGTAGTTCAGGCGGATTTCTTTTGTTTGTGACAATGGTAAACTTAAAGGGCTGCCTTTGCCGGGTTTTATTAATTGATCACCGAGCCGGAATGCTGAGATATGCAGATCGGGGGCGGTTGTATTTCCTTTTAGCTGTTCTGGAAAAAATGAGTAGTATCCTGTGCCCAAATTATAACCAAAAAAAAGCTCGCCATCTTTCCCTTTAAAGCAATTAGATTGTGTCGTATAGTTTGAGGCAAATATTCCGTGTCGCTTTCCGAATAAACCGGCTTCACTGCGATCATGCCTTAGCCTGAAAAGGCCAATGCCGGTATTAATCCATAAAGATTGCTGATCGTCTTCGAGCATTTGATACACAGCTATATCTCCCGTGAGGCCAGCATCCTGGTTGGTATAAAGTATAAAACTATTCTTGACAGGATTGTAAGAATAAAGGCCCCTGTTTGTCCCAATCCATAATGTGGAATCTTTATCCTCAATAATACTTTGTACATTAGTTCCCGGAAGATAATGCTCAAACTTTTTGCTTCTTTTATCAAAACGTTTTAAGCCGTTTTCGTATGTACCTATCCATAAATAACCTGCTTTATCCTCGCTGATACATTTAACTGTAGATTTAACTTCCCCGAGTGTACTGTTTGTGCTGTGCCGGAAATTGGTATATGTTCCGGTTTGCCTGTTCATTAACACCAATCCCTCCTCTGTTCCAATCCAGAATGATCCCTGTCGGTCTTCATAAATGACGCTAATGTTATTAACTGACGCAGCAATCCATTCTGCAGGGTTGTTAAGGTAACGTTTAAATTTTTGTGATTGCTGATCGTAACGATTAAGGCCTATCCCTGTTCCGATCCAAATAGTACCCTGCCGGTCTTCAAATATTGAACCCACAGAATTGAAACTTAAACTTGCTGTGTCTGATGCATCATGAATAAACCTTTTCTTGTTTATCCTTGCAGAGTCATAAACTATAAGCTCCTGATCGGTTCCCAGCCACAATTTACCGCTGCGGTCCTGGAGCAGGCTTTGAACAGGACTGCCAATATCTTTATAGGGAATTTTTTTGTGCAAAGGATCGAGGCGGTAAACACCCTCACTGCCGGCAACCCATAGCACTCCGTCTTTTGAAATAAAGCCCCAGGATAAAAAAGTAATCTGGCTTTTATCAGTTGCGTTTTCTTTGAGAGATATATAGTGGTGCATCTTTTTTGTTACAGGATCATAGCGGTTTAGCCCACCTGAAATAGTGCCGATCCACATAGCTCCGGCTGCATCTTCCCCGATAAAAGTTATCAGATCATCTACCCAGCTTATTGTGTTTCTAACCGGAGAACGGCTTAAACCATTTGGATCTGCTGCATTGTAGCGGTGCCTTTCAAAACTTCCCTTTTCCCGGTTCATTGTATGCAGGCCATCACCTGCGGTACCCACCCAAAATCTGCCTTTACTGTCTTCATAAATGGTCCAGACCCTGTTATCTATTAAACTGGATGGATCTTTGGGATCGTGTAAGAACCGGGTAAAGTTTTGCTTAGCCGGGTTAAAGCGGTTGAGACCGCCCTTTTTCCATTTTGGATCCCCTGTCCATGGAAATCCGGTACCCACCCAAATGGTTCCCTGGCGGTCCTGATACAATGCCCTTACTTCGTCGTTGCTCAAACTATTAGAATCATTGGGGTCATGCCTGAATCGTGTAATGCTTCCCGTTTTTGGATCAAGACGATTCAAGCCACCGCCCTCGGTACCTACCCAGATTTTTCCTTCCCGGTCTTCCATGATAGCAGAAATCCAATCATGGCTGATAGTCTTTGAATCAGAAGAGTCATTCCGGAAATGAGTAAAGATACCGGTCTCCGGATCAAGGCGGTCGAGGCCCCCTCCATTGGTGCCCACCCAAATAATATCTTTACTGTCAGCGAAAATGGCCTGAATCCGGTTATACGCCAATGAAGTGCTGTCCCCTGGATTATTAAAATAAGATTTGTAGCTGTATCCATCATAGCGGTGAAGGCCAATTGCCCCAAACCACATATAGCCCTTTGAGTCCTGTGTGCCATACATTCGTCTTATTCCCCATGACCCTCCCGGCGCCGGAACCGGCGTAAAAACGGGCTGCTCCACAGGATGCTGCGCATGCGAAAAGGAATGAAAACCTTCAAAGTATAAAAGAAAAAAAATAAGCAGGCGGAAGATATGCAGCGGTTTCATAAAAATATTTTTATTGAGTTTGTGTCATATCATCATATCATACTATAGAGCCGTAGGCTCGAACCATTTTGTAATCCCGCCTTTGGCGGGAGGTTTCAACCCGTTGTATAACATGCCAGCTTTAGATAGAGTGCCGCAGGCCTGCCTGCCGGTAGGCAAGCACGGCACATTTCTAAATCAGGTCCTGAAAAATATATTGCTCATCATACTCAACTTTAAACTTTTTTAAAAAATCAATATACTCATTCCTGAATGTTTGCTTTTTATGATGTGCTTCCTGATTCAGGATGTACTTATAAACTGCATCCACTCCCGACTGACTGTATGAAAACACCCCATAGCCCTCCTGCCATTCAAACCGTGCCGGCGTTAATGAGTGGTCATTGATATATTTCGAGGATTTGGCTTTTACTGTTTTCATCAGTTCCGAAACAGATACAACCGGCTTTAAGCCTATAAAACAATGCACATGGTCTTCTACACCGTTTACGATAATGGTTTTGCAATTCGCTTCATTAATCAAATTGCCAATTACTCCAAAGAGCTGGCTTTTCCAGTCTTTATTAATTACAGCCTTGCGGTATTTTACTGCAAAAACTGTTTGCAGATAGATTTGATGATAGGTGTTTGCCATGTTGATTTGTTTTTTATGAAATATGTGTCGTGCCTACGGCACTCATTTCTTGTTCTTCATTCTTTCAACGGATTAAAATCCGTTGTTACAAAATACACCGAGGCTACGCCTCTGCAGTCAATTCATTAAGCAGGCAACAAAATAATAAACTCACTTCCTTCATCCTCATTTGTCTCTACTTTCAACTCCCCGCCATGTCCCTTTACAATATCATAACTCAGCGATAACTCAATCCCCGTTCGCTGCCCCGTTGGTACCGGTAACAACCGGGATGGTGGTAAAAAAAAGGTTGAAATATTTTTGGCGACATTTTTTTAGAGGAACTACATCAATGTTTCAGGGGCTGTAACTGCACAATTGAAGCCCTGTTTCATAGAGAGGAAAATTAAACCTGCCCGCTATGCTATATACCGATAAATATAATTCTTTTCCCCAGAAGATGGGTTACCAGGAACTACCCGCCGCCCCTATATTTGCAGCATGACGAATGTTACCGGTATTTCCGCGGCATCTTTAACTGATATTCCTGAACTGGTAAAACTGGTGAACAGCGCTTACCGCGGCGAAGCTTCCACCAAAGGATGGACAACCGAAGCGCATTTGCTGGAAGGCGAATTGCGGACTGATGAAAATTCCCTGAAAGAAATGATGGCAAAGCCGGGGGCCGCCATGCTAAAATACTGCAATGAAAAAGGGGATATCAATGGCTGCGTATATCTGAAAAATGAAGGCAATAAAATTTACCTCGGCATGCTTACTGTTTCGCCTGAACTGCAGGGCGCAGGAATTGGAAAAATATTACTGTCGGCCGCTGATGATTATGCCAGGAAGCAAAACTGCAATGCCATCTTTATGACGGTTATTTCTGTGCGGCATGAACTGATTGCATGGTATGAAAGGCATGGCTACAAACTAACGGGTGAGAAAAGGCCGTTCCCAACAGATACAAAGTTTGGTGTACCCACCCGGCCACTGGAGTTCGTGGTGCTGGAGAAAAATATCTCTTTATAATTAAATTGGCCGTACCTTGCTCCTCCTTTCTCCTGCCTTATTAACATTACAGCTATCCTTCTTAACTCCACACTTTATTAAATTTTAAATTCAAAAAAAAATGAAAAGAGTATTTCTTGCCTGCACAGTTTTCTTTTTAGTTATGGGTTGCAACAGCACTTCAACAGAAACCAAAAGCGCCGCAGAAAGCGCAGATGCCAAACCCGCTGAAAGTGCGCCTGCTGTTGAACTTCCCTACAAAGCACTTTATTCTTCGCAATGGAACCAGGATGTCCCGGACCAGGACCTGCTGAATGTTTTAAACTCCTACAAATCATGGGAAAATGGTGATATGAATGCACTCTCTGCCACGCTGGGAGATTCCATTCAATTTTATGCATGGGATGGCTACCAGTATACCGGGCCAAAAGCAGCGCTGATAGAAAGATGGGGCAAATTCCGCGACAGCCTGAGCGCTGTTAAAATTGAAATGGATGGCTGGATAAAAAACCACAGCATTGATAAAAAAACGGATATTATAAGCGTCTGGTACAAAGAAACTGATACCTATAAAACCGGAAAAATTGATTCGGCCTATTACCAGGAAGACAATATGGTAGCAAACGGAAAAATTGTGTGGTACTCACAACACCGCCAGGAACTAAAACCAAAAAAGAATTAGCCTTCTCCTTAGATATGCAGCAAAGGTTCGGGACTTTTAATATGAGAGCCCCGAACCTTTGTCGTATTATACCATTTTTGTGGTGCTGGAAAAAGCGATTTGAAAAGCCTCAGACTTGCCTGCGGCAGTCTGCCTGACCGGGAGGCAGGGCAGGTTGCACAGATCAACACAAAAAAAAATAACTTACCGTCCACGCCTCTTTAAGAACCAATGATGCATGGCACTGGCATTAAACCGGGGTTCATTTGCTGCTATTATTTGTGTCAATCTGTGTAATCTGTGGTAAAACTCTTACTTGTACGCAATGGCTGCACTGCTTGGCCCGGTAAGTTTCATGATTTCAGTTTTCTTAAAGCCCGCTGCTGTGGCCCATGCGCTGAAATCCTTAAACGTATAATCAAAACCTTTTCCCGTTTCAATCAGCATGTTCAGGCTCATCATCATGCCGAATGCATTTTGCCTGCGCTCATCGTCAATAATGTTTTCAATAGCAACAAATGCACCACCTGCGGGTAAAGCATCAAAGGCTTTTTTTACAAGGATCATTTTATGTTCCTCATCCCAGTCGTGCAGGATATTCCCCATTACCACCACATCTGCTGCCGGCAAAGCATCATTAAAGAAATCGCCGTTCACCGCTTTAATT
This sequence comes from Chitinophagaceae bacterium, assembly GCA_033763355.1. Classification (GTDB taxonomy): domain Bacteria; phylum Bacteroidota; class Bacteroidia; order Chitinophagales; family Chitinophagaceae; genus JANRKT01. Next base: position 14,714 of record JANRKT010000216.1, on the reverse strand, counting down.
TTTTCAGTTAATCCAAAACGCCGGATATTTTCATTGGCTATTGGTTCCACCTGGGGCAGGTCGAAACTGGTGCATTGCATGTGCGGCTGATGTTTTGCTACCATAACTGACAACATGGCCCCGGCGCCGCCTGCATCTGCAAGGGTTTTGTATTTGCCGAAATCAAACTGCTGTGCAAAAACTGTGAAATTACCCATTTGTATGCCGCTCATGGCATGTATAAATTCCTTCAGCCTTTCCGGTGATGAATACAAAGTTGCAAAAAGGTTTTCTCCTCCGTGTTTTACTTCATTTTGCGGCTGCCCCGTGATTAAACCCGACTCAAGGTCGGCCCAGAAAGGATAAAGCCGGTTATTGGCCATTTCAAGTATGCCGCCAATATATTCCGGCTTGTTCTTATCGAGAAAAACGTTGGTATCAATGCCGTTTGAATACAACGCATTTTCAAGCAAACCTTCCCTTTGCAGGAAGCCGAAAGAAACGAGTGTATCAAGAAAATCATAAACATTGCGGCTGGTGCAATTAAGGTTAAGTATGTCTTTTATCTGCGCAGCGCTTAATTTCTTTTTTTCAGCAAGGATAGTGAACAACTGAAAATTTACGGCTGCCAGTAATGTTTTGGAGGCCCAGAAGCCCAGGCCAATCTGCATGATTTGTGAAGGATCGGGTTGACGTGTGATGGAAACTTTTCTTTCCACTGTTGCTTGTTCCATATAAAAGAATTTAAACAAAAGTTCCGGATTTTTTTAATACCCGGAACTTTAACTTTTAAACCAATTGTTCAGGCTTCCATAAACTCTTCAATAGCAGAACCTATGAAGTGATGAGCGGGGTAAATTTGGGGCTGTGGCGGGTTCAGGCCCAGGCTTTGAAAAATGGGCCCCAGTGTGTTTTTGCCAAAATCCATAAATGCTTCTTCAGAATTCCATACGTCCACCACACACCATTTATCATCCCTCTGAAAAGCCACATGGGACGGCCGTTCAGCATTGCGCAATTTGCCCTGTGCTTCCAGTTCTCTTACAGCATTATCATAATGTTGCTGTGTGAACCCGGCTATTTCAAAAAAAACTACAATCTTGCTCATATTTATTTTTTTTAGGTTACTAATGATTTTAAAAAAAGCAGGAACGGTTACAGTCAGTTATTGATCCCTGCCGCTGCAGTATGTTTGGCTGTATCTGCATAATGCCTCAGTCTTGTAACTTTTCCTTCATCATTAAATGTCCATAAGTGCATTTCTTCATCGCGGTAATAGCCCCCGGTTGAAGGAACGTCAGCTTCAATGATAAATTCAGCGGCTACCTGGTTTCCGTTGCCCATTACAGAAAGTACCCTGAAATCTTTTATGTTAAACGTTCCTATAATTTTGAAAAATTCCGATACTTCATATTTCCCTTTCCGTGCCTGCAACCATGGAACTCCTGCTTTTTGTGCTGTATTGTCGGCCCATTGTTCCCACTGCACATCATCGGCAAGTTCATCAAGAATAGCGGGAATGTCACCTCTTCCGAAAGATTCATAAATATGGTTTACCCTTGCAACATTTTTATTTGAATCACTGCCGGGCTGCTTCATTGTTTCAGCAAATTTTACTGAATCATAATAATCATGAAAATAAAACACTTTGTCATCCCTGAACCTGATGTGCATGGTCCAGTTGGTTCCGTCTGATTTTCCTGTTGCCCTTGACCTGACCGTCATGTGCCCCAGCGCCACCACCTCTTCATCATTTATTTCATTGATGCTGTTGGGTGTAAACTCAGTAAACTCAAAGTGGTCATTCATGGTTTCGAAAAAAAGGCCAATATCGTTTTTGCCTTTATAAGTTCCGCCGTGGGGCAAAACAGGGTCCCCCATTACATGCCATTCACAATCATCTGTTACCTGGCTAATAAGGTAAGGGATATCCCCTTTTTGAAAAGCTTTATACATATTGGCTACAATTGTAGCATGGCTGATTGCGGTAAGTGTACCCATAGTTTTAAAATTTATAGTTTGAAAAAGAATATGTATTAAAAAGCGTGAATTACATTACTGATGCTTTCAGAATTTTTGGATGATAAATTTTGAATGGCTGAATATGACATTCATGCTAATTCTTCAGCTCGATTCTTATAAGCTTTACCGTAACTGATTTACTTAAGTTCTCAATAGAATGCGGGGCTTCGGGTTCCTTCCACATGGCTAAGGGATAAACCAGTGAAGGTTTTACCTGCCTGCTGTCGAAAGTAATGCTGCCGCCGGCATCGTAATCAATAAAATCACCCGATTGCATTACATATAATACACTTGGCCAATGATGGTGATGCAGAGATTCCTTTTCACTGGGAGAAACCATTACTTCCAAAACCCTTACCCTGTCATTCTCCAGTACAATCTTGTGATTTTTGGGCGCAGCAATTACGGCATCCTGGTCCTTTGGCCACCCGGCAGCATCTCCTGATTTATAAACCACATTCTGGTCTTCCTTCATGCTGTCTGCGATGCTTTTGCCTGAAGACACTGATTTGTCTTTCGTGCCGCTTTCGCCGCCTTCATTCTCATTGCTGCAACCTGCAATGATGGCTGCAAGCATGATGTAAAACATAACATACTTCATGACTATGTTTTTTGTTTTGAACAAAAAAAATGCGATGAACAAAAAATACCTTCCGGGACCCGTTACTTCATCGCACCTGCAGCCATCAGTGTGGCGGGTAAATTCTGTACTGCGTAGTGCTCTGTGATTTTACCTTCATCATTGAATTTAAAAATGTCAACATCTTTAAATTTCACTGGTTTGCCTGTAGCTTTAATACCCATCAGGTCTTTTTTAAATACCCCGCCCCAGTCGCCATGAACAAGCACATAGTCCCCGTCAGCATAGTACTTTAAATTTTCTCCTTTATAATTTTCAACAGAAGCCAAAAGCATTTTTATAAATCCCTTAATGCTGTCAACATTGGTCATCGGCGGAGTACTGCCGTCGCCATAATCAATAAAAGCGGCAGCAGCGTCTTTAAATGTGCCGTCAAGGTCGCCTTTCATAAAGCTTTCCATACTGGCCATTACAACTTTTTTGTTCCGTTCCTGTTTGCTTTCTGCAGGAGTGGCGCCAGCGCCTGTTTCATTTGTTGATGCAGCTGATTGATCAGCGCCGCTGTTACATGCAGCAAGAATAAAAAATGAAATGGCAGGCAATAACAACTTTTTCATTTTTGGTTGAGTTTTTATAATGATTGAAAAATGTTTCCGCTTCGGCTGTTCGACGTCAGTTATGAAATACTACGGAGAAAGTAAGTAACCGGATTTTAAGAAATTTCAAACCCTCATCATTGTTTTGAAAAAGCCTTCAGGCCAAAACAAAAGAAGAAGGGAAAAAAAAGCGGGAAATTATAAAGCAACCCATAAAATAAATATCTGCTGCCCGAAGAGTTTCAGGCGGCTTTTGCCTTACATTCGCAGAAACCTCCTGCGAAATGGAAACAAAAGAACTGTTTGATAAAGCCGTGGCTGAAAGCAAAACCTTAGCCGAAAAACCCAGCAACGATACTTTACTGCAACTTTACTCCTTATACAAACAGGCTACTGAAGGCGATAACATGGCAGACCCGCCTGCTAATCCCTTTGACTTTGTAGCAAAAGCAAAGTATGATGCCTGGGCTTCCCTGAAAGGAAAAAGCAACGAAACTGCCATGCAGGAATATGTAGAACTGGTGAATAAGCTGAAGAATTAAGTGCAGGCTTTAAGAAGATTTTACCCCTTTTATAGAAAACCCCATCTGGCCTGAGCTGGTTACTTTACAATTACCATAGCCCTGTTTGTGAAACCATTCCTCAACTTCATCATGCGTATGTTCAAAACGGTAACGTGGGCTTAACATATCCAGCTGGTTGATCATGATTTCCCTCCAGGATTTGGGTTTGCCCTTTAACCAGGAAATGATCTTGTGCAAAGGCATAAGAAAAAACATATACAGCCAGAACTGGAGCCTCAGGGGCAAATAAACAGTAACCCGTCTTAACATTCGCATAAAGCGGTGAATATTGTTATTGAAAGGATGATAAAGCCACACACAAAAAGTACCCCCTGCTTTACAAAGTCTGCCCGTTATGTTAAATGCATTGGCTGTATCGGGTGTATGGTGCAATACGCCGCTGGAGTAAACAACATCAAAAGTGCCATCAGCAAACGGGGGATGGTGCAGGTCGGCCTGAATATAATGAAGATTATTGTTTTGAAATTGCGCTGCCGCCTTTTCTACACTAGCGCCAAGGTCCATACCTATGCACAACGCTGACGCCTGAGATAAATAATAAGATGACTGGCCGTGACCACACCCAACATCAACAGTTACTTTATTTTTCAAATCCTCTTCGCCTGAGTCAAGCTCGGCAAACAATTGCTCTTTAAAAGCCTCCTTATTATAATTCCAGATGCGGGTGTCATTAACGCTTTTCAATAAACCCCATTCAAATGAAAAACTTTTTTTGGTGGGGCTGTTACGTTTTACAGCAGCATCAATTACCCGGCCGTATTTGCTTTTAATGAGGCTGGCATGTTCATCATAACCCGGTAAATGTTTTTGCAAAAAATCTTTATGATCTGTAAAACTTTCAGGGAGCATACGCGGTATCCCTTTAATAACCGGGAAAATATATCCGCCGCCTGATAAAAGCCAGCCTTCTTCAACATCTCCTGAAGCCCCGCTTTTAATTACAGTAAGTTCCAGCCCGGTTTTGGTAAAAGGGCAACGCAGGTATTTCAGCAAACTGGTTTGCATAACAATAAAATCAGGGTAATAAGCTGTTGTACCATTCGTCAAACATCTTCCCCACCCTTGCATAATTGAATTTATCTTTTGCCTCTTCTGCTATCTGTACCGGATTAAAACTATAATCGCCGTTCATGAAAGCAAGTATTTTACCGGCAAAGTCTTTCTCATTGCCGGGCTGCACCAATACGCCATTGTGCAGATCGGTAATGTTCTCACGGGTCACATCAAGGTCAGATACAATTACAGGCACACCGCAGCACAACGATTCTGCAATCACACATCCAAAAGTTTCGTAGCGGGTAAAAAAGAGCATGGCATCTGATTTTTTAATACCGTTTGCCACACCCTGGTAAGTTGCTTCCCCTGCATATTTTACATGGTCATTCAGTCCCAGTTTTTTGGTAAGCAACCTGAGCTGTTTTGTAACAGGCCCGATAACCGTAAGTGTAAAATCAGAACGTTTTTCCTTTACCATTGCCAGCGCCTTCAGCATTCCATCAGGGTTTTTCTGGTTGGTTAATGTAGAAACATGAATGAAATGCACAAGGCCGTTTTTGTTTTGAGCGGTGTAATTGAACCAGTCCGTATCCACCACATTGGGAATAACAACAGGCTGGCTGGTAACAAGTTTCAGGTTTATCAATGCACCGGCAAGCGCTTTTGAAACAGCATGTACCGCAATGGCATTGGCGAATATCATTTTTGTTGCCTTTCTCTCAAAATAACCGGGTTTGTGAAAATGATCGTATTGGGGCATGTACATTCCGTTTTGCTCAGAAAGCACATAATTGAGTTTTTTTGTTTTTTTCAGGTATAAAGCAAATAAACCGGCGGGATAAGCCACATGTACATGCACCAGGTCAGGCATTTTTTTGGTAAACAGTTCTTCAAACTTTTGTTTCAATATTGAAAACCTTTGCCTGGCAGCAGCCACTTTTTTTACGAAAGGAATATTAAGGCCGGGGTAATAATATATCCATGCAGTAAAATTGTTATTGAATTTCAGTTCCGCCCATTCCGCTTTTTTTGCCGTTACATCCTTCACGGTAAACAAAACGGTTACTTTATGGTACCGGGAAATGGCTATTGCATGCCGCTCAATAAAATCCCCCGCCAAAGGGGTAACCCTTGTAGGGAACCAGCTGGGTAGAATAAGTATATGCTTCATGTGGTTTAGTGAGAAGGTTAAGCAGCTTACTTTTTATCTTTTTATAAAACCCATTACCAGGCCCTGCAGGTTTTCTATATCGCTTTTCCTGATGAAGATAAAATCCCACAGGGATGAACGGTGCGTTTTGCCAAAAAAATAAACCAGGAAAAGAAAATAAGCGCTGTAGCCCACACTGCTTACTGCAGAAGCACCTGCTATTCCATAAACCGGGATAACTAAAAAATCGCCTATCGCAATAATGGTCAGGCTAAGCAAAGAGCCGGCAATGTTTACCACCACTTTATTTTTGCCTGCAAAATAAGCGGTAAGTGAGTAATGCATGGACAATGCGATAATTCCCGGGGTTAATAAAACAAAGGGTAGATACATTTTACTGAATGTATTACCGAAAAGGAAAGGGAAGAGCCATTTACCGCTTGCGGCCAGCAGCAGGCAACCGGCCGTTGATACAAGAAAAATCATCCTGCAAAGGCTTGTAATCCTTTTTTCTTTATTCTCTTCATCTTCTTTGGCTGCGGTAAAAGGAAATACCACTGCAGAAAGAGTAGTTGGTATAATAAAAAACAGCTGCGCCATTTTGGAAACCTGAATATAATTACCCAGCGAGGGTGCATCGCTGTAATATTCAACAAACCAGTAATCCAGCCGCATTAAAAGAAAGCCAAAGAGGTTGGCCACAAAAGCCTGCAATGAATAACGGGCTATAAGAGATACGTCTTTGGAGGCCGGCAATGACATTTCGCTCCTTTCAGTATAACGGGAGGTAAACAAAAACATAAACAACAGGCCCTGCAGAAAAAAGCCGGTAAAGTAAAGGGCTATGTAAGTCATGTTGCCCAGTACATGGTGAACGGGACTGCTGCTCCAGGGTATAATTAAAAACATCAAGAGATTAAATACCGTATGAACAAGAAAAGGGGTAACGAAATTTTTGCGTGCATTGAACAATACCACAAAAAATGTTATGAGCAGATAGCCGGTAATATAAGCGGCTGATATGATGCTGAAGTACTTTTCATATATAAACTTATTTGCATTGGTGGGAACGAGTGTAAAAAAACCAAAAGAAAGCAGGCCTCCTGTTACCGACCACAACAGCGAAAGCGCAACAAGCTTACCTGAGGGGATTTCTTTTCGGGCAGCATAATACCCCATGCCCCCCTCAAAACTAAGGCTGAGCACCAATACAAAGAGTGACCAGAAATTGATCATGTAATAGATCCAGCCTGATACAGACGCTTCAAAATAACGGGCAATACCGATGTTAAGAACCAGAGAGGAAAAAAAGTACACAGCCCTCCACAACAGGCTTTTAAATACTGATTCCTTAAAATTCATGTAGTTGTTTCTTGCTTAATGAGTTAATGGTTTTTCCCTGCCGGCAATCCTGTCATCCTAAAAACTTAATTTCACAAATAAAAGAATAAATTTTTTAAACGCTTTTTGTATGGCTTTATTGAGAAAAATCAATACCAAAGCTGCTACAGACGAAAATACCGGGTTTGGCCGCAACAGCAACAGCAATGCCGACAGGTTTTTCAATAAAGACGGGCAACCCAATATACATATTAAAGGGGTGAGTTGGCTTAAACGCTCAAGTATTTTTCAGTTCATGCTTAAGGTGCCCGTATGGAAATTTTTAGGGATTATTGTACTGTTTTACCTGGTGGTGAATTTGCTGTTTGCCACCGTTTACACGCTTATCGGCATTGACAACCTCGGCGGAATGGATGCAAAAACCTTACCCGGAAAATTTTTAGAGGCGTTTTTCTTCAGTGCACAAACACTTTCCACAGTCGGGTACGGGCATGTTTATCCCTCGGGCTTTGCGGCCAATGCTGTAGCTGCTATTGAATCTTTACTTGGGTTGCTGATGTTTGCCCTTGCCACGGGACTGATGTATGGCCGTTTCTCAAAACCCCGTTCTTATCTTGTGTTCAGCGAAAAAGCGCTTTTTGCCCCATACAAAGATGGTGTTGCTTTAATGTTCAGATTGGCGCCTTATAAGAAACATTTTTTAACCGATGTGGAGATAAAAGTGAACCTGGCCATGGAAGTAAATGTGAACGGGGTGATGAAAAACCAGTTTTACAGTTTAAACCTTGAATTATCCAGGGCCAATACACTAACCCTTAACTGGACGATTGTACACCCCATTGATGAGACAAGCCCGCTGTTTAACCTTACAAAAGAAGACATTGCACTCTCTGATGCAGAAATGCTGGTTTTTTTAAAAGGGTATGATGATGAATACTCCAATACCGTTGTAGCGAGGACATCATATACTTTTAAAGAATTTGTTTACGGCGCAAAATTTAAAATGATGTACCACCCCAGTGAGGACGGCGCTACTACCATTCTTGACCTGGATAAACTAAATGCATTTGATGCTGCAGAGGTTCCGGTTAAATTCTGATGCCGGCAACGGTCTAGCTTTTTACGCTTAATCCCCCGCCCGCTGCATCAGCAATCAGCGTGTCTTCATCCCAACCGGTATCTGTGCTCAGGGTTTTATCCTGCATATCGGCCTGTATGATTTTTTCAAGCTCTTCAATGAGTTCTCTTGCCGTATTGATGTACTGTTCATTTTCCCGGATGGATGCCAGTTTCTTTAAATTCTGTTCATCATATTTCAAAAAAGTTCTTGAGGCACGTTTGGCAGAATAGGTTCTGTGGCCCAGGAACTTCATGGCATCAACACCCACACGCAATGCCGTATCAACCGTTTCCCGGTATACATGCAGCATGCCCGCATTCATCAGGTCGTATGCATCAAAACGGTTTTCTGCTCTTACCAGCATGCGCAGGTCGGGAAAATGTTTTTTAATTGTCTCAATCATCTCCAGTCTTTTTTCTGCCGGTTCAAGTGCAATAATAATAAGCTTTGCATGTGCAGCCCCTGCAGCATGCAGCAAATCGTATCTCGACGCATCGCCGTAATACACTTTAAAACCCATTCTTCGCAGCAGGTCTACCCGGTCTGAATCAATATCGAGGATGGTGGCGCCTATGCCATGTGCCCGGAGAAAACGGCCTACCGTATTGCCGAAATGGCCGAAGCCGGCAATGATAACAGGGTTGCGTTCATCTATAGCATCGGCTTCTTTTTCTGATGCAGATGTTTTGGTTCCTGCAAAGGGCTGAATGAATTTTTCATTGATGAGCATTACCAGCGGCGTTAATCCCATGCTGATGGCCACCACCGCCATCATGATATCTGTGACCCGTTTGGGTAAAATACCTTCCTGCAGCGAAAAAGAAAACAATACAAACGCAAATTCGCCCACCTGGCTCAGTGCAAAAGCAAAAAGCATATTCTGGTCAATACCCATTTTAAATATTCTGCCCAGTACAAATAAAACAACGGCCTTAACCAACATCAGCAGCAATACCAAACCAATAATAGTTCCGGGGTTTTGAAGGATGAGGTTAAAATCTATTGAAGCGCCAACAGCTATAAAAAACAGGCCGAGCAATAATCCTTTGAAAGGGTCAATATCACTTTCCAGTTCGTGGCGGTATTCGCTGTTGGCCAGTACCACACCTGCAAGAAAAGTTCCTAATGCAGGGCTTAAACCCACAAAGGTCATCAGCACCGCAATACCCACCACCAGCAACAACGCCGTTGCAGTAAACAACTCCCTTAATCTTGTTGCTGCTACTATTCTGAACAAAGGCCTTACCAGGTAACGGCCGGCTATGATAATAACCGCTACCGAACCCAGCACAACCAGTGTTTGCCCCCAGCCGGGCAAGGATGAAACCCAACCGGTGGTCCCATGATCTGCAGCCGCAGTGTTTTCCTTTTTAAAAGTTGCCAGTAAAGGAAACAGGGCCAGCATGGGTATTACGGCAATATCCTGGAACAATAAAACAGAAAATGAGCTTTGCCCGGCAGACGATTTCATCAATCCCTTTTCATTAAGCGTTTGCAGCACAATTGCAGTTGATGAAAGCGACAATATCATACCCAATGCCAGGGCAGGTTTCCACGACAGACCGAAAGCCAAAGCAATACCGGCAATTACCACCGCTGTAATCAGCACCTGTAATCCGCCGAGGCCAATAATGGGCTTGCGCAATTTCCACAGCAACTCAGGTTCCAGTTCAAGGCCAATGATAAAGAGCATCATTACTACGCCGAATTCTGCAAAGTGCATGATGTCCTGCCCTTCCTTGCCGATAAATCCCAGCAAGGCAGGCCCGATAACAACGCCTGCTAACAGGTAGCCGAGTACCGAACCCAGCCCTAATTTTTTTGCAACGGGCACCATGATGACTGCCGCAGCGAGGTAAACCATGGCCTGGAATAAAAAAGAATGCTGGTCCATTTCTTTCAGGATTGAATGGTTTGAGGAATAGGAACAAGTTCATTCAGGTAATTCACACCGGCCCATTCATCTGGGCTAATGCGGTTATGAGAAAGCGACACCAACAACTGTTCATATTGCAGGGCGTACAGTTCTATTGCGTCGTTACTTAGCCTGTGCGTACCCGGTACAACAAAAGGCGGCAGGTAATTCATGTTGCACAAAACTGCCGTTTGCTCAAACGGCAGCAGGAAATCTTTAATGGTAAACCGGTTCCTCCCGTTTTTGGAATAGGCTTCAAACGAACCGCCGGATGAGATGGCATTGAATATCAATTTCCCGGCCAATGCCTTTCCGCCGGTTCCGTAGGCCCACCCGTGTTCCAGCACCAGGTCAATCCATTGTTTGATGATAGCAGGGGCGCTGTACCAGTAAAAAGGGTGCTGCCAGATAATAATGTCATGCTGTAACAGCAATTGCTGTTCAGCCCTGATGTCAATATCCAGGTCAGGATAGGTTTCATACAAATCATTCAGCAATACATTTTCTGTTTGCGGTATGCGCCTCAACATCCTTTTGTGCACCCTTGATTTTTCCAGCGCCGGGTGTGCAAACAATACCAGTATTTTAGCCATAATTAAAATGTTGTACTTACTGCAATTTAGGGTTTGGGCATGAACGGACAAGTATTGTTGAAGGATGGGATGAAAACCTATAGCTGCTATGCTTATACCTGCACGTCGGCTTAGCGGATTATTTTCAGAACAGCTATATCATTTTTTATTCCCAGAATTTAACCGGGTAGCTGATACAGTTATGTTCTTCGCTATGTGCAAGCGCTTTTCCGATAACAGCAAGTTCTCCCGGAGGCAATGTTGCTTCAAGGAGGGGAAATAAAGAACGCTCTTCAAAGCGAATATGCGATTCAATTAAATGGTACAGCTTTGTGATATGTTCAGTTGAAGGACTTTGGCCGATTGCAGCAAATAATTTCATGATCTCTTCATGTTCTTCTATCATTTTGCCTATGCCGTTCTGCAGCGCATGAAATCTTTTTGGCAGTGGCGCCAGACATTCTTCTTCCAGACGGAAATGCCCGGCAAGATCGTTTTGCCGGAAATACATGCAAAAGTCCTGCAATATCCGGGGAGATATATTGTTCCTTATTCCTTTTTTCAACAGCAAACAAAACAACAGCCCGTTGTGATGCTGCCGCGAAAGGGGTTGCAGGGTTGTGCTCCGTTTTAACGGCATTATTTAAGCGCATTGATAATGGCAATGAACTCCTGCGCCTGCAGCGAAGCCCCGCCTACAAGGCCGCCATCAACATCTTTTTGTGAAAAAAGTTCTTTGGCATTGTTTGCTTTAACACTACCGCCGTAAAGTATGCTTATGTTTTCGGCTATGGCCATTCCGAATTTTTTTGCCAGCACATCCCTCAGGAAGGCATGCATTTCCTGCGCCTGCAGGGAGGTAGCTGTTTTACCTGTGCCAATCGCCCAGATGGGTTCGTATGCAATTACTATCTTTTGTACCTGATCGGTGGAAAGATGAAAAAGGCTTTCCTGCAATTGCTTTTCCACATAACTGTTTTGGGTGCCCGCTTCACGTATCTGCAATGGTTCGCCGCAACAAAATATGGGGGTGAGTTCACATTCTAAAGCAAGGTTGATCTTTTCTGCAAGCATTTGATTGCTCTCATTAAAATATTCCCTGCGCTCAGAGTGGCCGAGCACTACAAAGTCAACCCCGAGAGATTGGAGCATTTCAACTGAAACTTCCCCGGTATATGCGCCGGATTTTTTGTTATAACAGTTTTGTGCCGCTACAAAATAATTATCCTTTTTCTTTACTTTCTTTCTTGCCAAACGCAGGTAAGGAAAAGGAACTGCAAAAACCGCCTGCCGGTTTTCGGTTAATGCAATACCGGCGTCCAGTACCTGGTCTAATAATTCTTTTGCCTGCCCGTATGTAAGGTTCATTTTCCAGTTGGCTGCCGCAATTTGCTTTCTCATAATAAAGTTTGTTTAGTAATGCTCAAAAATATGATGTAAGGCCTTTACCTGTTCTTCGGAAGGCAATTTATTTTTCATTTTCATCCAGGCCCTGATTTCTTCAATGGCTTTTTCAAATTTATACTTTGCTTCCAGTCCCCATGAAAAATTGGGGATGTATTTTGGCGTTAAATCACCCGAGCCGAAAATATTGGCGCAAACACCCACTACCGTTCCGGTATTAAAAGAAGTATTGATGGCGCAGCGGGAATAATCACCCATCAGCAAACCACATTTGGTGCCTGCAATATCAAATTGCTTCCTGGCCATGTTCCATACTTTCACTTCACGTGCCGTGTTCTTCATGTTTGAATTGGATGTGCCTGCACCAAGGTTACACCACTCCCCGATTACCGAATCCCCAAGATATCCATGGTGCGCTTTATTGGAATTGCCGAACAGTACAGCGTTTTTTATTTCTCCGCCAACGGTACAGTTGGGGCCGATGGTAGTGGCTCCATAAATTGCAGTTCCCATTTTTACTACAGCGCCTTCACAAATTGCAACGGGCCCCCGTATCATGGCGCCTTCCATCACCAAAGCATTTTTACCAATATAAACAGGGCCGGCTGATGCATTTAATATGCAATGCTCAACTTGTGCGCCTTCTTCAAGAAAGACGTTTTCCGGGGCGGTTAATTTATTGGATGATGAAACGGGTTGCGATGTCCTGCCGGATGTAATGAGCGTAAAATCTTCCCTTATCGCCCAATCATTGAATTCAAAAATATGCCAGGGGTGTTCCAGCACCCTTACTGACTCATAAGGGACGCTGCCGGAATTGTTTTTATCTGAAAAAAGCAATCCGGCATATTTTTCTGAAGGGATGATATTGGCATTGATGGCAAGCTTTTGCTCACCATCTGCTGCCTGCAGGTACAGCGGGTTTTTTTGAAATATCCGTTCCCATTTTTCACGTATGGTTAAAATACCTGTTCTGATGTCAGCAGCAGAACGGGTAAGGGTGAAAGGGAATAATTTTTCTTTAACCGTTTCATCCTGCAATGCAATGTGGTTCATTGGCTAAAACTACGATAATATTTTTCCTGAGGTTTAAATCCGGGCTTAAGTTTATGGTTACAAAAAATTACCGTTCCAGACTTAGTATAAAAATTATACTGTAGTGCCTCAGTTTGTTTGTCATGCCGGCAACAAAAGGCCTTTCATTATTTCCTGCTGAAATATTCCCGCTTTCGCTTAACTTGTCCCATCATGCGGTTGCGGGCAATGTGTGAAGGATGATCATACTGACTACAAAATAAACCTTCACCATGTATATACTCATCATTGCAACATTTATCATCGGCTATATTGCCATAGCGCTGGAGCATCCCATCCGGATCAATAAAACTGCAAGCGCATTGCTCACCGGTGTGCTCTGCTGGGCCATTTATATAATGGGAACAAAAGATACCAACCTCGTTTCAGAAAAACTTTACGGGCATTTCGGGGAAATATCAGGCATCCTCTTTTTTTTACTGGGCGCCATGACGATTGTTGAACTGATTGATGCCCACGACGGCTTTGAAGTAATAACAAGCAAAATAAGAACCAAGGACAAACGGAAACTGCTCTGGATAATAAGTTTTGTAGCGTTTTTCCTTTCAGCTGTACTTGACAACCTCACCACAACCATTGTAATGGTTTCTTTATTGAGGAAACTGATAAGCGACAGGCAAACGAGGATGTTCTTTGCAGGCATGGTGGTGATAGCCGCCAATGCAGGCGGGGCATGGACGCCAATAGGAGATGTAACCACAACCATGTTATGGATAGGCGGCCAGATTACTACCGGAAGTATCATGCTGCAACTCATCCTGCCAAGCCTTGTCTGTATAATCGTGCCGCTTGTTTTTCTCTCTTTTACCATAAAAGGAAAAATTGAAAGCACAGAGATCAGCGAAAACATCCAGAAAAGCAAAGCAAGCAGTTTTGAACAGAACCTGATACTGTGGCTCGGCGTCGGCGCACTCATTTTTGTACCGGTGTTTAAAACCATAACCCACCTTCCCCCTTTTATGGGGATACTGTTTGGGTTAGGCATTCTCTGGGTGGTGACTGAGATCATTCATAAAAGCAAAAATGATGAAGACAAGAGCGTATATTCTGTTGTGCATGCATTAAGAAAAGCAGATGTGCCGAGTGTTTTGTTCTTCCTCGGTATCCTTGTAGCTATTTCAGCGCTGGAATCTACCCACCAGTTGGCAGACCTTGCAGCGTGGATGGATAAACATATCGGCAACATGTATGCCATTGTAATAGCTATCGGTTTATTATCATCCGTTGTTGACAATGTGCCCCTTGTTGCTGCAGGCATGGGTATGTATGACATGCAGACCTATCCAACCGATCATGCATTCTGGACCTTTCTTGCTTATTGCGCCGGAACCGGCGGCAGTTGCCTGATCATCGGATCGGC